>CAYSDG010000044.1:0-14564 GCA_964429705.1 uncultured Oscillospiraceae bacterium | reverse complement strand
AAATAACGGGTACTCGGCTTTCACCGAATACCCGTTATCTCGTTTACCAACCCTGTCTGACAGATGCTCATTTTGTAATTTCGGTCTGAAACTGTTTTATGAGCACCTGTCTAATATGCAGCGGCTCGGTTTTTCTCAACACGGCTCCTCCGCCAGGAAATGCAGCAGCAGCGCCATGGCCAGCAGATCCGCGCAGCCGCCGGGGGAGAGATTCTCCGCCACAAAGCGGGCATCCAGCTCTTCCAGCGTCCCACGGTCCGGGAACGGCTCCCGCTCCAGCAGCGCGGCGATCTCTGCCGCCGTCTCCCGCTGCCGCTGAATACCGCCCCGGTGGATCATATTTGTGTCCACCGTACCGGCAATGAGGGCCAGCAGCGCAGCACAGGCCGCGTCATTCAGATCCAGCCCCCGCTCCAGCCCGGCCCGCAGCTTGGGCAGCGCGATATGGGCCACAGCCGGATAACCGGCCGCCGCCTGACCACGGACACCGGTGATGCCGTGCTCCCGGTACAGCCGCTGCCCCGCGGTATCCCGGGGCTCGGCAAAGTCCTCCAGCAGCGCCGCAGCCATCTCGCCGCACAGGGCCAGCACCTGTCCGCTGTCCCGCCACATCTCCCGGTCCAGCCGCCCCAGCGCACCGCAGAGCAGCCCCATGGAAAAAACAGCGCCCTTGTGGGTATTGACGCCGCCGGTGGCCGCCAGCATCCGCCCCTCGGCCTGCTTACCGGGAAACCGCAGGCGCGCCAGCGTCTCCGGCGGCGGAAGCTGACGGGTCTCCCGCCCGATGCGAACGCACTGCTCCCAGTAGGGCTGCAGAGCCGCCGCACTGCGCTGGAAGGTAAAGACATCCATATCCCGGTGGCTGCCGTTGCTCTGCCGGTCCACCAGGCCCGGCTTGGGTGTCACCGCCACCTCGTACAGCAGCGCCTGCTGCGCCATTTGTGCGGCAAACCGGCTGTCATCCTCCAAAACCGCCTGCTCCAGCAGCTGACAGGTCCGCTCCTGCAGCTGCTCCACACTGTGGGCGCGGCTGCGGGCGCACACCTGAGCCACCTCGCCGCACAGCAAGCAGCGGCGGGGCTTTGCCCGCTGCAGCTTTTCTCCCCCCACGTCCAGCACATCCATGTCATAGAGCCGCCCCAGGGGAGACGCCTCCTCCAGCTGCTCCGTGAGTCCCTTGACCTGCTCCGCCGGAGCGTCCAGCACCCAGATAGCCTCGCAGCCCGTGCGGGCCAGGCTCTCCTCCCGGTGGAGGCAGGAAATCTTTTCCACCGCCAGCAGCTGCTCCAGATCCCGCGCCCCCATACGGAAACCGCGGCGGATCAGCGCGCTGTCCTTCACCGGCCCCGCGATATTCATGGTAAAGCTCACCATCGCTCTGCCATACTGTGCCAGCAGCTCCCGCTGCCGCCAAACCCGCTGCTCCCGGGCCTCCAGCATCTCCATCAAAGAGACCTCCACTGTGTCCCCTCCTTATCATTCTGATCCTTTGCCAACCAGTATACTACAAATTTTCCTGTCTGAAAAGAAAAACCAGTCTCTCCACCCGGGAGAGGCTGGTTTTGTTTGTCACCGCACCATTACAGCGGCAGCAGACCGATAGCAACAGCAAATGCCATGCAGATGATAGAGAAGCCCCACACATACAGGAAGTTGGCCTTGATGTGGTCCTTGATGTCCACATCCGCCAGACCGGTACCCAGAAGCGTAGCAGGCACCATGGGGCTGATAAAGGTGGCGCAGTTGCGGCAGACCACCATGGCCACAGCCAGAGGCAGCGCCTCCACGCCAAAGTCCGCGCCGATGGCGATGATAACGGGCAGCATCCCGTAGAAGTAGGAGTCGGTGTCGAAGGCCAGCGCCAGAGGCACGGACAGAATACCAATGACCAGAGGCAGATTCTGACCGATCGCGGCGGGAAGGACAGAGGTGACCAGACCAGCCAGGCAGCGGACCACGCTGGGAATATCCGCGGCAGCCGTACTCTTGGCAGAGGCAGCCACCAGACCGACCACCTGTCCCGCCTCATCCAGCTGATAGTTGAAGCTGGTGGTCAGAACGCCCATGAGGACGGCCGCACCCATCAGAGTGGAGCACATCATCAGCGCGGGGCCTGCGTGGAGATTGATGATCTTCTTGTGCATCTTGGCGGTAGCGCCGTAGTTGACGAACAGCGCCAGGGCGACGCCCAGCATGAAAGGCACATAGGAGGGGAACTCATCCCAGATCAGCATAGCGATGACCGCCACAGTCAGCACCAGATTAAAGAGGAACAGCTGGGGCCGGGCCAGCTCGCTGACCTCGCTGTCAGCTGCCTGCAGCTCCAGGGCCTCGCCCTCAGGCAGGCCAGCGCCGCGCTTTTTCTCCTGCACACCGGTGAGCACTGCCACACCCAGCGCCAGGATCACGCCAAAGATCTGCACGGGGATGATCTGCGTCCACAGTTCGCCGGCCTCTACGCCCAGCACCGTAGCCGCGCGCATGGTAGGACCAGCCCAGGGCATCAGGTTCAGCACGCCCATCGCCAGCACCGCGATGCGCAGCAGGGAGGTGGGGCGCATGTTCATCTTCTGATAGATGGGCAGCATGGCGGGGATCACGATACAGAAGGTGGAGGCGCCGCCGCCATCCAAGTGGCCGATCAGCGCGATGACGCAGGTCATGACGGCCACGCCCACCACGTTGTTGCCGATGAGCTTCATCAGCTTTCCGATGATGACATCAAACATTCCCGCGTCCGTCATGATGCCGAAATACAGCACCGAGAACACGAACAGCGCCGCAGTGGGAGCCGTTGAGCTGAAGCCGCTCTTGATCATAGCCGCCAGGTCGCTGAAGCCGAAGCGGCCGCCCAGCACCAGAATAACGCCCAGCACAAAGGGGAACACAATAAAGGCGATAGCGGGCTGAGTCTTGCTCTTAAAGAGGGTAATGACAATGGCCGCGATGGTGATAACACCCAAGAGGCCGACAATAGTATTACTCATTGATTTTTCCTTTCTGCTCTACACACATTACAGACACAGGGGTTTGATCTTTCGGACCACATCAAGGATGGTGCCGTCTCTGGCCTCCAGAACGGCCACCACCTTGTCCTCCCACTCCAGATCGTCCGGGCGGCCCACCAGAGCGTATGCCTTTTCCTTCAGGCTCTCAATGGAGACGTGGGGGATACCGGCCTCGTCCAGGCAGGCAGCCAGATCCGGCCGCAGGGGGTTGACAGCGATGCCGTAGTCTGTGACCAGCACATCCACGCAGTCGCCGGGGGTCGTGACGGTAACGACCTTTTCGCAGACCGTTGCCATCCGGCCCCGGGTCAGAGGCGTCACGATGATGCAGACCTTGCTGCCGGCGGCAGTATCGGGGTGTCCGCCGGGCGCGCCGCGAAGCACACCGTCAGAGCCGGTGAGCACATTGACGTTGAAATCCGTATCGATCTCCAGCGCAGCCAGGACCACGAAGTCCAGCTTGTTGACAAAAGCGCCCTTGTTGGCCGGGTTGGCGTACTGGGAGGCGGACATCTCATAGTGTCCAGGGGTCTGGTTGATAGAGTTGACGCCGTCCAGATCGAAATCCTGCACGTCGATGACCTTACCCACCTTGCCCTTTTTCAGCAGCTCCACCATAGGACCGCAGATGCCGCCGATGGCCCAGCCCATTTTGATGTTCCGCTCATCCATATACTGCTCCAGGAACAGGTTTGCCGCCAGGGAGGGGCCGCCTACGCCCGTCTGGAAGGAGAAGCCATCTTTAAAATACGGCGTGGAGGCGATGACCTTTGCGACATTTTCCGCCATCATCAGATCCCTGGGATTCTGGCTGATGCGGGCAGCAGCGGAGGCGATCTTTCTGGGGTCACCAATGGAATCCACCACGACCACCGCATCCACGTCGATCGCCTCCACCGACGCGGGGAAGTTGGGGAAATCTACCAGGCAGTCGGTGACCACCACCACACGGTCGGCATACTTGGCATCCGTCATGGCATAGCCCAGGGAGCCGCAGTTGCTCTTTCCGCCGATGCCCCGGCAGTTGCCCACGCAGTCGGAGGTAGGCGCCGCCACAAAGGCGATGTCGATGTGGACCTCCCCCGCCTCGATCGCCCGGGGGCGGCCGCCGTGGCTGCGGATGATGGCAGGCGTCTTCAGCTTGCCTGCGGAGACCACCTCGCCCATCCGGCCGCGAATGCCGGAGGTCTGGATCCCAACGACCTTGCCCGCCTCGATATAGTCGGCAATGGGGTCGTGGGCCTCGCCCAGGGAGGTAGCTGCAATGGTCAGATCCTTCAGGCCCAACTCCTCAATGGCCGCAGCCATGACCATATTGGCAACGTAGTCGCCATTGCGCAAATGATGATGGAAGGAGAAGGTCATACCGTCCTTCGCACCGCACTGCCGCAGCGCTTCCACAAGGGAGCCAACGATCTTGCTCTCCTGGGGCTTTTCATAGCGCCGGGTCCTGGGGGACGCCTTCTGGATATATTTTCCATCCATGTAGTTTTTGCCCTGATAGCCCTCCCGGCCATTGACCAGCAGGCTATCCGGGATCTCTCTTCCTACCGCGTTTTTCATACCAGATCCCCCTCGTACATATTGCATGCCTTCGCCAGGCGCAGCGTCCGCTCCGCGCCGGGAATAAAGGCAACGTCGATCATCTTTCCATTCACCGTGAACACGCCCACACCAGCGGCAGACTGCTCCCGGTAGGCGCTGACGATAGCCTCCGCCTGCCGGACCTCCTTCTCCGTGGGAGCAAAGATCTCGTGTACCAGGCGGATCTGCTTGGGATTGATCAGGCTCTTGCCGTCAAAGCCCATCGCCTTGTTCTGCAGCACCTCTGCCCGGAAGCCCTCCTGATCGTCCAGATCCGTGAACACCGTGTCGAAGCACTGGATCCCCGCGGCGCGGGCTGCCAGCAGCATCTGGCCCCGGGCCGCCAGCATATCCACCCCGTCAGGCTGGAAGGTCGTCTGCATGCACTTGCGGAAATCGCCGCCGGAGATGGCCACGCCGAACATCCGGTCCGAGGCAGAACAGATCTCATAGGCGTTCAGGATCCCTCTGGGGCTCTCCAGCGCCGCCATCAGCAGCGTTCTGCCGACCTCCACGCCGAACTCCTGTTCCGCCGCCGCCACAGCGGCCTCCACAGTGCGGACATCCTGGGCGCTCTCACACTTGGCGATACGGATCCCGTCAGCGCCGCCGGCCACGCAGACCCGAATATCCTCCTGCCAGTGGGGCGTATCCAGACCATTGATCCGGACAATGACCTCGGTGCTGCCGTAGTCGATGGTCGTCAGCGCGTGGTAGAGGCTAAAGCGCGCGGCGTCCTTCTGATTCTCCGCCACCGCGTCCTCCAGATCCAGCATGATGGAGTCACAGCCGTAGATATAGGCGTCCTTGATCAGGCCGGGCTTCTGGGCATTCATGAACATCATGGTCCGGCGCAGCCGGAACCGCCCCGGCTCAGGTCTCACGATCATCTCACCGCACCTCCCCAGGGAATATTTACATGGGAGGCGTCAGCGCTGCGGTAGACAGCACACTCCACCCGCGCCTTGATCGTACAGTCCAGCGCCCCCTTGTCCTCCACAGTGATGCTGACGTTTTCTACGCCCAGCCGCTCCAGTGTCTCCAGCACAGTGGACTGGATCTGGCGACCGTACTGGTTCATCACAGAGCTGGTCAGCTCCAGCGCCACGCCGCCCTGTCCAGGCTCCACTGTGACCATGCAATCACTGGATTCCAGGGTACCGGCAACTGCCATTTTCCGGATCTCCATTGAAAAATCCTCCCTCATATTTTATCGTTCATTACCATATCGCAGGATATGTATAATTGCAAATGGATGATTTTTTATCATATCATTGGTTTTTCTTTATATTTTTACTGTTTCTTGACTTTTATAAAAAACATTTTATAATATCCATAGATAATATCCCATGCTTTTCGTGAAACCACACAAAAAAGCGAGGAAAATTCTATGAATCTGAAGCAGGCCCTCTATTTTAAGACGATTGCCCAGCACGGCACCATCACCGCCGCCGCCCGCCAGCTCTACATCACCCAGCCCTCCCTCAGCCAAACGCTGCGGCAGATCGAAGAGGAGGCCGGGCTGCCCCTCTTCGACCGGAGCACCTCCCCCTTTCGCCTGACCTACGCCGGTGAGCGGTATCTGCGGGCCGCCGAAACGATGCTGGAGGTGGACGCCCAGCTGAAGACAGAGATGGAGAGCATCCGCCGGGAGGATGGCGGTCGGCTGCGCCTTGGCATCAGCGTCACCCGGGCCATGCAGGTGCTGCCCGATGTGCTGCCCATCTTCACACGGGAGTACCCCCACGTAGCCATTGAGCTGACCGAAAGCGCCTCAGCTACACTGGAGGGACTGCTGCAGAAGGGGGAGATCGACCTGGCTCTGGCCGCCACCGAGCCCACGGAGGCTGGGATCTCCTACGAGCTGATTGAGAAAGAGTGTATCGGTATCCTGGCAGGGCGGGACAGCAAGATCGCCCAGCGTCTCCCCTCCGGCACCCCCATCACCCTGGCAGATGTACAGGAGGAGAGCTTCATCTGTCTGGATGCCTCCCACTCCTCCCGGATCATTCAGGACCGCCTGTTTCAGCGCCAGGATTTCCACCCGCACATTCTGCTGGAAGCCGGATTTCTGGAGGTCGGCCGCCGGGTCGCGCTGAAAAGCGGAGCCTGCATGCTGCTGCCGGATGTATACGCCGACAGCTTTGCTTTTCACTCCGGCGGCGCCTTCTACCCTCTGGCGGACTATGAGAATCACCGGCATTTCTACGCCTGCTGCCGCAAGGGGGCAGCGGTAAAGAAGTATATCCGGGATTTCATTCTCATCACCACATCTGTGCTGACCCCTCACGCGGAAAATCGCAGCAACATGTGGTGGTAGTGGTATTCCGCAGCGCAGCAGGTAGCCGCATATGACCCCGAACACAAAAGCGCCGGGCCGCCCTCCCTGCATATGGGAGAGCACCCGGCGCGGCTCTATTTTTCCACATAAAAGACGATTTTTGTGACATACTCGCTCTCATCCCCAGTGGAGAGGTAATCGTTGATGGCAAACTCATAGGCATCGGAGATGATCCGCAGTTCCTTTTCGCCGCAGTAACGCAGCAGCCGCTGATAGGCAGCACCGATGGAGGGATAGTCACCGATGTGATAGGTGCAGACACACCACCCCTCCCGCAGCTCCATCACCCCCGCGGCCCCCGTCCCCCGCTCGATGGGGAGAAACACATGGGAGGCCTCGGTGTACCGCCCCTGGCTGATCCGCTCATAGGGCACAACTGCTCCGCTCTGAAAAAAGACGGGCAGCTGCTCCCGGAAGGAACGGACAAAGCACTCCTTGGTGGCCAGACTGACCCGCTCCAGAGAATAGGGTTCCGCCACCGGCTGCAGCAGGATGTCCTGCCGCTCCATGCGCTCCTCCGTCACCGCGCCGCCGCAGTCCCGCACCGAGAGGGAGTGCTCCAGCTGGAGGCAGCGGTGCTCCACCCTGCTTTTGATCATCTGCAGCTCTTGGATCTGGCTGTCGATGACCGTCAGCTGCTTTCGCAGCGCCGCCAGGGAGTTTTCAATAGTGTAGTGCTGCATATGCGCCCGGATCTCCTCCAGCGAAAAGCCGATCCGTTTCATAATGAGGATCGTATCCAGCTCATCCAGCTGTTTGGCACTGTAATAGCGGTAGCCGTTATCCGGGTCCACATGGGCCGGACAGAACAGGCCGATCTTATTGTAAAAGATCAGCGTCTGTCTGGATATATTCTGCTGTCTTGCCAGCTCGCCTACGGAAAAAAAGCCTTTCATCCCGCACCTCTTGACTTTATAGTTACTATACAGTTTATGATAGAGGAGCATCACACATTTTTCAAGGAGGATTTTCCCATTGAACGCCCGCATTTCCAAGCTTTGGAAGCAGCTGACCCAGGAGCTGACCGTGAAAAAGCTGCTGCTGATCCTGCTGGGAGCCATGATCTGCTCCTTCGGCATCCACAATATCCACCAGCGGACCGGTGTCACCGAAGGTGGCATTATCGGTCTGATGCTCCTGCTGGAGCACTGGCTGCATATCTCTCCCGCCTATCTGACGCCTGTGCTGGACATCGCCTGCTACCTGCTGGCCTACCGTTTTCTGGGAGGCAGCTTTATCAGGATCTCCGTTATCTCCACCCTGTGCGTATCCGGCTTCTATAAGCTCTGGGAGCAGTTCCCGCCCATGCTGCCGGACCTGTCCGCCCACCCGCTGGCAGCCGCTGTACTGGGCGGTATCTTTGTGGGCATTGGCGTTGGCCTTATCATCCGGCTGGGCGGCTCCTGCGGCGGCGATGACGCGCTGGCCCTGACCATCTCCCATGTGCTGCACTGCCGCCTGTCCCGCGCCTATCTCTTCACCGACCTCACCGTGCTGGCCATGTCCCTCAGCTATATCCCCCTCCGGCGCATCGTCTTTTCCCTGATCACCGTCACCATCTCATCCTACCTCATCGACTGGGTGCAGAACTGGGGCGGTCAGCGCGGAGAAGCCGCGGCCTGATCGCAGCAAATTAAAAAGCTCCTGCCCTGCGGCAGGAGCTTTTTGTGCGTAAAGCTCTCTCTTACTTGTTGGCCTGTGCCAGAGCGCCTTCCAGAGCCCGGGCCAGCTGATCGGGGCAGCTGGTCTCCTTAAAGCCGCAGGTAACGCCCTTCATCCGCTCAATCACGTGCTCGGCAGTCATGCCCACCACCAGGCTGGAAATACCCTTCAGATTACCGTTGCAGCCGCCGGTAAAGACGACCTCCTTGATGATGTTGCCGTCCAGCTCCAGATCGATGCGCTGGGAGCAGGTGCCCTGAGTCTCATAGGTATATGTCATGCCTTTTACTCCTTTTGTTCTCAACTGCGTTTTTTCTTTCGAAAATACCATGGTAACTATACCAAATAATGTTCCGGAGCGCAATACCCCGCCGCCAAAAAACGCGCCCTCCTGTCAAAAGACGTGGAGGGCGCGTCAGCGTGTATGTCGCTCCTGCCGCTGGGCGGAAGCATGGCCGGACCAGCACTCAGCCGGCGTTGGGCGTCCGCATTTTCAGGCGTATGCGGTCTGATATCATGGCAATAAATTCCGAATTTGTGGGCTTTCCCTTGGCGTTGGAGACTGTATAACCGAAAAACTTCTGCAGTGTCTCCAGGTCGCCGCGGTCCCAGGCGACCTCAATGGCGTGACGGATCGCCCGCTCCACCCGGCTGGAAGTCGTGTGGTAGCGCTTGGCCACCTCGGGATAGAGGACCTTGGTAACGGAGTTGATAACATCCATATCCTCCACCGTGATCATAATGGCCTCCCGCACATACTGGTAGCCCTTGATATGGGCCGGAACGCCCACCTCATGGATGATCGATGTCACCAGCTCCTCCAGCCCCGGCGCGTGAAATTTGCTGCTGCGCTTTTCCGCGATCTGCAGCAGATGGTCGATCACAGCCGCCTCCTGATAGGGCTTTCCAATGAGCATCGACACACCCAGCTCCCCTGCCTGCACCGCAATGTCCTGGTTGATAAAATGCGAGACCGCCAGGATAGCAGGACGCTCCCGCTCATCCAGCCTGCGCAGGATGCTCAGCCCGTCCAGTCCAGGCAGGATCATATCCAGAAACAGCAGATCCGGCTTTGTCTCCTGGATCAGCTTCTGTACCTGTGTTCCATCTCCCGTAACGCCGACCACCGCGAACCGCCCCGTACTCTCCAGCGCAGTCTGCAGCATCTCCCGCGCGTCCTCATTTGACTCTGTCAGCACGATTTTGATCTTATTGTCCATATGCATGTATTCCCTCCATAAGATTGCATGTCGACATGAAATGATGGCAGCCCATCAGTTTTGACGAAAAATCGAAGCTTCGTTGCGTCTTGGTTACAAATTACCATAAACAGACAGAAAACTCAAGTCGAAAATTGGCACCAATGCCAAATTCGCACCCGAAACTTTTTGACAAAAATGGCAGACATATCCAATTTTTTCTGAATGAACCGCTTATTTAACGCCTTATTTACGACTTGTTTACGCTTTCTTGATGCCTTCCGCCTATTCCCCCCTCTGCGGCCCCGGTACAGTCGCCCCTATTTCCACAAATGACCAGAAAAAGTGGAAAAACACTACCCCACACGACCCAACCTATGGTATACTATTGCCATCAAAATTTGTGGAGGTACGACAACATGACCTTAGACAAGATCAACCAGATCTTCCTGGATACCGCCTACATCCGTATGGGCGGCAGCACTGAGGAGCTCAAGTGCGCTGAGTATCTGATGGACCAGTGCGCCCAGTTTGGTCTGCAGGCCCGCCTGGAGGAGTTCGATGTGGACATGGCCACCATGAAGAAGGCTGTCCTGCTGGTAGACAGCAAGGAGATCCCCTGCAAGGGCTACCGCTGCTCCGGCAGCGGCCAGGTGGAAGCCCCCCTGTACTACATGCCCAATGAGGATGCCTGCTCCCTGTCCGGTGTGAAGGGCAAGATCGTTCTGGTAGACGGCGGCATGGGCTACTGGAGATACCAGGACATTCTGGAGAACGGCGCTGTGGGCTTCATCACCTACGACGGCAACGCCAACTATGTGGACGAGGATATTGACGATAAGGAACTGCGCAGCTATGTCAGCAAGGGCAACAAGCTGCTGGGCGTGAACATCAACGCCAAGTCCGCCATTGAGCTGGTCCGCTCCAAGGCCCAGACCGCCAAGATCGTTCTGGAGCAGGACGAGTACACCGGCAAGAGCCACAATGTGGTGCTGGATCTCCCCGGCGAGATCGACAAGACCATCGTCCTCACTGCTCACTACGACTCCACCTCCCTCTCCCAGGGTGCCTATGACAATATGTCCGGCAGCATCGGTCTGCTGGGTATCGCTGAGAAGTTTGCCAAGGAACCCCATCGCTACGGTCTGCGCTTCGTCTGGTGCGGCAGCGAGGAGCGCGGTCTGCTGGGCTCCAAGGCCTATGTCACCGCCCACGAGGAGGAGCTGAAGGACATCGTCCTCAATGTGAATCTGGACATGATCGGCTGCATCATGGGCAAGTTCCTGGCCTGCTGCAGCGCCGAGGACAAGCTGGTCAATTACATCCAGTATCTGGCCGCCATGGAGGGCTTCGGCATGAAAGCCTATCAGGATGTCTACTCCAGTGACTCCACCCCCTTCGCCGACAAGGGCGTTCCCTCCCTGTCCTTCGCCCGCATCGCCCCCAACAACACCGCCACCATCCACAACAGCTATGACACCATGAAGGTCATGAGCTGCCAGCAGATGGCTGACGACATCGCCTTCATCAATACCTTTGTGGGCGCAATGGCCAATGCCAAGCACTGCCCCGTGGACCGCGAGATCCCTGAGAAGGTCAAGGAAAAGCTGGACCTCTACCTCATGCGTAAGCGCGACAAGAAGTAAGCTCGCCATAAAAAACAGCACGGTGCTTTCGCACCGTGCTGTTTTATTCCTTCAGCGGTTCCAGCTCCATGGGCCGCCGGAGCGCACCCATCAGATCGTGGTAAACGCTCCGCTGCGCAGCAGCGCCGCCAGCTGGCTGTCATCCGCGGGAAGCGTCTCACTGCAGATCCCGCCCCGACCAATATGGCGCGTCTCGTGGCAGTCAGAGCCGCCGGTGCGGAGCAGCCGCGGATCCCGCCCGGCCAGCTCCAGGGCCAGCTCGTTGTGGTTGGCATGGCCGGGGTGCTGATTGCTGACCTCCACACCATCCAGCAGGGTCAGGTCCGCCGGGGTGCAGCCCCTGCGGAAGGGGTGCGCCTGGATCAACACCGCGCCGACAGCTCTGGCCAGGGGCGCAAATTCCGCCAGAGTCATCCGGAAGATCCGCTCCGGCTCCGCCAGCAGCTGGTCAGGATAGTGGAAGAGGAGATAGTCGTTCTGGCTGCCGTTGAAGCGCAGCTCCGCCCCGCGGTAAACCACCAGGCCCTGCCGCGCACCCTCCTCCCGCACCCGCTCATAGCCCTCCAGGTACGGTCCCAGCTTGTCCACCGGTGCCAGCAGGTCCACGCCCTTCATGGCAAAGGTCTCCCGGTTGTAGTGGTCCGTCACAGCAATGGCGCTGTATCCGGCAGTCCGGTACCCCTCCGCCAGCTCCCGCGCTGTCAGCTCGCCGCAGGCGCTGGAATATTTCGTGTGCATATGAAGCTCGATCCTGTACATCTCTCTCACCACTTTACAAAAAATACCATCCAGTTGCGGGAGCTGTGCGCCCCCGCAACTGGATGGTACTCCCGCCGCCACGGTTTGTCAACCGGTCACTTTGTCAGCATATTGAACAGCATGATCACCGCGCCCAGCACCACCAGGATCACACCGGTCATCTGGTTCAGCGCTTTGGCGCTTGCCTTGTTGGCGATCACCGCGGCGATACGCGCCCACAGGAAGGTGAACACCACGCACAGGCCGAACACCGTCCAGTCCGGCGCGCCGCCGATGGCAAAATGGGACACCGCGCCGGTGAGGGCCGTGAAGGTCATGATGAACACGCTGGTGCCCACAGCGGTCTTCAGCTCATAGCCCAGCACAGAGGTGAGGATCAGCAGCATCATCATGCCGCCGCCGGCTCCGATGAAGCCGCAGATCAGGCCAATGATCATCCCGCAGGCCACAGACTGGACCGCTCGCTTCTTCGCGGACACCTGACCCATAGCCTCCTTGGTGGTCATGACGGGCTTGACGATAAACTTGATGCCCAGCAGGAAAGTCATAAACACGGAGAAATTCCCCATGGTGGTGGAGGGCACCAGGCTGGCGATATAGCTGCCCACCACAGTGAACAGCAGCACCGTGGCCATCATAATAACGCCGTTTCTGATGTCCAGATTCTTATTTTTGCCGTAGGTATAGGCGGACACAGCGCTGGCCAGCACATCTGAGGACAGTGCAACACCCACCGCCATATAGGGGTCCATGTCCAAAAAGGCGATGAGCATGGGGCTGATCACAGCGGCAGCGCTCATTCCGGCAAAGCCGGTGCCAAGACCGGCTCCCATACCGGCGAAAAAGGTGACGAGGACTACGATCAATGCTTTCATTTCTGTTCTTTCTCCTGTTGCAGTGTATTGATGTCCGCCAGATTGGCGGCAATGGTCTCCAGCGTCCGGCTGAAGCTCTCCCGCTGCTCCTTCGGGATCCCCCGCAGCAGCAGCTCAGAGAAGGCCGCCTGCAGCGCCCGGCCCTGCTCCACAATGGGCGTGGCCCGCTCCGTGCAGACCAGGCGGATCTTCCGCCGGTCCCCCTGCAGCAGTTCCCGCCGCAGATAGCCCTCCTTCACCAGCTTTTCCACATTGATGGAAACCAGGTTGGCCTTGATGCGCCGGATCTCCACAATGTCCCGCGCCGTCTGATATTCTGGGTTGTTTGCCAGGAACATCAGGATGTCAAAGGCCGTCTGGGGAATATTCAGCTCCCGGCACAGTGGCTTGCACAGCTCTGTGTAGGCCATCAGCAGATTTTGTGTCAGTTCCAGGGACCACTTCATGGCGTCCTCCTCTCTGTCAAATCCTTCATTTTTGAATGATTCAAATATGAAGGATATTTTACACACGTATTGCGTATTTGTCAATACAAAGCTCCAGCGCCGGGGAGAAATGTCCCCGGCGCCGGAGTTTACAGCTGCTTCAGATAGAACAGATCCATGGTGGAGTGCAGCACTCCCTGGGGCTTTTCGATCCGCTGGAACCCCAGCTTCTCATAGAGACGGATCGCCTCCACCAGGGCGGAGTGTGTCTCCAGATAGAGCTGCCGATAGCCCGCCTGCCGGGCCTGCTCCTGCACCGTCTCCAGCAGGAGTCGCCCCAGTCCGCGGCCTCTGACCGCATCCCTCAGGTAGAGCTTCTGCAGCTCCGCACAGGCGGCAAAGCCATCGAACTCCGCAAAACCGGCGCCTCCCAGGACCTGCCCCGTCTCGTCCTTCAGCACGAAATACCCCCGTCCCTCCGGCCGCTCAGCATAGAACTGGCTGAGATGGGCCAGCTCCGGGTCAAAATAGGCGGTACCGGGAATATCCAGATGATAGCTGGCCAGACTGGACCGGACAATATCCGCCATCGCCATATCGTCCTCACGCTGTATCGGGCAGATGCGCTCCATAGGTCGTTCCTCCTCATTTCTCACTTTACTTCGCTATTATACCACAGCCACTGAGAAACTCAATAGCCCCGCCGCGGTTGTAATTCCTTTTTCCCGTGGTATAATAGGGGAATACGGGTCCGGCCGCAGCCGCCCGCAACAATGAGATAAGGAGAATATCACCATGGCAAACAAGTACGCAGGCACCCAGACAGAGAAAAACTTGCGGGAGGCCTTCTCCGGCGAGTCCCAGGCCAGAAATAAGTATACCTATTTTGCCTCCAAGGCAAAGAAGGACGGCTTTGAGCAGATCGCAGACCTGTTTCTGAAGACCGCCGACAACGAGAAGGAACACGCCAAGATGTGGTTCAAGGAGCTGAACGGCATCGGCTCCACCGCTGAAAATCTGGTTTCCGCCGCCGAGGGCGAGAACTACGAGTGGACCGACATGTAC
>CAYSDG010000043.1:0-14735 GCA_964429705.1 uncultured Oscillospiraceae bacterium | reverse complement strand
GTACTGATAGCGGCAGGGCTGCGCACAGGCACCGCGGTTGGAGTCCCGCCCGGTCATATAGTTGCTCAGCAGGCAGCGCCCGGAGTAGCTGACACACATAGCGCCGTGAACAAAGGCCTCGATCTCCAGCTCCCGGGGCGTATTCTCCCGGATTTCCCGGATCTCCCGCAGGCTCAGCTCCCGGGCCAGGATCACCCGCTTGGCCCCCAGATCATACCAGGCATTGGCGCAGACATAGTTTGCGATGCTGGCCTGGGTGCTGATATGGCGCTCGCAGTGGGGGGCGTACTTCCCCGCCTGGGTAAATACGCCCATGTCCGCCATGATGAGGGCGTCCACCCCCGCCGCGTCCAGCTGCTCCAGATAGGCGGGCAGCCCCCGCGCCTCGTCGTTGCGGGGCATAGTATTCACTGTCACGTGGACCCGCACCCCGTGCTCGTGGGCAAACCGCACCGCCTGCGGCAGCGTCTCACTGTCAAAGTTGCCTGCAAAAGCCCGCATCCCAAAGGTGGTGCCCGCCAGATAGACCGCGTCGGCCCCGTAGAGCACCGCCATGCGCAGCCGCTCCATATCTCCCGCCGGAGCCAGCAGCTCTGGCTTCTTTCTCTCTGTCATAGCCCGCTCCTTTTTAGCCGCCGGAGGCGATATGCCCGGCCAACGTTTCGTTAAAGATGTGCTTACCGTCCGCACCCAGGACATAGAAGTAGTAGTTCGTGTCCGCAGGCTGCAGAGCTGCCTTGATGGACGCCAGACCGGGGTTTGCAATAGCCGTGGGCGGCAGTCCGGTGTGCAGGTACAGGTTATAGGGGCTGTCCAGGGCCGTGTAGTCCGCCTGGGTGATCTCGCGGCCGGCAGCGTACACCAGCGCTGCGTCGATCTGCAGCAGATAGGCCGTCTCACCGGCGTTTTCCAGTCGGTTGTAGATGACCGAGGCAATCTTCTCCCGGTCGCTGCCATCCGTCTCCTTCTCAATGAGGGACGCAATGGTGATCACCGCGTCAAAGTCGTAGCCCCTGGTCTCCGCCTCCTCAAATAGGGCGGCAAAGTCCTCGTTGTCATACACCCGGCGCTTGAAGTTGCTGAGCATTGCGTCCAGCGCGTACACGGGATTGGCACCCACGTAGAAGTCGTAGGTATCCGGGAACAGATAGCCCTCCAGGCGGGCAATACTGCCCAGCTCATCCTTGTCCAGGAAGTCGTAGTCCTGGAACTCGTAGTTGGCGGCAGCCTCCGTCAGATCCTCCTGGGAGGCCACGCCATTGGTCACCAGCAGGTCGATGACCTGCTGCACGCTGTAGCCCTCTGGAATGGTCACCTCCACCGTCACAGCCGAGCCGCCGCTGGAGCGCATGCCCCGGATCAGCGCCATATAGTCCATTCCGCTGTTGAGCTGGAACGTACCGGTGGTGATCTTCTCATCCCCGTTGTAGGCCCAGGCAAACAGGCGGAACAGCCACGGATACTCGATCAGGCCATTCTCCTTCAGTTCCTCTGCTGCCTTCTTCATGTCATAATAGGTGACAGTCCGGGTGGCGCCATCCTCGTCCGTAAGAGTCTCTGTGCGGTCCACCCACTCATCTGTGACCTCGATCTCCGCCTCCAGATAGTCCTTGTTCAGAGCGCAGAGGTCGTTGGCCCACTTCCAGCCCATGCTGGCCAGCAGATAGGACGCAGCCACCACGAATACCACCCACAGCACCACCGCCAGCAGCGGGTTCATGCGGCGCTTGGCCTTCTTCTTTTTCTTCGGCTGCTCGCCGCCCCGCTGGGCCGCGGAGCCGCGGCTCTGGCCGCCGGTCTGGCTCTGGACCTGCCTGGCGTCCCAGCTGGTGGTATGATAACGGTCGTCATTTGTCATAGATCGGTTCCTCCTTGATCGGAAATGCAGTTGCTTCGCGGGAACAGGCGCTTATACGCGCCTCTATCTCAGTATCCCCCATCCAGAAGGCGGGATACCAGCGCCCATGCCTCCTCGTGGATGTCCTCCGGCGCGCGGACAGCGCCATCTCTGGCGCAGTCGATGACCCGCCAACCGCTGAGGGCCGCCACCTCACGGGCGTTGTCCCGGCAGCGGCGGAGATAGGCGTCGTCCCGCTCGTGTATGTCGGCAGCGGTGCCGGTGGCCGCCTCCCGGCGGCGCATCATCTGCTCGCTGAGCTGGTTGGGGAGGTCCAGATAGATCACCAGGTCCGGCTTCGGCAGCGCCAGTTTGCCGTACTCCAGATCGTACAGCCACTCCAGATAGGGCTTTCGCTCCCCATCGGGCAGCTTGCTGGCCTGATGGACGGCGTTGGATGTGGTGTAGCGGTTGGCCAGGATCAACTCACCGGCCTCGTAGGCTCCGCCCCAGTCCTCCTTATAGGAAGCATAGCGGTCCACCGCGTAAAGCACTGATGCGGGATAGGCCCCCACATCGCCGGGCTTGTCCCCCAGCGCCCCCTGCAGATACAGCCGGGCAGGCTCGGCAAAGGGGCTGCCATAGCGGGGGAAATCGATCACCCGGTAGCGCACGCCCTCCCGCTCCAGGCGCTGGGCCATGAGCCGGGCCTGGGTGGACTTGCCGGAGCCGTCCGTCCCCTCGAAAACGATCAGCCGTCCGCTCATTTCTTCTTTCCCTTCTCTCCAACCACATGGACCAGAAACAGGGGGAGCTTCATCATGCGGCCCACACGGCTGGGATTCTTCAGCAGGCGGTGGAACCACTCCAGGCCCAGCTTCTGATAGATCTCCGGCGCCCGCTGCACCGTGCCGGAAAAGACATCCAGGCAGCCGCCCAGGCCCAGCAGCAGATGGGCGCCGGTAGCCTCGCCGTTCGCGCGCATCCACTTCTCCTGCTTGGGCGCACCCAGGCACACAAACACCACATCCGCGCCGCTGCGGCGGATCTCCTCCACCACAGGGCCGTCCTCCTTGAAGTAGCCGTCATAGGTACCCACGATGGTCAGGCCGGGATACTGCTCCCGCAGCCGCCGGGCGGCCTCCTCCGCCACACCGGGCTTAGCGCCCAGCAGGAACAGGGTCTTCCCATTCTGTGCCATGCGCCCCATCAGGTTCTGCGCAAACTCGATCCCCGGCAGCTTCTGCTTCAGCGGGGTACCCAAAAGCTTCGCCCCGTAAATAACGCCGATGCCGTCAGCGATCACCAGATCCGCACCCTGCACAGCCTCCATAGCCTCCGGGTCCTCCCGGCAGGTCTCCACGATCTCAGGATTGGGGGTGACCACATAGTGAGCCCCCTCCGTGTTCATCAGGCGAACGCCCTCGGCTACCGCCTGGTCCATTGTCATATTGTCAAAGCCGACACCCAGCACATCGATCCGCATAGGTAGTCTCCTTTCTTTTGTTAGCGATTCTGTTGATTATACCACATCCGCGGCGATTTGTCCACGAAATACGTTCGCCGACACCCCCTTGCGGGAAAATTTTTCCCGCCTGCAGCACGGTACAGCAGCAGTATACCACATCCCGTTCCACTGTTCTTTAAGATTCTTTAAAAGTACGGTATAAGAAACGAAAAAACCGAAACGCGCCGGATTGTCAAATCCGCTCCAGTGTGCTAAAATACCGTCAGAGGTGATCGCATGACCCCGCTGGGTATGGATTTTTTGACCGGGACACCGTGACTGTTGCCCAGGAGCTGCTGGGATGCTATCTGGTCCGGCAGGACGGCGGCGAGCGCATGGTCTGCCGCATCACAGAGACCGAGGCCTACATCGGCGCTGTCGACAAGGCCTGTCACGCCTACGGCGGGCGGCGCACAGCCCGTACCGAGACGCTCTATGCCGCCCCCGGCACCGCCTACGTCTACCTGATCTACGGGATGCACTGCTGCCTTAATTTTGTCACCGAACCGGCCGGTACTGCCTCCGCCGTTCTGATCCGCGGCTGCGAGCCGGTTTTTGGACTGGAGCAGGTCGCCCGGCGGCGCTTTGGCGTATCTGCGGCAGAAATGCGCCCCTACCAGCGGAAAAATTTCATGAACGGTCCCGGAAAGCTCTGCAAGGGGCTTTCCATCGACAGATCTCTCAACGGCTTGCCCTGCGGCAGCAGCGCCCTCTGCGTTGCCGCCGAACTGCCGGAGTTGGCCCTGACGGCACGTCCGCCGGACCTCTCCTTCCACACCGGCAAGCGCATCGGCATCGACTACGCCGAGGAGGCCATCGACTTCCCCTGGCGATTTTGGTTGGCATAAGAGCAACAGGAGAAACATATGCTGATTTTTGATCTGGACGGCACCCTCATCGACTCCAACGGCGTGTGGGTGGACGTTGATAAAACCTTCCTGGGCCGCCGGGGCGTGGCCTACTCCAAGGAGTACCACGACGGCGTGGCCCACACCATTCTGCAGAACGCCGCTACCTTCACCAAGGAATATCTGCATCTGGATATGACGCTGGACGAGATCATCGCCGAGTGGCTGGAGCTGGCCAAGGACACCTACAGCCATGTGCCGCTGAAGCCGCACGCCCGGGAATTTCTGGAGAAATGCAAAGCCGAGGGACAGCAGATGATCATTTTCACCGCCGCCGTTCCCTCCCACTGCCGCACCGCCCTGGCCCACCTGGAGATCGGTGATTACTTCTACAAGGTCATCTTTGCCAAAAAGATGGGACTGAACAAAAACACCCCCGAAATTTTTTACCGGGTGGCGGACATGTTCCATGTCAGCACCAAGGACTGTGTGCTGTTCGACGACTCCCTGGCCGCCTGCCGGGCCGCCAAGACCGCCGGCATGAAAGTCGTGGGCGTGCAGGATGACCACGCCGCCGACGATTGGGAGGAAATGCGGAAGGTCTGCGACCGTTTCGTGACGGATTTCGGCGAATTACTGTAATATTTCGAGCAAAAAGCGCTCCCGCGATCATGCGGGAGCGCTTTTGTCTGTCGAAAATGGCGCTGCTGCTTGTTAAGTGCTTACTGACCAATGAACACCGCGTCAGCGTCCTTGATGAAATTTTCCACGCTGTAGTCGATCACGATGGCGTCCATCCCGTTTTCCCGGGCATACCGGGCCACCGACGTCTTATAATAGCGCAGATCCAGCAGATGGACCTCGCCGAAGGTCTGGCCCAGGAAGGGTGCGAGGCTGTCGCTGTAGCTGTCCCGCACCACCAGCAGCTTCTGCTGCACCGGCGCGTTCTCATTGCGGAGGATATAGAGGGGCTGGTTGCCCCCCAGGAAGGAGGCATATTTGTCCTTCTCCCCCAGGAAGCTGTCCGCGTAGAGACCGCCTACCGCCCCGGTAAGGCCGTTTTCCACCGTAATGCCATCGCCGGACACATAGCGGTCGATATGGTCCGGCTCCAGCCAGTGGACACCGGAGCTGGAGTAGAGGGTACCGAGGAAATCCTCAGCCACCGTCATCTTCTCCCCCAGCGCCTCCGCCTCCAGTCCCATGGCCTCCATCAGCGCGGTATAGCCATAGTAGGCCCCCAGGCTGTTCCAGTGGTGGTCGGTGCGGTAGTAGATTGCCTCATCCCGGTGGGACTCCAGCGCCCCCAGCATGTCCACCCAGATGGCACCGGTGGCCTGCACCTCCTCCAGATAGGCCCGCTGGTCAAAGGACTGCGCTCCCGCGGGCAGCTTGTCCCGCCACACCTCGGCAGCGGTGGGAATCAGCCCCAGATAGACCGGCAGCTCCGTTTTTTCCAGCAGTTTCCGGACATACCCCAGATTCTGCTGGGCGCGGCTGTCATCTGTGACCTTGGAGATCAGCGTATCCCCGCAGAGATAGACGTTCTGAAACTCCCGCTGGCCCAGCAGATACTCATACCGGGTCTTCAGGCCGATCCAGCTGTCCCGCATGGGAAACTGGTCCGCCAGATACTTCTCCAGCGCCGTGGTATAGGTCCCGCTGGTCAGTCCCTCCCAGGAGAAGGCGGGCAGCTGTGCGAGATTACGGTTTTCCACCGGAGAAAAATCACGGTCCGGGAGCAAAATGTGCAGCAGGCCAAAGCCGCCGATAAACAGGCAGAACAGTGCCGCTGTTACACGCTGCATGATTTTTGTCATAGCTTCATCTCCTTAAAAACGGAAATACAGGAAGGGGTTATAGCTGGCATCCACCAGGGATGCGGTGCAGAGGATCAGCGCCGCCAGCATCAGCACCGGCGTGAGGATGCTGGCCGTACGCTCCCCCATCCGGCTCCACAGCCGCTTCCCCAGCGGTGTGGCAGCCAGCGTCAGGATCACCAGCAGCAGGAAATAGCTGCGCAGATGGTAGAGATCCAGGGCGCTGAAGAGGGCCGCGCCGCCGAAGCAGGTCTTCAGATACACACCCAGACGGCCCATATCCTCAATGGCAAAGAGCGCCCAGCCGATGAGCACCACCACCATGGCGTAGATATGCCGCACCGGGGCGGGCAGCTTCTCCAGCCACTTGCCGATGAACAGCCGCTCCAGCAGCATGAAGGCCGCATAGTACAGCCCCCACAGCAGGAAATTCCACCCCGCACCGTGCCAGATGCCGGTAAGGGTCCAAACCACCAGAATGTTGCGGATCCACTTCCATTTCGGCACCCGGTTGCCCCCCAGCGGGAAGTAAACATACTGGCGGAACCAGTCTGTCAGCGAGATGTGCCAACGCTTCCAGAACTCCACCACCGAGCGGGAGATATAGGGGTAGTTGAAGTTCTCAATGAAGTCAAAGCCCATCAGCCGGCCCAGACCGATCGCCATATCGCTGTAACCGGAGAAGTCGAAGTAGATCTGGAACGCCTGGGCCGCCAGGCCCAGCCAGGCCCCCAGCACCGTCAGCTCCGGCTCGATGAGACTGGCGTCCCACAGCTCGCCGATGGCGTTGGCCAGCAGCACCTTCTTGGCAAGGCCCACGGTGAAGCGCTGCACGCCGGAGACGAATTTCTCCAGGCCCTCCGTCCGGCTCTCCAGCTGCTGGGCCACCTGCTTATACTGGATGATCGGCCCGGCGATGAGCTGCGGGAACAGCGTCACGAAGGTGCCGAAGGTGACAGGATTTTTCTGCACCGGCGCATCCCCGCGGTAAACGTCGATGGTGTAGCTCATGGTCTGGAAGGTATAGAAGCTGATGCCGATGGGCAGCGGTATCCCCAGCACCGGCAGTGAAAGTCCTATCAAGCTATTGACATTGACAGCAACGAAATCCCAGTACTTAAAGAAAAATAAAATGGCCAGATTGAAGAACACCGAGGAAAATACCGCCATTCTGGCCTTCTTGTCGTTGTCCCGCCAGCGCTCCACCAGCATGCCGTGTGTATAGTCCACGGCAATGGAGAGAAACATGATAAAAATATACACCGGCTCCCCCCAGCCGTAGAAAAACAGGCTGACCAGGAGCAGTAACAGATTGCGCAGCTTCAGCGGAGAGAGCTTGTACACCAGCAGTACCACCGCCAGATAAAAGAACAAAAAGGGCAAGCTGGAAAAGACCATTGCCGTCCTCCTATTTCATCTTGATACAGCACCGCCGCCTGAGCCTTGCGCGGTCCAGGCGGCGGGATCCGGTTTGTGTAAAACGATCAGGCGAACAGAGCGTTGAATGCCTCCACGGCGTCGGCCTGCTGCTCACCGGCCACGATCAGGGCCACCACATTGCCGTTGACAATGATCTCGCCCTTCTCCCAGCTGGCAATGGTCTCGGGGTACCATGCACCGCCGTCCACCTGTGCGTCCTTGCGGGCCTGGAAGATCTCCTGCACCTTGGCAGCGTCATCGGCGTTGGCGACCTCCACCAGAGCGAACTCATAGGCCACAGCGCTGATCATAGCGGTCTGCATCATCTTCTGCTTGGTCTCGATAGCGTTCAGACCGGGATAGAGGCCCTCGATGGTCTCATCCGTCAGTTCGGACATGGCGGGGGCGTTGTCCGCACCCAGGCTGGCCATAAAGTCCTCGTAGTACTTGGTCAGGTCGGGGGCCTCAGCCTGGCTGCTGCCGCCGTTGTCACCGCCGCAGGCAGCCAGGGCCAGCAGCATCACCAGGGCCATCACGGCCGCCATCATCTTCTTCATCATTGTTGAAATCTCCTTTTAATTGAACAAATTACCGGACCCTCTCCCGCGGGGTCTCAGCAGCTCGCTGCTGCCCCCGTCTCATTGGGTCCGGTAATTAGACGGCGGGTATGATAAATTGTTCCCCGCTTTTTTAAAAATTTTCAGAAAAATTTTCGCGGCCGCATCACAGCTTGGTGATATGTACTCCCGCAGCCTTCAACATCAGCTTCTTGGTGCCCACCTCGTCGAAGGCGACCTCGATCAGGGCGTCGCCGCCCATGGGGCGGACATTCAGCACCATGCCCCTGCCGAAGGTCTTGTGGCGGATGGCGTCCCCCTTCTGCAGAGAGAGCTGGGGGCCTGCGGCCTTGTTGGTCCGGGTGAACCCGGCGCTGATATCCGCGCTGCGGCGAGCAGAGCGGGCCGCAGCAGCGGACGCATAGGCAGAGGAGACACCGCCGCTCCGCTCCTGTCGGGCAGGGCGCTCACTGTAGGCACTGCCGCCGAAGGAGGAGCCTCCGCCGAAGCTGGTATCCTCGTCCCACCCGCTTCTGGGAGCGCGGTTGTCCACGCGGCTGAGCCACTCCATATTCTCCTCCGGGATCTCCTCCAAAAAGCGGGAGGGCATATTGTTGCTGGTGCGGCCGTAGATCATACGCTGGCGGGCGGTGGTCATGGTCAGGCGCTCACGGGCACGGGTCATGGCCACATAGCACAGGCGGCGCTCCTCCTCCATCTCCTCGCTCTCCCCCGCGGCCCGGCCGCTGGGGAACATGCCCTCCTCCATGCCCACCACATAAACATTGGGGAACTCCAGTCCCTTGGCGCTGTGCATAGTCATGAGGGAAACACTGTTGTCGCCGCTCTCGGCGCTGTCCAGGTCCGTATAGAGGGCCACCGTGTCCAGAAAGTCCGCCAGAGAGCGGCTCTCCGGGTCGCTGTCCAGGAAGCTCATGATGCTGGAGCGCAGCTCCTGCACGTTCTCGATGCGGCCGCGGCTCTCCATATCGTTCTTCTCCCGCAGGGCGCGGATATAGCCGGACAGGTCGCATACCGTGTCGTAGAGGTCCGGCAGCTCCAGATTCTGCTCCAGCTGCTGCAGATTCCGGATCATCAGCGCAAAATTCTGCAGTTTTACCGACGCGCTTTTCAGCTCCGGGTAGTCCCCCGCGGCGCTGATGATGTCAAAGAGGCTCTTCCCCTCCCGAGCTGCCAAAAACTGTACCTTGTCCATGGTGGTATTGCCGATGCCCCGGGCGGGAGCGTTGATGATGCGCCGCAGGCGCAGATCGTCCGCGGGATTGTTGATGACACAGAGATAGGCCAGCATATCCTTGATCTCCGCGCGGTCAAAGAACTTCATACCGCCGTAGACCCTGTAGGGGATGCCGTTTCGCTTGAGCGCCATTTCCAGCGCGTTGGACTGGGCATTCGTCCGGTACAGGATGGCGCTGTCCCGCCAGTTGGCGCCGCGGCCATAGCTCTCCATGATCTTGCCCGCCACAAAGCTGGCCTCGTCGCTCTCGTTGAACACCGTCTTTACCAGGACCTTTTCACCGGGGCCGCTCTGGGTCCACAGGGTTTTTCCCTTGCGTCCGGTGTTGTTGCGGATGACCGCATTGGCCGCGTCCAGAATATTCTGGGTGGAGCGGTAGTTCTGCTCCAACCGAATGGTGCGGCAGTGGCGGTACTGGCTTTCAAAGTTCAGAATATTTTCGATATTGGCACCGCGGAAGCGGTAGATGGACTGGTCATCATCGCCCACCACGCAGATATTCTCCCGCCCCCCTGCCAGCAGCCGGGCCAGCAGATACTGGAGGTGGTTGGTGTCCTGATACTCGTCGATAAGCACGTAGCGGAACTTGCGCTGATAGTAGGTGCGCACCTCCTCATCCTTCTGCAGCAGATGGACGGCGTGGAGTATAATATCGTCGAAATCCAGCGCGTCTGCCTCCCGCATCCGCCGGGCATACCCGGCGTAGATCTCAGCGATGCGGGGCATGCGCCAGTCGTAGGATGCCTTGGCCGCCTGGGCAAACTCCTCCGGAGACTGGTCCGCATCCTTGGCGTTGGAGATGATGGACAGCACGCTGCGGGGCTGGAATTCCTTCTCGTCCAGACTCATATCCTTCAGAATATCTTTGATGACCCGCTTGCTGTCGTCGCTGTCATAGATGGTAAAATTATTGTTGAAGCCCATCCCCAGCCGCTCCATATCCCGGCGGAGGATCCGCACACAGGCGGAGTGGAAGGTGGCGGCCCAAATATCGTTGGCAGCAGGACCGCACATACGCTCCAGCCGCTCCTTCAGCTCACCGGCGGCCTTGTTGGTAAAGGTGATGGCGATCACGGACCAGGGTGCCGCAGGCTCCACCGCGCAGAGTCGGCGCGCCTCCTGCCAGTCCTCCGCCGTGGGCTGCTGGGGAAAGTTCTCCAGAAACCACAGTTCGTCCTCCGTGGCCCATTCAGGAACAAAGTCAGCATCGCTGCCCCGGCCGAAGGTCAGCAGATTGTCCACCCGGTTGATGAGCACCGTGGTCTTGCCGCTGCCGGCACCGGCCAGCAGCAGCAGCGGCCCCTCCGTGGTCAGCACCGCCTCCCGCTGCTGGGGATTCATGCGCGCGTAACGCCGGGCGATCACGTCGCGGCGTGCTTTCTGATAGCGTTCGTTAAAATTCGACATAGCGTATTCCCTGTTTCTCAAAATTCTCGTAAGAGAGATTATAGCCCATCCCGCCCGCAGGGTCAACTGCGAAGTGACTGTCGAAAAGCAGCAGAACAGCCCGAAGACGAAGAAGCCGTCCTCGGGCTGTTCTGCTCTCCGGATAGGAGTATTTCGGCCCCGGGCCGAGGCACCCCAAAATCGCCTACGCTCCCCGCAGCGACAGCTCCGCCTTGAAGAGATCACCGTCCACGCTGACCTGGAACGTGCCGCCCATCAGCTCCATGAGGCTCTGGGCGATGTTCAGCCCCAGGCCGCTGCCCTCGGTATGGCGGGAGGCATCGCCCCGGACGAACCGCTCCGTCAGCTCCTCTCCCCTGACATACAGCGGATCCCGGGAGATATTCTTCATGGAGAGGACTACCCTGTCCTCCGCCTCGTCCAGGTCTACATAGACCCGGGTCCCAGCCAGGGCGTACTTGCAGACATTGTTGAGAAGATTATCCAGCACCCGCCACAGCAGCCGCCCGTCCGCCAGAGCCATCACGCTGCCGTCATAGGTGTTGACGATGACATCCAGCCTTCCGGCGGATAGCTTCTCGTTATAGTCGCCAATGGCCTGGTGGATGATCTCGTTGACCACGATGGGCTCCAGCTTCACCGCGATATTTCCGGTGGATGCCTTGCTGGCCTCCACCAGATCCTCCGTCAGCTTCTTCAGGCGGCGGGACTGCCGGTCCAGCACCGCCACATACTCCCCGGCGGTCTCCGGCAGTTCCTCCTTCTTCAGCAGATCCACATAGTTGACGATGGAGGTGAGGGGCGTTTTGATGTCATGGCTGACGTTGGTGATCAGCTCCGTCTTCAGCCGCTCGGACCGCAGCTTCTGCTCCACGGCCCGGGTCATGCCATCGCTGATGGCATTGAGATTTTCTGCATGGATCCGCACATCCCAGAGCAGCCGCCGCGTGTCCAGCTTGGTGTCCAGGTCCCCATCTGCCAGCGCCTTGCCCATGTTCTTCAGCTGCTGCAGCTGCATACTCATCCACGCCGCGGCAGCCAGCAGAGCCATATCCACGGCAAGCCACAGCAGGAAGAAAATATTGTCATAGCAAAAAAGCACACCCACGCTCTGGAAAAGCAGCACGCCGCCCGCCGCCAGCACAGTCCGCCAGGTGAGGGGCAGGATGCGGACCAGATCCCGCACAGCGGCGCAGATCTCCCCGCACAGCCGCCAGCACCACCGCAGCAGGCGATAGCAGATGCTGCTGCGCCACCATTTTCCCAGTTTGAACCGGGTGGCCAGCGTCATCAGTGCCGCCAGCAGCAGCAATGCCGCCACCAGGATGCACAAAACAAACAGGGTCAGAAAAAAAACCACCTGATAGCAGTTATAGATGCTCTCCTCCAGGCAGCAGACTCCCAGGGCTATCGCCATGGTGATCCCCGTCGCAGAGAGGGCCAGATACAGGTCCAGTGGGATGCGGTCCTGCCAGTTGGGGGTGATGCCCTCACACCCCTGCCGATGCCCGGCGGCACAGAGCAGGAAGATGAGCAGCAGTACCGCGCTCAGCAGCATCACGCCGGCGAAAATCAAGGCTCCGCTCTGGTCCAGCGGACGCAGCACCTCATACAGCGTCTGTCCGAGGGAAAAAGCACTGTTGCTGGGCAGCTCCCTGGGGAGATAGCCCACCAGGGTATAGAAGCTGGCGGCTGGCAAGACCGCGACCCCCTCCGTCGTTTCCTCCGACAGCGCAGGAGATGACCCCGATGCCCCCACAGTAACATGGTAGTCCACGTCATTCACGATCTCCGACTTCATGGTGTGGACAAAAGCGGGATCCTCCGGGATCTCACCCCAGGTATACAGCAGCGCGCCGTCTTCCGGGGCGCCCAGATAGAGCTGCACACCGATCCCCTGAAACTTGGTCAACAGCCAATTGGCAAAAAATTCGTCATCCTCGTATTGCAGCATCACATCATACATGGCCCGCTCCATGGGCTGCAGACACAGCTCGTCCTCATAGTAGCTGTCCGCCGTGCCCCAGCCCTCGCCGAGGCAGATCATCCCCAGAAAGCCCAGGGCCGCTCCCGACGCGGTAGTCATCAGCAGCACGATGGCTATGATCTTCGCCATCAGACTGCTGCGAATATCACGCTTCATGGCTTATCCCCCTTTTGTTGTTGATTGAATATGTAAGCTTTCATGAAAGCGGCATTATCTCTTCCTGATATTACCCGTTGTTTGGCTCCATCTTATAGCCCAGCCCCCACACCACCTTCAGGTACCGGGGCTCGGAGGGGTTGATCTCCAGCTTCTCCCGCAGGTGCCGGATATGGACCGCCACCGCCCCCTCGGAGCCAAAGGCCGCCTCATTCCAGACCTGCTCATAGATCTGGGCGGAGGAATACACGCGGCCCGGATGGCGCATCAGCAGCAGGAGGATGTTGTACTCAATGGGCGTCAGACTGACCGGCTCACCGTCCACAGTGACGGATTTTGTCTCATCGTCTAGGGCGATGGTGCCGATGACCAGCTTGCTGGGCCGCTGCTCCATACCGCCCAGCGTGGTGTACCGCCGCAGCTGGGAGCGGACCCTCGCCAGCACCTCGATGGGGTTGAAGGGCTTGGTAACATAGTCGTCCGCCCCTACGTTGAGCCCCAGGACCTTGTCAGTGTCCTCGCTTTTGGCTGTCAGCAGAATGATGGGGATGTTGGTCTCCTCCCGCAGCTTGGCGGTGGCAGAGATACCATCCATCTCTGGCATCATGATGTCCATCAGGATCAGGTGGATCTGGTTCTTGCGCACCACCTCCAGCGCCTCTCGTCCGGTGTAGGCCTCGTAGATGGTGTGTCCCTCGCTGGAGAGATAGATCCGCAGAGCGGATACAATGTCCCGCTCGTCATCACAGATAAGAATGTTGGCCATAGTGCTCTCCCTTCCTTTCACGCTCCCAGTATAGCACGCCGCACCATTAAAAATAAAGGCAGCGAATACTTAAGAAGTTCTTAAGTTTCGGCACTGCCATCGGTTCTATCACGGCACGTAAGGATTTTCACCATCTATTTATAGCCGCCGCCGCAAGAATTTGTCTTTTTTTAGTCAAAGTGGTGTTGCAAAACAATTACTGATATGGTAAAATACGACCAGATTTTTGCGAATGGCAAGGTTCGGCTTATTTGTCATCGTTTCGACAGCAACAGCTGACCACTGGCCAGCGACAAAGCAACAAAATTTTTAAAGAGAGGTATACTATCATGTCCCAGATCGATCTGAGCAAATACGGCATCGTCGGTACCACTGAGATCCTGCACAATCCCTCCTACGAAGTTCTGTTCGAGGAGGAGACCAAGGCTGGTCTGGAGGGCTTTGAAAAGGGCCAGCTGACCGAGCTCGGCGCTGTGAACGTCATGACCGGTATCTACACCGGCCGCTCCCCCAAGGACAAGTTCATCGTGATGGACGACGTCTCCAAGGACACCGTGTGGTGGACCAGCGACGAGTTCAAGAACGACAACAAGCCCGCTTCTCAGGAGGCCTGGGCAGCCTGCAAGGAGCTGGCTCAGAAGGAGCTGAGCAACAAGAAGCTGTACGTCATGGACGTCTTCTGCGGCGCTAACCACGACTCCCGCATGGCCATCCGTTTCGTCATGGAGGTCGCATGGCAGGCTCACTTCGTCAAGAACATGTTCATCGTCCCCAGCGACGAGGAGCTGGCTAACTTCGAGCCCGATTTCGTGGTCTACAACGCCTCCAAGGCTAAGGTCGAGAACTACAAGGAGCTGGGCCTGAACTCCGAGACCGCAGTCCTCTTCAACCTCACCAGCAAGGAGCAGGTCATCCTGAACACCTGGTACGGCGGCGAGATGAAGAAGGGTATGTTCTCCATGATGAACTACTACCTGCCCCTCAACGGCATGGCCTCCATGCACTGCTCCGCCAACACCGACATGAACGGCGAGAATACCGCTCTGTTTTTCGGTCTGTCCGGCACCGGCAAGACCACCCTGTCCACCGATCCCAAGCGTCTGCTGATCGGCGACGACGAGCACGGCTGGGATGACAACGGCGTGTTCAACTTCGAGGGCGGCTGCTATGCCA
>CAYSDG010000042.1:0-14765 GCA_964429705.1 uncultured Oscillospiraceae bacterium | reverse complement strand
GTCTGTATGGACGTGGGGGCCTCCACCGGCGGGTTCACCGACTGTATGCTGCAAAACGGCGCCCGGAAGGTCTACGCCGTGGATGTGGGCTACGGCCAGCTGGCCTGGAGCCTGCGCAGCGACGAGCGGGTGGTGTGCCTGGAGCGCACCAACGCCCGCTATCTCAACCATGAGATCATTCCCGAGGAGCCGGATTTCTCCTCGGTGGATGTCAGCTTCATTTCCCTGAAGCTGATCCTGCCAGCCATCGCCGCCGTGCTGCGGGAGGGGGGCCATGTGGTCTGCCTGATCAAGCCCCAGTTCGAGGCCGGCCGGGAGAAGGTGGGTAAGAAGGGCGTGGTCCGTGACCCCGCCGTGCATCTTGAGGTGCTGGAAAACTTCCTTGTCCATGCAAAGGAAAGTGGCTTTACAGTCCTTGACCTGACATTCTCTCCCATCCGCGGCCCCGAGGGGAACATCGAATATCTGGGCTATCTGGAGAAGGGCGAATGGGTGGAGCGGAGCTTCGACCTGGCCGCCCTGGTGGAGGCCTCTCACGGCGAGCTGAAGGAGGGGCAGGCATGAAAAAAGTGGTCCTGTGCCCCAATCCCTTCCGGGATGCGGGGCTGCGTGCCGCCAAGGAGGCGGACAAGATCCTGCGCAGCGTCGGGCTGGAGACGGTGTTCTGCCTGCCCTTCCGCCCTGACAGCGGGGAGGAGGACTACGGCGTTCCCATCCGGCCGCTTCAGCAGGAGATGCGGGGGGCGGATATGGCCATCGCCTTTGGCGGCGACGGCACCATCCTCCACCTGGCCCGGACCGCCTCCATGCGGGGCGTGCCCATGCTGGGGGTGAATCTGGGGAGCCTCGGCTTTATGAGCGACCTGGAGGTATCGGAGATGCCGCTGCTGAAAAATCTGGCGGATGGCCTCTACCGCAGCGAGCGGCGGATGATGCTGGATGTGTCCGTCATCCGCGACGGGCGCACCGTGTACACCGGCAGCGCCCTCAACGACGCCGTGGTGACCAAGGGCGCTGTGGCCCGGGTGGTGCGCCTGCGGGTGGATACCGGCAGCGAGCAGCTGGGTTTCTTCTCCGGCGACGGTGTGGTGGTTGCCACCCCCACCGGCTCCACCGGCTACTCCCTCTCCGCCGGAGGCCCCATCGTGGAGCCCACGGCCCAGAATTTTATCATCAGTCCCATCTGTGCCCACAGCGTAGTGTCCAAATCCTACGTCCTGTCCGCTGTGGGGACCATCACCGTCACGGCGGTGGACGCCAACCGGAAGCAGACCTATCTCTCCGTGGACGGCGGCCGCGCCTTCGCGCTGCATCAGGACGACAAGGTGCGCATCTGCCGCTCCCGGTATGAGACGGAGCTGATCCGCCTGACCGATAAGAGCATCTACCAGATCTTGCGTATGAAAATGACCGGAGGTATCGGAAATGAAAAATGACCGTCAGTCCAGGATCCTTGAGATCATCGAGCGGGAGCCCATCGACACCCAGGAGCAGCTTCAGCAGCGGCTCCAGGAGATCGGCATCAACTGCACCCAGGCCACCATCTCCCGCGACATCAAGCAGCTCCATCTCATCAAGGAGCCCATCGGCCAGGGAAAATACCGCTATGCGGTGTCCATCCAGCGCAACAAGCTGAACGTGGCGGACAAGCTGCGCACCATCTTCCGCGAGAGCATTGTCAGCGTGGACAGCGCACAGAACATCGTTGTCATTAAGACCATGTCGGGCCTGGCCAACGCCGCGGGCGCCGCTCTGGACAGCATGAACCTGCCCTATGTGGTGGGCTCTCTGGCCGGAGACGACACGGTGATGCTGGTGACCCGGGACACGGATTCCGCCCGCAATTTCTGCGAAGAGGTCCACGACATGATGCGGTGAGCGCCGCACGGGGAGGAAACGCCCTTGTTGGGAAAATATCAGCATTTTTTGAGCCTGGCGAAGGCGGCGAGCCGCCTCTTCGGCAGGCTCCTGTCCAGGGAGGGGTGCGACCATGCTGCAGCTGCTGCATATTGAGAATATCGCCGTCATCGAGGAGGCGGACATCACCTTCAGTGCCGGTTTCAACGCGCTGACAGGCGAGACCGGCGCGGGTAAGTCCATCGTCATCGACGCTATGGGCGCGGTGCTGGGCCAGCGGACCAGCCGGGACCTCATCCGCACCGGCGCGGGCAAGGCCTTTGTCAGCGCGGTGTTCACCCAGGTGCCGCCGCTGGAGGCCCTCGCCGAGCTGGGATTGCAGCCGGAGGACGGGGAGCTGCTGCTGCAGCGGGAGATCCACGCCGACGGCAAGAACACCTGCCGCGTGGGGGGCAAGCCCGTCACCGTGGCACAGCTGCGTAGGATCGGCGCGGGCCTTCTGAACATCCACGGTCAGCACGACGGCCAGCAGCTGCTGGACGAGGAGCAGCACCTGTCCTATCTGGACAGCTTTGGCCGGGTGGAGGAGCCATTGGCCGCCTACAGCGCCTGCTACAGCGCCATGCGGGCCACCGCACAGCGCATCCGCGCCTTGCAGATGGACGAGGCGGAGAAGGCCCGGCGCATCGACAGTCTCCAATTCCAGATCGCGGAGCTGGAGCGGGCGGAGCTGAAGCCGGGAGAGGAGGAAGCGCTCCGCGCCCGGCGGGACCTGCTGCGGGGCAGCGAGAAATTTATGTCCGCCGTGGAGGGGGCGCTGTGGAGCCTCAGCGGCGGAGATGACGGCGGCGGCGCGGTGGGCAAGCTGCGGGAGGCCGCCTCCGCCATGGGCAGCGCCAGGGGCGTGGGGGAGCAGTTCGCCTCCCTGCACGACCGGCTGGAGGCCCTCCAGTCCGAGGCCTACGACGTGGCGGAGACCCTGCGGGATATGCAGGAGAGCATGGAGTTCAGCCCCCAGGAGCTGGACGAGCTGGAGAGCCGTCTGGACCAGCTCTACCGGCTGAAGAAGAAATACGGCGCCACCGTGGAGGACATGCTGGACTATCTGGAGCGCAGCCGCCAGGAGCTGGACCGTATCACCTTCGCCAGCGACACGGCCGCCCATCTGGAAAAACAGCTGGCAAAGGAGCGGGGCCGGACCCTGGAGGCCGCGCAGGCCCTCAGCGCCATGCGGAAGCAGGCGGCGGCGGAGCTGGAGCAGCGCATCCAGGATGAGCTGCGGCAGCTGGATATGCCCAAGGTCCGCTTCGCCATCTGCTTCGGGGAGAAGGACCCGGACGAGACGGGTACGGATGTGGTGCGCTTTTTGATGAGCGCCAACGTGGGCGAGGAGCTCAAGCAGATCGACCGCATCGCCTCCGGCGGTGAGCTGGCCCGCATCATGCTGGCCCTGAAAAACGTGCTGGCGGAGAATGAGACCATCGGCACCATGGTCTTTGACGAGGTGGACACCGGCGTTTCCGGCCGGGCCGCCCAGAAGGTGGCGGAAAAGCTGGCCCAGGTCAGCCGCCGCAAGCAGGTGCTGTGCGTGACCCATCTGCCCCAGCTGGCCGCCATGGCGGACACCCATTTCTCTGTGGAGAAGGGGGAGCGGGGCGGCCGGACCTACACCCGGGTGGTGGATCTGGACCGGCAGCAGCGCTGCCAGGAGCTGGCCCGCATCACCGGCGGTGCCGCCGTGACGGCTGCCATGCTGGCGGGCGCGGAGGAACTGATTGCCGGGGCAGATACTTATAAAACAAAGCTGTAAACCATTTTCGCTTTACAGATAATTGCGCTTTGGTACAACTTTACGCGAGGCAAAAAGGAACTCGGCCCGGAGGCCGAGCCCCCTTAAAAGCGCAGCCAACCGTTCCCCAGCAGGTGACAAATAGGAACAATTTCAAACAAAAGGAAGACCACTATGGAGACCATCAACCGCTTAAAAGAATACATCCTCACCGTCCATCCTGTGCGCAGGAGCCGGTGGGAGAAGGGGGAGTTCCGCAAATGGGCCGCCTCCGAGCTGAAGAAGGCCGGGTGGCGTGTGCAGGAGGAGACCTACGGCCGGACCAACGGCAGCGTCAATCTGGTGGCCGGTGATCCGGAGACGGCGGAGGTGTTCTTCTGCGCCCACTACGACACCGATGTCCGGATGCTGCTGCCCAACTTCGTCTCTCCCACCAACGTTCTGGCCCACATCGGCTACCACGTGGCCATGGCGGTGGGACTGCTGGCGGTGATCTTTCTGCTGTCGCTGGCGGTGTCCTTCCCCCTGAACCAGCCGGGGCTGATGCTGCCCCTCTTCCTGGTGCTGGCGGTGGCGGCTCTGTGGGTCAGCGCCCGCGGCCCCGCCAACCGGAGCAACGCCAACGGCAACTCCAGCGGCGTGGTGGCGCTGTTGCGCCTGGCCCGGTCGGTGAAGGACCACAAGCGGGTGTGCCTGATGCTCTTTGACAACAACACCAAAAATATGCTGGGGGCCAATGGCTTCAAAAAGAAGCACTATCAGCAGGCCACCACCCGTCTCTTCATCAATCTGGACTGCGTGGGCGACGGGGAGCACCTGCTGCTGATGCCCAGCAAGCACAGCCGGTGGGACGAGGCGCTGCTGGACGATCTTGCCCAGGCGTTCCCCGAGGGGGGCGCGATGAACACCCATCTCCTCAGCCGCGGGCTGAACTACTACCCCTCTGACCACCGGAAGTTCAAGTTCAACGTGGCGGTTTGCGCCTGCCATCGTCTGGTGGGCGTGGGGTACTGCATCCCCCACCTGCGTACCCAGCGGGATACCGTGCTGCAGGCGAAGAACATCCAATTCCTGACGGAGGGGCTGGAGCGCTTCACAGCGCTGTACCTCCAGGATCAGGGCAACAAATAAATATAAAAAAGGCTGCCACCAGGCAGCCTTTTTTGTCCCTCCGGGCCGGTGGCAGGGATGAGATTATTATTTTATAACAAATTGAAAACACTGTTGACATTTTCACAATAACAATTTACAATAATTACATAAAATTTGTTCAAAAGGACAAATTTAATTTTTAAACGGAGGTGCAATATATGTCTTACACAAAACCTGAACTCATTACTGTTAAACTAATGTACGAAGATTCTGTTGCTGAGATGTGTTGGTACGGTTCCGGAGAGAATGATCCCTATTGCTAATTTGCGGTCTAGAATATTACCTTACATTAGCGGATAATTAACAGCAATAAGGTCGGTTTCTTTGCATGGCTTGATAACTCAGCAGAGAAATTGGCCTTATTGTTTGTTATTACGATTTGTTTATAACTGCAAATTAAGAAATCTGGAGGTGCGAAGATGAATTTTGACTTTGATAAAGAATTAAATCTTAGTAAAAGATTTACGATGGTGGATCTTGACGATGAAATTGTATTTATTCCTTCAGATGATGTCGGTGAAAATAGCGAAGTATATAAAGCGATAGATTTGACGTCTATTACTATATGTCGGTGGTTGCACTGTGGAAAAACTCCTAGAGAAATTGTTAATCACTTAACAAAGCTTTGCAATGTCGAGTATTCAACTATAGAAATCGATATAATCCACTTTATAGAAGTACTACTGCAGAAAGGGTTTTTCTATGAATAAAGTTGAAGTTTATGGAAAGAAGCACTATCTACAGGCCTTAGCAGAAAAAGCAGGTGGAAAAGGAAAAATTCTCTCTGCAATGATTAAATTACTAGATCAGTGTAATTTTCGTTGTCAATATTGTTATGTGCGTGGTAGTACTAAAAGCATGGTGTCCTTTGATAGCATAAAGAAGATTTTAGACGAATTAAGGGATTTAGGATGTGTTTGGCTAACTTTAACAGGCGGTGAGCCTCTTCTGCATCCGAATTTCTTTGAAATATATAATTATGCCTATGATCTTGGATTTGCTGTCACTGTACTTACGAATGGGTATCTTCTTACTGCAGAACACATTAAGCTATTTCAATCAAAAAGCCCTCGAGTGGTCGATATAACTCTATACGGTTTCAACGAGAAGACCTATAGTGAGTTTGTCGGTAAGCAGGGGGCATTTGAACAATTTAGACATAATTTAAATATGCTGCAAAAAGGAAATGTACACTTTGAGTTAAAGGCTACATTGACCAACCACACTTACCAGTATTTGTCTGAGTATCAAGAATTCGCAGAAAAATATGGCGTTCGTTTTAGATATGATGTAATGGTCGTTCCAGCATTAAAGGATAACAGCTGTCTTAGTCTCAGACTGCCACCGGAGATGGCGATAGAATTTCAGTTAAAACAAAGCAACTATCTCTCAAAAATGAAGGAGAGATACGAGAATGCGTCCTGCAAACCAATTAACAACTCTATATATAGATGTGGTGGCGGTACAAACTATGTATTTATCAGTTCCGATTTAAAAATGGGATTTTGTGCCTTTGAGCGAAAGTATCAATATAATTTAAAGGCAGATAACACTACAATTAGAGAGGGACATAGGTGGCTAATGGAACAGCGTACAGGTATGCTGGAGCCATGTGATAAATGTTTTGATTGTCCATTGAAGTGTATATGTAAGTACTGCCCTGCGAGATTCGAACTAGAATCTGGAAACCAAAAGGAACCTCCCAATTGGTATTGTGAATGTACACAGCTGCTTTTTGATGCAATTCAGAAAGAAAAAATGGGGGAATCGAAACGATGAAACGACTTCGCGCCTTATTGCGGCCTCACATGGCCCTCTGCTGCGCCGCAGCGGGGGCGGTGTGTCTTTCTGTGGCGGTGAACGTGCTGTTCCGGGAGTATCTGGGTGAGCTGCTGGACGCGATCCTCGGCCAGCGCGTCCAGTGGTCCCGGGCGGCGGCGGTGCTGACGGGGGGCATCCTGCTCTCCGCGCTGCTGCTGTTCGGCAAGTCCTGGAGCGTCGCCCGGCTGCTCCACGCCATCCGGGCCAGGCTCTATCAGGATGCCTACGGCTTTCTGCTCCGCGGGGAGGACGGCGGTTTCTCGGTGGGGGAGCTGGCCAGTCTGCTGTCCAACGATGTGACCGCCGTCACCAACTCCGTCAACCGGATCTTCACCAAGCTCCTCAGCGACATATTCTGCTTTCTCTTTTCTGTGGCAGCCATCTGCCGCATCGACCCGGTCATCGCCGGTGTGGTGGTGCTGTCCGCAGCCGTCCCCGCCGCGCTGGTCGCCGCCCTCAGCAGGCGGCAGCAGGAGGAGCGGCGGCAGTATATGAAAGAGCTGGCGCAGGTAAACGACACCGCGGCCCAGAGCCTGTTCAGTCTGGAGTCCGTGAAGGCCAGCGCCCTGGAGGAGCGGTACGACCGGCAGTACGCCGCCTCGCTGTCCCAGCTGCTGCAGAAGCGCAGGCGCCTGTCCCGGACCGAGGCGATGCTGACAGCGCCCTCCGTATTCTGCGCCTTCGCCGTGCAGATCGCCATCATCGTGGTGAGCGGCTGGTTCACTGCCGCCGGGACCATCTCCGCCGGGTCCTTTGTGGTCATCATCACCCTGATGAGCTATATCGTGGACCCTGTGATGGGACTGGAGAACTCCCTGCTGGCCATGCGCTCGCTGGGTGTGTCCCTGGGGCGGCTGGAGAAGCTGCTGGGCGCGGCGGGGGAACCCTTCACCGAGCGTCCCTGCGCCGCGGAGGCTCCCAGCGTGGAGCTGCGGGACCTGACCTTTGCCTACACCACCGGTCGGAACGTGCTGGAACACCTCTCCCTCCGGCTCACGCCAGGCCAGCGCCACGTGCTCCTGGGGGCCAACGGGGCGGGAAAGAGCACCCTCATCAAGCTGATCGCCGGTGTGCTCCAGCCTACCGGGGGCGCGGTGCTGCTGGGCGGACGGTCCACAGCGGAGATGGAGCGGGAGGAGCTGGCCGGGTACCTCTCCGTGATGCCCCAGGAGCCGGTCCTGTTCTCCGACAGCGTGCTGGAGAATGTCCGCCTCTGTCAGCCGGGCATCTCCCGCGGCGATGTGGAGGCGGTGTGCAGGCGGGCGGGGATCCACGAGGAGATCATGGCCCTGCCGGAGCAGTATGACACGGTGCTGGGGGAGAACGGCGGCACCCTCTCCGGCGGGCAGAAGCAGCGGCTCTCCCTGGCCAGAACGCTCCTGCGGGAGCGGCCCATCATGATATTCGACGAGCCCACCGCCGCGCTGGACGACGCCCATGCCGCCCAGACCGGGGCGCTGCTGCGCCAACTGGCGGAGGAGCGGGTCGTGATCGTGATCACCCACGACGCCCGGATGGAGCTGGACGGCGCGGCGGTGATCGAGCTGGGAGGACAGAGATGATGAAATACAGAGAACAACTGCGAAAGCTCTGGCGCGCCATCGCGCCCCACCACGCCGCCTACTGGTCCAGCTATCTGATCGTCTGCTGCCGCAACTTCGCCATCAACTACCTGACGGCCTATCTGCTGTATGAGACGACGGCGGCGGCCCGGCAGATGGATGTGCCGCGTCTGGTGCGCGGGACCCTGTGGTTCCTGCTGCTCCTGCTGGCCTTCATCACCGTGGATGCCTTCGGTCTCTATCTCCATCAGGTGACGACCCAGAAGATCACCAACGGCCTGCGCCGCAGCGTGCAGCAGCGGGTGCTGTGCGCGCCGCTGTGGCGGATCGAGGCCATGGGCGGCAGCCGGGGGGAGGTCCTGTCCCGGATGAATCACGATGTCTCCGTGGTGGAGACCGTCTACACCTCCTCGCTCATCACGCCGCTGATGTTCCTCATCTCCGGCGTGGGCGCGTTCCTCAGCATCTGGCGCGTCAGTCCGGTGGTGGCGCTGTATCTGGCCCTTCTGGGGGCGCTGTCTCTGGGGGCGCAGTGCGTGTTCAGCAAATACCAGCGCCGCCTCTCCGGGCAGCTGCAGCAGCGCGTCGCCCAGCTGCTGGTGGCGGCCAATGAGCTGTTTCAGAACAACGTGAACATCCGCCTGATGAACCTGTACAACGGTGTACAGCGGCTCGTCGGCCGGAAGCTGCTGGGCTACACGGCGGCGGGTCGTGCCGACGCGCTGCTCCAGGGCTCCGTCGGCACGGTGAACGGCGTGGTGTCCCTGCTGCAATATGTGGGGGTCATGCTGCTGTGTCTGGTCCTTCTGGACCGGGGGCGCATGGAGCTGGAGGAGATCACCTACACCCTGCAGCTCTCGGGGCTGGTGATGCTGGCCTTTTCCCTGCTGGGCAATACGCTGCTGGCGCTGGAGCGCTCGCTGGCGGCCTTCGACCGGGTGGACGCTCTGCTGTCCCTGGAGCCGGAGGCGCTGGAGGAGGGCCTGCGGGACCTGCCGGACGGCGGGGAGGACGCGGTGACTGTGTCCGGCGCGGCCATCTGCTTCACGCCGGAGAAGAAGCTGGCCATCGAAAAGCCCCTCCGCATCCAGGCCCGCCGGATCACAGCCCTGTGCGGTGTGTCCGGCGGCGGCAAATCCTCGCTGTGCAAAACGCTGCTGGGCTTCTACCCCTACGAGGGGGAGATCTGCTTTTGGGGCAGGCCCCTGCGCGCCTACGCCCCGCGTACCCTCCGGGACAGCATCGCCTATGTGCCGCAGAACAGCGTGATCATCTCCGGCACCGTCGGGGAGAACCTCCGTCTGGGCTGCCGCGCTGACCTGACCGAAGAGGAGCTGCGCCGGGCCGTCTGGGCGGCCTGCTGTCAGGAGTGGATCGAGCAGCTGCCGGAACAGTATGATGCTCCGCTGACCGAGGGCGGACTGACTCTCTCCGGCGGGCAGCGGCAGACCCTCGCCCTGGCCCGGGCGCTGCTGCAGGAGAAGCCCGTCATCCTGCTGGATGAGACGCTGTCCGCCGTGTCCCGGACCAATGCCGGGCGCATCCTGGCGGCGCTGAAGGCCGACTACCCCGACCGGACGGTGCTCCTGGTGACCCATGAGCCGGAGATCGCCGCCCAGTGCCACGCCTGTATTGAGCTGTAAAGGAAATGCCCCTGCCACATATTGCGGCAGGGGCATTTTGTCATTTCAGGGAAAAACTTACTTCTTCTCGGCTGCGGCCTTCTCAGCGTCCTCCGCCAGAGAGGTCTTGTCGCGCTGGAAGTACTTGTTCAGCTTGTCCTTCATGTCGTCGTTCATGCCGCAGGGGATGGGGATGATGCGGGAGTTGACGACGCGGCTGACGAAGGCAATGGCGAAGTCGCCGTCCTTCTGCAGCTGCTGGGCGGACAGGGGGAAGATGATGTCGTTGCGGGTGTGGATCTCGCACGTCTTGGTGCCGCGGGACAGGCCCAGAGCGGGGATGCCCTTGTCGCAGAAGGGGGAGGAGTCGCTGGAGTGGACGGCCTGATTGATGTCGGCGCTCATGCCGTACTCCCGGCAGAACTGCTCGGCCATGTGCTTGAGATCGTCGTTGCCGGTGGCCACGATGCGGTTGGGGCCCAGAACGGTGCCGCACATGTCAAAGTTGAAGCAGAACTTGATCTCCTTGGCAACCTGCTCGGCGCGCTGCTCCACGAAGGCCTTGCTGCCCAGCAGACCCTGCTCCTCGGAGCCGCACCAGACGAAGTGCATGGTCCGGCGGGGAGGATTCTTCAGGAAGTGGCGGTACAGATACATGATGGTGGCGGAGCCGGTGGCGTTGTCCCATGCGCCGGTGCCGACCAGAACGCTGTCATAGTGGGCGGTGAGGACGATGGACTCGTCGGTGATCTCCGTGCCGGGGATGGTGGCGATGACGTTGCGGGAGGTGTTCTCCATCTCCTCGGCCTCCAGCTCCAGATGGATCATGGAAGCACCGTCGCGCACCAGGTCAGTGGCGTCGCTGGCCCAGATCATGAAGCCGGGGATCTGGCCGTTGGCCAGGAACTTGTCCCGCAGGGGGCGATAGATCAGGTCGTGGTTGGCCTTGCTGTCCCAGTGCTTGTTGGAGATGGTCAGGAAGGCGGCGGCCTTCTTCTGGCACAGCAGCTTATAGGCCTCGTAGTTCAGCTCGTTGAGGATCACAGCGGTGTCGGAGAGGTCGTCCACGCCCAGGTAGTCCTCGGGCAGACCGCGCTCGGCATAGTAGAGCTTCAGGTCCACGCCGCCCTGGGGGAAGCTGCCGGAGCGGCCATAGGCCATGACCTCCAGCTCCTTCTCATAGGGGGCGGTGATCTTAGCGGAATATTTCTTCAGCTGGCAGGCGGGGATCTGGAACTCCATGTACTCGCCCTTGCCGCCCAGCTTCTCAATCTCGCTCATCAGCAGCTCGGCAGCCCGCTTCTCGTCGTCGGTGCCGCCATAGCGCAGGAAGCTGAGCTTCTCCACCAGCTGATAGGAATAAGAATCACACATACGTAAGGTCTCCTTTTCAATATCAGATGGAACCATTATAGCGCAGGGAGGGGGCTGCGTCAAGTCGGGCGGTCTCGCCCCGCTTCGCTATGGCTCCTCCTTTTCCGGCGGCTCCATGGCGTTTCCCTCCACGTCCACGGCGGAGAGGGGGGAGGAGGCCACGGCTTCCCGCAGCTTTTCCCCGTGCAGATGGGTGTAGATCTCCGAGGTGGCCACCGACTTGTGGCCCAGCACGTTGCTGACCGTCAGAATATCCGTGCCCGCGTCGTACATCAGGGTGGCCGCCGTGTGGCGGAATTTGTGGGGCGAGAGCTTCAGACCCCCAAGCCCCGCGTTTTTCAGCGCCTTCTCCACCATGACCTGGACGCCCCGGGCCGTCAGGCGCTTGCCCGTCCGCTGGGAGACGAACACCGCCTTCTCGTCCACGATGCCCTTGTAGAAGCTCCGGTCCTCCAGATACCGCTCCAGCGACTGCTTGGCGGCTGCCGTGAGATACACCGTGCGCTCCTTGCGTCCCTTGCCCAGGACGATGAAATAGCCCTCCTTCAGAAAGACCCGGCTCAGATCCAGCCCCACCAGCTCGCTGATGCGGACGCCGCTGTTGAGGAACAGGGTGATGATGCAGTGGTCCCGGGAGGTGGCCTCCGTGTGGATGCTGCCCAGCAGCTGCAGGCACTGGTCATAGGTCATGTAGACCGGCTGGGGCTTTTCCCGCAGGGAGGGGGCCTCCACGTCGGCTGCCGGGTCGTGGGTCAGGGCCTTCGCCTGATTGGTGAGGTAGCGGTAGAAGGACTTGATGGCGGAGAGCTTTCGCGCCCGGCGCTTCACCTGGTTGTCCATCTCGGTGGCGCTGTAGTATAAGAACGCGTCGATGTCCTCCGGCGTGGCGGACAGGATCAGCTCGTCGGGACAGCCGCTGATGTCCACGTCCTGAAAATTTAGCGAACTACTTTTGGCGTAGTCGTGGGCGACCATCAGGAAGCGGAGAAACAGCCGCAGGTCCACGTAGTAGGCGTTCACGGTCTTTTCCGTCCGGTTCTTCCGGACCCGCAGATAGACCAGAAAGCCCTTCAGCAGGGTCGGCGCGTCCTCATAGGCCGGCAGGATGCCCTGGTGCTCATTGATGTAAGTGCTCATATGTGTCTCCCAAAAGGTTTCTCCAGTTTGTGCGCCGCAAAGCCCGGGCCGATGGCTGGGCAGCTGTTCAGAGAGCCGCTGCGTGCCGGAGCCGATGACCGGGCCGGTCTGCGGCTGATCGCCGCGGCAGCAGCAGCACGGAAGCTGTGTGATCGCGGCACCGCACGCGGCGCGGCGCGCCGGTGTCGGCAACCAGATTATACAACCGATCCCGGCGGAATGCAACCGGAACCGGCGGCTCCGGGAGACCGGCCAGCTGCCGGAAAACCGGTCAGATCCGGCTCCTGGAGGCATCTGAAAGCCCTGTTTTCTGAAAAAGCTCCCCTGTTGTTCGTTAAATTCGTATTTAGCGAACATTTGCGAAAGCCGACGCACCTCCCTCCCGCCGCCGTTTTTTGCCTGCCGCGTCAGCGTACCATCTGCTTTTGCAAGATGCGCACTCCCTTGGCAAAATCTTGCCCTTGCTGTTTCTGTTCTCCTGTGCTGCTCTGGTCTTGGGAGCAGACGCGGGTCCGTCATCGGATGTAGGGCCGGAAACATATATCCTGGCCGCCTGCGCGTCTGCTGCACCAGAGATGGGTGCGGTGCTGCTGCCGGTTCCCGGCGACGGGTTCGTGGTTCTTGCCGCGCCCGTCTCTTTTTTTGTCAATGCGGCTTGGAAACGTGTCGCCGCCGCGCCCATCAGGGTCCGTCAGGAGAACGCAAACGAGCGGACAGGGTCCTCCCTGTCCGCTCGCGCGATGCTGCTGTTTGAATTGTTTGGCGGCCGTTTCGGTTAAAGCTCCTCATCCTCCAGCAGCTTGGAGTGGAGGATGCGCTGCTCGCCGTACAGGCTGGCGTAACCGCTCATGATGTAGCCCAGGGCGCAGGCCAGGGCGAAGAAGGTCAGCCCCTCCCCGCCAAACAGCTCCGCCGCCAGGAAGATGGAGGCCAGCGGACAGTTGACCACGCAGCAGAACAGGGCCACCAGGCCGACAGCCGCGGCAAAGCCCGGCTCCAGCCCCAGCAGCGGCCCCACGGCGCAGCCGAAGGTGGCTCCGATAAAGAAGGTGGGGACGATCTCCCCGCCCTTGAAGCCGGAGCCGATGGTCAGGGCGGTGAACAGGATCTTCAGCAGGAACGCCCAGGGGACGGCGGAGCCAGCCACGGCCCGCTCCACGATGCCCATGCCCGCGCCGTTGTAGTCCCGGCCCACCAGGAGCGTCAGCAGCACGATGGCTGCACCGCCTGCCGCCACCCGCAGGTAGGGGTTCCGGATGCGCTGGAGCAGATGCTCCGCGCCGTGGAGCACCCGCAGAAAGAGAATGCTGCACAGTGCGCACAGGATCGTAAGAAGCAGCACCTGCGCCACGGATACGCCGCTTACCTCCGGCATGCCGGTGAGGGTGAAGCGCACGGCGTGGCCGCCCAGCAGGCTGCTGATCTCCCAGGCCGCCAGACTGCTGAGCAGACAGGGATACAGGGCCGCGTGGTTCAACCGGCCCACGGAGCAGACCTCCACACAGAACACCGCCGCGGTGACAGGGGTGCCGAACACGGCGCTGAAGAGGCCCGCCATGCCGCATCTGGTGGCCGTGCGGGCGTCCTGTCCCCGGAAGCGCAGGACCCGGCTGACCACCGAGGCCACCCCCGCACCGATCTGCAAAGCAGCCCCTTCCCTGCCGCTGGAGCCGCCGCCCAGATGGGTCAGGCATGTGGCGGCGAAGATCAGGGGCGCTGCCCGGAAGGAGGCTGGCTCCCCCGCCCGCATGGACGACAGCACCAGATTGGTGCCCCGGTCCTTCGTCACCCCGGCGGCCCGGTACATCCATACGATGACCAGACCCAGCAGGGGCAGCAGATAGAGCATCCAGGCGAAGCGGCCGAAGAGCGCCGCCGCCAGCTCCACCCCGTGGTGGAAGGCGGCCCCCAGCGCGCCGCAGGTCAGACCGATGACCAGGGCGCAGGCCGTCCATTTGGCGAAAACCATCAGATAGGCCCGCACCCGGCGGGCGTGTTCAGACAAAGTAAGCTGCTGCATCGTGTGTCTCCTCTCACGAACGAAAAACTGCCCTGTCGAGGGGGATGGTAGACGCTGACTGTTGTTGAAAAGCGGGCCGCCCGCCGGTAAAAAGGGCCGCCCCGAAGGGCGGCCCTCATATCCAGAAAAATGCCTCTGCGCTCTCGCTTACGCCTTGCCGTCGCAGCCCAGAACGTTGATCAGCTTGTGCTTGACCATCTCCTTGATGGCGGTGCGGGCAGGCTTGAGGTACTGGCGGGGGTCGAAGTGGTCGGGGTGCTGGGCCAGATAGGCGCGGACGGTGCCGGTCATGGCCAGGCGCAGGTCGGAGTCGATGTTGATCTTGCACACAGACAGGGACGCGGCCTTGCGCAGCTGCTCCTCGGGCACGCCCACAGCGTTGGGCATGCTGCCGCCGTTTTCATTGATCAGCTTCACGAACTCCTGGGGCA
>CAYSDG010000041.1:0-15234 GCA_964429705.1 uncultured Oscillospiraceae bacterium | reverse complement strand
GTCCTGCCCACCAACGGCAGCGGTCACGGCGCTCTGGCGGCGCTGCTGGGCCAGATGAAGGTGGATATGCTGATCTGCGGCGGCATCGGCGGCGGCGCGCGGGCTGCCCTGGCCGAGGCCGGGATCATGGTGTACCCCGGCGTGGTGGGTCCCGCTGACGTGGCCGTGCAGGCTCTGGTGGCGGGCAACCTGAAGTTCGATCCCAACACTGTCTGCAATCACCACCACGAGGGCGGTGAACACAGCTGCGGCAATTGCGGCAGCCACGGCCACGGCGAGGGCCACGAGTGCCGCCACGGCAACTGCAACGGCTGATTTTTTTAACAGGCTGCGCGGGGATTTGTCTGTCTGATAAAAGGGAGTTTCGCTTCCGGGCGAGTAACTTTTTCGCCGCCGAAAAAGTCACCCACTCCGCCTAAGAGCCGCCGCTTTGCGGCGGTTGGCTCCGTAAGCGCCCGCCTGCGGGCGGGTGAAAAAGTTCGGGGGACACCCCCGAATGCCCTCGTATTTTTTGGCGAATGCTCGTGCGGTGATTTAGCAGAGAAACAGCCCTTCAGTATTTGCGGTTCGATGTTAAATCAATCTCGCATTACTTCGCCAGCTATGCGCCCCGCTTGGTCAGTGGCTTCGGCTGACAAGCTCAGCGGCCCCTCATTTCGAGGGCCGACAGGCGCACTCCTGCAAGATGGTTCCTGGTGGGAGAAACAACTCTCGACAACATGTTCTATTCTGCCCCACCGCACGAAAGCCCAGCTATGCTGGAAGTCCGAAACCAAAGAGGTTTCGGCGCGTTTTTGGTTCCTTTTTGCGCGAGGCAAAAAGGAACTCGCCCTGGGGGCGAAACCCTTAAACAGTGCAACAAAACGCTACAGGCTAAAGTCACCCGCGCCAGGGCGCGGAACTCCCCGCCGGAAGCCCACCCCAACAATAAAAGAGAAGCGCCGCACCCGCCGGGTGCGGCGCTTTTTTGCCTGAATTTCACAGATATTTACAAAAGACAGTTGACAACCGGGTTTGTTGGTGATATGGTTAGTTACACAAGTAATGAACCATTTAACCTGGGGGGTGATCCATTGAATGAGCGGCTGACGGAACAGAAGTCCATCTATCTGCAGATCGGGGAGATGATCGAGACCGACATCCTCCGGGGCATCCTGCTGGAGGAGGAGCAGGTGCCCAGCACCAACGAGCTGGCCCGGCTCTACAGCATCAATCCTGCCACGGCGGCCAAAGGCGTGAATCTGCTGGTGGACGACGGCATCCTGTATAAAAAGCGGGGCATCGGCATGTTTGTGGCTCCGGGTGCCAGAGAGGCCATCCTGCGCAAGCGGCGCGCGGCCTTTGCACAGGCCCACATCGCGCCCCTGCTCAGCGAGGCCAGAAGCCTGGGTATCACCCGGGAGGAACTGATCGACATGATAAAGGAGAGAGAGCAATGAAGCTTGTTTGCGAGCATATCACCAAGGTATATGACGGCAGAGAGGTCCTGCGGGATGTGTCCCTCACCCTGGAGGAGGGGAAGATCTACGGCCTCATTGGCCGCAACGGCGCGGGTAAGACCACGCTTTTGAGTATTCTCACCGCCCAGAACCCCGCCACCGGCGGCAGCGTCACGCTGGACGGCCAGCTGGTGTGGGAGAACCGGGCCAGTCTGGAGAAGCTGTGCTTCTCCCGGGAGCTGAATCCCACGGCGGAGAGCGGCCTGTCCGGCATGAAGGTGAAGGAGTACCTGCGCATCGCTTCCATTTTTTATTCCGACTGGGACAAGGCGCTGGAGGGGGAGCTGGTGGAGCTGTTCCATCTGGATGTGAAAAAGAAGCTCAGCAAGCTCAGCAAGGGTATGCTGTCCATGGTCACCATCATCGTGGCCCTGTGCGCCAGAACGCCCTTCACCTTCCTGGATGAGCCGGTGGCGGGGCTGGACGTGGTGGCCCGGGAGCAGTTTTATAAACTGCTGCTGCGGGAGTACACCCAGAGCGGGCGGACCTTCGTGGTGTCCACCCACATTATCGAGGAGGCCGCCGACCTGCTGGAGGAGGTCATCATCCTCCACGAGGGACAGGTCGTCGTCAACAGCAACACCCAGGACTTCCTGGACAGCGCCTGCTACATCAGCGGCAAGTGCGACGAGGTGGATGCCGCCACGGCGGGACTGACTGTGAGCCACAGCGAGACCATCGGCCGCAGCAAGGGCGCGACCGTGTTCCTGCGGCCCGGTCAGGCGGTGGACGAGAGCCGGGATGTCTCCGTGCAGCCGGTGAATCTCCAGCAGGCATTTCTGGCCCTATGCGGGGAGGAGGGGCAGGAATGAGACGCTCTCTGCGGTTTTGGACCCGCTACACCTGGGACAGCTCCCGCACGATCCTGCTGGTGCTGGCGGTCATGGCGGCGCTGCTTCTTATTGGAGCGGACAGCGTGAGCTGGAGCCTGTTCGCCTCGGCCATCCCCTACGGGCTGCTGCTCTGCGCGGCGCTGTGCATGGTGCTCATCAACTACAGCAGCCAGCTGCTGTATGTGCCGCTGCTGCTGTCCATGGGGGAGACCCGGCGCAACATTTTCATCGGTTTTCACTATTACCGCGTCCTCGTCACCGGCGCGACGGTGGCCCTGTGCGCCCTGATCTGGGCATTGGCTCCCGGCCAGGTGTCCGCGCTGGGTATGCAGAGCCTTTCCGCCGTCACGGCTATACTGGTGCTGTCGGCCAGCGTGGGCAGCGCCATGGGGACGATCTTCAGCCGCTGGCCCTGGATGAGTATGCTGTGCGTCATGCTGATGGCCGGCATTGCCGGAGGGGTGAGCAGCTATTTCATGATGGGCAGCATCCAGGTGGAGGAGATCATGAAGCTGGCCAGCGCGATATACCGGCTGCCCTGGTGGCTGGCGGCGCTGGCCGCGGCGGCCCTGGCGGCGGATGCGGGGTTTCAGTGGGTCCTGCTGCGCCGACAGGAGGTGCGGCTGTAACAGAAGGGAGAGATGGTTATGACATTTACAAAATATCTGCGGGCCAACCGGGAGGCCCCTCTCACCATGCTGCTCTGGCAGGGCGCTTTCCTGCTCCTGGGCGTGTGCATGGTGCTGGGGATCAACGCGACCCTGAACAACGCCGGGGATTATACCTGTATGGGGGCGCTCTTCGTCCTTCTGGCCACGGTGGTGGGGGTGATGGTCCGGGGGCAGACCTCCGGGGCCACCCGCTTCCAGCTGGTCATGAGCATGGGGCTGACCCGGCGGGAGTATCTGCTGTATGACCCGATGGTGACGGCTCTGCTGGGCGCGATGGGGCTGACGGTGAGCTGGTGCGTCTATTATATGGAGAACTGGCAGTATCAGCGGATCTACCCCGGCGCTGTGGATGAGCTGGAGCTGTCCGGCCTCTTTCAGCCGGCCATCATGCTGCTGCTTCTGGCGGGACTGGTGCTGCTGGACCTGCTTTTCACCGCGCTGACGCTGCGCTTTGGCTTCGGTGGCTTTCGCATGGTGTGGGTGACCTGCTGCCTCTCCTGTGTCGTCGTCCCCAACGCCATCAGCGCCTACCGGGAGGGCGGCGGCAGCCTCTTCGCCAAGCTGGGCTGGCTGCTGTGTACGGTGGCCGGGCTTCTGCCGCTGAAGCTGTGGCTGGTGGTGGGTATCGCGCTCCTGCTGGCGCTGCTGGCCGTTGCGGTGCGGGTATTCAAAAAGGCTGAGGTCAGACTATAAGAACAAGAAACGCCCCCGTTTCCGGCCGGAAACGGGGGCGAACTTTATGTATTGGCCGGGGATCAATCCGGCTGCTGGTGCTGACTCAGGCGGCGGTAGAGCAGCAGCCCCAGACCGCTGATGACCAGCGTGGCGCAGAAGACCACGGCGGCCAGCAGGTAGCGCTCCGTCCCCAGGGCGTTGCCGCCCACGGTGGAGGTAACCAGCGAGGGGAGCCGGGCCACCAGGCAGATGACCGCCCAACTCCGCAGGGGCAGTTTCGTCAGCCCCACGAAGTAGCACAGCAGGTCCTTGGGTGTGCCGGGGAGGAAGAAGATGAAAAAGACCCACAGGCGCAGGCGCTGCTCGCTCTTTTGCAGAAAGCGCAGGGGGCGCAGGTCCTCCAGCGGGATGAAGATCTCCACGGCCCGGGTGCCGAAGCGCCGCACCAGGAAAAACACCGCCATGCTGCCCAGAAAGGTCCCCGCCAGACACAGCAGCGTACCCTCCACCGCGCCGAAGGCGTACCCCGCTGCGATCTCCAGCGGCTCGCCGGGGATGATGGCCACCACCACCTGCAACGCCACCATGCCGATGAAGAGGGCGGGGGCCGCGGGACCCTGGCTGTCCACCCAGGCGCGGAAGCGCTCCGGCTCCTGGACAAAGCGGATCAGGGGCCGCCCGGCGCACCAGCAGACCCAGAGCATCAGCAGCAGAAAGACTGCGAGGCCCGTGCCTGCCAGCAGCTTTTTTTGTCTGATCGTCAATTCCTGGTGCTGCTTCATGGCCTCGCCCCCTCGATTGGGATGCTTTTATTGTAACGCCAAAATCTGTAAAAAAACAGAGGGAAATCCTTAAAGTTTTTCTTAAGCCCGCCCCGGCCCGGCGGGCAGATTTGTGCCGGGGACCCTTGTAATTTTTGAAAAATACTGCTATACTAAACACCATTATAAAGCTGGGAGGATCGTTTCCCGGGGAGCTGGAGCGGATATGCTGGGTTATTTGCAGAACTTTTGGCAACAATTTGACCTGGGGGCGCTGGCAGACGTGGTGAGCCGCGTGCTGAGCGTGCTGCTGTGCCTGACGGTACACGAGACCTGCCACGGCCTGGCGGCCCTGGCGATGGGGGACCCGACAGCCAAGCGCCAGCACCGTCTCAGCTTCAACCCGCTGCACCATATCGACGGACTGGGGCTTCTGAGCATGCTGCTGTGCGGCTTCGGTTGGGCCAAGCCCGTGCCGGTGGATCCCCGGTATTTCAAGCGCCCCAAGCTGGGCATGGCGGTGACGGCACTGGCCGGTCCGGTGAGCAATTTCCTGCTGGCGCTGCTGCTGATGTTCGCCGCGTCCCTGCTGGCCGGTGTGTCGGCACCGGGGCTGGTGTTCTCCTTCCTGCTGGAGACGGCGGTCATGAGCGTGGGCCTGGGGCTTTTCAATCTGGTCCCCATCCCGCCGCTGGACGGGTCCAAGATCCTCTTCTCCTTTCTGCCGGAGCGGGCGTACAACACCCTCCTGCGCTACGAGCGCTGGGGGATGCTCCTGCTGCTGGTCATCGTGTATCTGGACCTGGGCGGCAGCTATCTCTCCAACGCCATCGCCCGGGTGTGCTACTGGATGGCGGGGCTGTTTTTTAACGCATGACGACGAGGTGAGGGGATGAAGGACCCAGTCTATAAGCTGGAGCGGGTGGTGCAGAGCAAGGAGGGGCTGGAGGATTTCGAAGGCCCGCTGGATCTGATCCTGCACCTGCTGAGCAAGAATAAGATCGAAATACAGGATATTCCCATCGCCCTGATCCTGGACCAGTATCTGGACTATCTGCACCTGCGGGAGGAGATGGATCTGGAGATCGCCAGCGAGTTCATCACCATGGCGGCCCAGCTGATGTTCATCAAGACCCGGATGCTCCTGTCCGTGGAGGACGAGGAGGCCCAGAGCGAGATGGATCTGCTGATCCAGTCTCTGGAGGAGCGGCGCAGCAGCGAGGCCTTTGGCCGCATCCAGGCCGCGGTGCAGCAGCTGGGGCCGATGGGGGAGTTCGGACAGAATATCGTGGTCCGTCCGCCGGAGCAGACGCAGCGGGGCCGGACTGTTACCTATGACCACCAGGGCGGGGAGCTGCTGGAGGCTCTGGCAGAGCTGGCGGCCCGCAATGAGCGGAAGCTCCCGCCGCCTCTGAGCAATTTTTCCCAGATCGTCCGCCAGGAGCCGTATCCCGTGGCCGGAAAGGCCAGCGAGATCCTGGAGCGGCTGCGCCGGTGGGGCGCGGCGGGGTTCCGCCAGCTGTTTCAGGGCAGCCGTAGCCGCAGCGAGGTGGTGGCCACCTTCCTGGCGGTGCTGGAGCTGTGCAAGGCCCGCAGACTCCGCCTGACGGACAGCGGGGACGCGGAGCATGTCGTGACGCTGGCGGAAGAGGAGCAGGGGGGATGAGTTGCTCCGGGGGGATTTTGCTTCAGAAGAACTGACAGCCCTTTGGCCGCTGCGGTTCGGTGTCAGATACAGCTTGTCCAACTTCGGCTGTCGCCCCACGACGCCGAAACAAACAGACTTGTTAGTTTTTGCCGCTGGATAACATTGTTGACAATGGTGCGGTGCTGCCCTGCGGATTTCGTATTCGGGGCCCTCAGTAACCACCGCACGACCCACCCAGAAAAAGCTGGAAGACCGAAACCGAAGGGGTTCCGGCTGCGGTTTCGTCCGCCCGCAGGCGGGCGCTTACGGAGCCAACCGCCGCAAAGCGGCGGCTTTTAAGAGGATCAAACAGATACCAGCTGTCAGCAAAAAAGAAACCCGCCCCCATTTGAGAGGTAACGATAGCAATGGAAATGAAAGAACTGGAAGCCGCCGCCGAGGGCGTTCTCTTCGCCTCCGGCGAGCCGGTACATATCGACCGGATCTGTCTGGCGCTGGAGCTGGACAGGCCCGCCGCCGAGGAGGTGCTGCGGCGGCTGGGGGACTACTACGCCTTTGAGCGCCGGGGCATCCGCCTGATCCGCATGGAGGACAGCTGGCAGCTGTGTTCCGCACCGGAGCTGGCCGACCCCATCCGCCGGGCCTTCGAGGTCCGCAAGACCGCCCGGCTCAGCCAGCCCGCGCTGGAGGTGCTGGCCATCATCGCCTACTACCAGCCCACCACCCGGGCCTACGTGGATCAGCTGCGGGGGGTGGACAGCGCGTATACCATCAGCCTGCTGCTGGACCGGAAGCTCATCGAGGAGTGCGGCCATCTGAAGGTGCCGGGCCGTCCCCGGCTGTACCGCACCACGAAGCACTTTCTCCGCTCCTTCCACCTGGCCTCGCTGGACGATCTGCCGCCCCTGCCGGGGGTGGAGTCGGAGGGGCAGCTGCGGCTGAGCGACGACGGCGGCCTCATGGCCCCGACGGGGGCGGCGGAGCCGCCGGAGACCCCGGCCGGAGAGGAGTGAGCCCTTGGCGGGATGGATCATACTGGGCGTTATCCTGGCGCTGCTGGCGGCGGTGCTGCTGACCCCGGCGGCGGTGCGGCTCTCCTATGAGCAGGGGGAGCTGGCGGTGCGTGTGAGCTGGGGACCGGTGCATCGCACGCTGCTGCCCGCGCCGGAGGGAGCGAAGCCAAAAAGAACGAAGAAAGACCTGAAAACGGAGAAAAAAAACAAAACCGCGGCAAATACCGCTGAAAAAGGAAGAAGAAAGCTGACGCGGGAGCAGTTGCTCTATTCGCTGGAGACCCTGCCGCCGATCCTGGGGCGGGCGCTGCGGCGCACCGGGCGGCGCATCCGCATCCGGCCGCTGAAGCTCCATCTGCTGGTGGCCGGGGCGGACCCGGCGGACACGGCGGTGCTGTATGGCCGCGTGCAGGCGGCGCAGGCCGCGCTGCTTCCGGCGCTGCACCGGCTGGTGCGCATCCGGGAGCAGGATATTCAGCTGTTTTTGGACTTTCAGATGGAGGAGCTGGATTGTATCGCCGATGTGGGCGTGTCCATCCGTCTGGGGGACGCGCTGGCGGTGGCTCTCCGCTCCGGCGGCGAGCTGCTGCGGTGGCTGATCGGCTTCCGACAGCTGGCGGCGCCGGAGCCTGCGACAAATACCCCGCCCACACCGGCGGAGAAGGAGTAATGACCTATGGAAAAGAAGAATCCCTTGAGCGCCCTGATGCAGGAGGGCATGGCCAAGGTGCGGGAGATGGTGGACACCAACACCATCGTGGGCGAGCCCATCGCCACGCCGGACGGCGTGACCCTGATCCCGGTGTCCCGGGTCAGCTTTGGCTTTGGCGGCGGCGGCGCGGCCTTTGGCAATAAGAAGGATGCCAGCGCCGAGGGCGACCTGGGCGGCGGCCTTGGCACCGGCGTGAAGATCGACCCGGTGGCGTTTCTGATCATCAAAGACGGCGCGGTGCGCATGATGCCTGTGGCGACACCCGCCCGGACCACGGCGGACCGCGTTGTGGAGATGGTCCCCGAGGTGCTGGACGCGGTCACCGGCTTCGTCAACAGCAAGCTGGCTCCCAAGGAGGAGCCTGCCGTGGAGCCTACGGATTTTTGACCGCTGGAAAAACATACATCCTCACCCGAAAATTCCCCGGAAACGCTGTGTCGCTTTCCGGGGAATGCCCTTGTGACGCAGCGCCCGTCTGCCGATGCACCGGAGGAAACGATCGCCGCCGCTGAGAAAAGCTGGCCGGAATGCCAGTCAGCGGCGCGGGGATACTGCCGTTAAGAAACGAATGGACGGAGGTGTTCCGGTGAACAGACGAGGAACGGCGGCGCTGCTGTGCGCTCTGGCGCTGGCAGGGGGGCTGTGCCGCCCGGCGGAGGCGGTGGGCACCTCGGCGGCATCCGCCATCCTGGTGGAGCAGGGCAGCGGCTGGGTGCTCTGGGAGCACAATGCACACGAGGAGCGGCTCATCGCCAGCATCACCAAGATCATGACGGCGGTGGTGGCCCTGGAGGAGGGAGACCTCTCCGCGGTGTACACCGTGACGGCGGAGGACATGGCGGAGGGCTCCTCCATGTATCTGAAGCCCGGGGAGCAGGTGGGGCTGGAGGAGCTGCTCTACGGTCTGCTGCTGGCCAGCGGCAACGACGCAGCTCTGGCGGTGGCCCGCTGCGTGGCCGGGGATGTGGAGCGCTTTGTGGCCCTGATGAACGAAAAGGCGGCGGCGCTGGGCATGGAACATACCCACTTCGCCAATCCCAACGGGCTGGATGCCCCGGACCACCGATCCACCGCCGCTGACATGGCCCGACTGGCGGCCTATGCCCTGGAGAATCAGACCTTTTGCCGCATCGTATCCACCAGTGCCATCACCCTGGGGGAGCGGACGCTCACCAACCACAATAAGCTGCTGCGGCGCTACGAGGGCTGCATCGGGGTAAAGACCGGCTACACCCGCGCGGCGGGCCGGACGCTGGTCTCCGCCGCCCGGCGGGGGGATATGACCCTGGTCTGCGTCACCCTGTCCGACGGGGACGACTGGAACGACCACACAGCGCTGCTGGACTGGGGGTTCAGCACATGGCATCTGATCACGGCGGCTGCGGCGGGGCAGGCGATGGCCCGCGTCTCCGTCCGGGGCGGGACGGAACGGGAGGTGCCGCTGCTGCTGGAGCGGGATCTGGCCTGTCCCCTCACCGGGGAGGAGACTATGACGGTCACCGTGGAGACACCTGTGAGTGTCTGCGCCCCTGTGGTGCCGGGGCAGGCTATTGGCCGGGCCCGGATCTGGGTGGACGGCCAGCTCGCGGCGGAGACCGCCCTGGTGGCCGGTGCGGCCAGCGCCAGGAGAGAGATATAGTACCAGATCAATACGATTTTTGTTCTTGAAAACAGGAAAGGAGACCGCAATGGAGCGACTGCAAAAAATACTGTCCGCCGCGGGAGTCTGCTCCCGGCGGCAGGCGGAGGAATATCTGAAGGCCGGGCGGGTCACCGTCAACGGCACGGTGGCACAGCTGGGGGACAAGGCGGACCCGGAGGGGGACCTGATCCAGGTGGACGGCAAGCTGGTGGGGGAGCGGGAGGCCCGCTGCTATCTCCTGCTCCACAAGCCCAGGGGCTATGTCACCACCCTCTCCGACGAGCGGGGCCGCAGAACGGTGGCGGAGCTGACGGCGGACTGCGGCGCCCGGGTGTATCCGGTGGGGCGGCTGGACATGGACTCCGAGGGCCTGCTGCTGATGACCAACGACGGGGCCTTCGCCCAGCGCCTGAGCCACCCCAGCCATGAGCTGGAGAAGGAGTACCACGTGACCGTGACCGGGCAGCTTCCGGGCTGTCGGGAGCGGCTGGCGGCTCTAACTGTGCTGGAGGACGGCACCCCCATCGCCCCCGCCCGGGTGGAGGTGGTGGAGAAGCGGGAGAGCAGCTGGGTGCTGTCCGTTACCATCCACCAGGGCCTCAACCGCCAGGTCCGACGCATGTGCGCCCAGGCGGGACTGGAGGTCCGCCGCCTGAAGCGGGTGCGGGAGGGAAGCCTGCTGCTGGGAAAGCTCCCGGCGGGGAAGTGGCGCCGCCTCACAGCGGCGGAGGTCCGCCGCCTGCAGGGCTGAGGGCGATTTTTCCGCCCCGCGCTCTTGTGCTTTTGAAAAAGATAGGGTATCATAAAGAATGGAAAAAAGTGGCTGCGCACTTTTGGGATAACTGGTGAGGAGGTCGTGAAGCGATGAGCAAGGACGTATTACATATGATCCAGGAGAGGATGGCGGAGTTCTCCAAGGGGCAGAAGCGGATCGCCACATATATCCTGTCCGACTACGACAAGGCCGCCTTTATGACGGCCAGCAAGCTGGGCAGACTGGTGGGCGTCAGCGAGTCCACGGTGGTGCGCTTTGCCGCCATGCTGGGGTACGACGGCTACCCCGCCATGCAGAAGGCGCTGCAGGACATCGTCCGCTCCAAGCTGACCTCCATCCAGCGCATCAACGCCTCCGGCGATCTGTTCGACAACGACCTGGTGACCTCCGTTTTGCAGACGGACATGGACAAGCTCCGTCTGGCCATCGAGGAGGTGGACCGCGCCGCCTTTGAGGAGGTGGTGGACAAGCTGATGGAGGCCCGGCATATCTATATTCTGGGCGTCCGCTCCAGCTCCTTCCTGGCGGGCTTCCTCCATTTCTACCTCCACCTGATCTTCGACAATGTCACCCTGGTCACCAGCAACAGCGCGGGCGACATTCTGGAGAGCACGCTGCGCATCGGTCCGGGGGATGTGCTCATCGGCATCTGCTTCCCCCGGTACTCCCAGGCCACGGTGAAGGGCGTGCAGTTCGCCCACGACAGGGGGGCAGATGTGGTGGCTATCACGGACAGCGTCATGTCGCCGCTGTACCCCCTGGCCTCCCAGGTGCTGCTGGCCCGCAGCGAGATGATCTCCTTCGTGGACTCCCTGGTGGCCCCCTTCGGCCTGCTCAACGCCCTGATCGTGGCGGCGGGCCACCGCAAGAACGCGGACATGGCCCGGATTTTCGACCGGCTGGAGGACATCTGGGAGGAATATGGTGTATTTGGACATAATACGGATGAAGATTGATGATGAAAACTGATGTTGTAGTGGTGGGCGGCGGCCCCGCCGGAATGATGGCCGCCATTGCAGCCGCGGAGAACGGGGCGCGTGTGGCGCTTCTGGAGCCCAACTCCCGGCTGGGAAAAAAGCTGAATATCACCGGCAAGGGCCGGTGCAACGTGACCAATAACTGCGCGGTCGAGGAGCTGATGCGGAATATTCCCTGTAATGGGAGGTTCCTTTACAGCACATTCTCCCAGTATGATTCGGCGGATATTATGGCCTTTTTTGAGGCCCAGGGTGTCCCCCTGAAGACGGAGCGGGGCAACCGGGTATTCCCGGTGTCGGACCGGTCCTTTGACATCAGCGGCGCGCTGGAGCGTCATCTGCGCCAGCTGGAGGTGGCCATCGTCCGGGACCGGGCGCTGGGCCTGCGGCTCCATGATGGCGCGCTGGTGGGTGTGAAGGGGGAGCGGGAGGACTATGATGCCTCCCAGGTCATTATTGCCACCGGCGGCGTCAGCTATCCCCTCACCGGCTCCACCGGCGACGGATACCGTCTGGCCAAGAGCGTGGGGCACACGGTGGTGGCCCCCCGGGGCAGTCTGGTGCCTCTGGTGGAGGAGGGGGATCTCTGCGCCCGGCTGCAGGGACTGAGCCTGCGCAATGTATCCCTGCGGGTGTACGAGGACAATAAGAAGCTCTGCGAGGACTTCGGAGAGCTGCTGTTCACCCACTTCGGCGTCAGCGGACCGCTGGTGCTGTCCGCCTCCTCCCATATGCGGCATTTCGGCCAGAAGAGCTATCGGCTGGAGATCGACCTGAAGCCCGCGCTGGACGAGCAGACCCTGGACAAGCGCCTGGTGAGCGACTTCAGCCAGCGCAGCAATGCCGACCTGATCAACGCGCTGGACGCGCTGCTGCCCCGCAAGCTCATCGCCCCCTTCGTGGAGCTGACGGGCATCGACCCCCACACCAAGGTCCACGACATCACCCGGGAGCAGCGCCGCCGGATGGTGCAGCTGCTGAAGGCGCTGCCGGTGTCCATCCGGGGCGCGCGCCCTGTGGACGAGGCCATCGTCACCAGCGGCGGCGTGTCCGTGAAGGAGGTCAACCCCTCCACCATGGAGTCGAAGCTGCTGCCAGGCCTGCGCTTTGCCGGAGAGGTGCTGGATGTGGATGCCTACACCGGCGGCTTCAACCTGCAGATCGCCTGGTCCACCGGGTATGTCGCGGGGAAGTGCGCGGCCTATGAGGCGGGCTAAGTGCCCAAAGCGAGCCAAGTAAAGTATAACGATCGAGGTATAGAAGCAATGGATAAGAAGATTTTTTCCGTGGCGATCGACGGCCCCAGCGGGGCGGGCAAGAGCACCATCGCCCGCAGCGTGGCGCAGGAGCTGGGGATCCTGTACGTGGACACCGGCGCCATCTACCGCACGGTGGGCTACTGCGCCTACAGCAGGGGGGTGGACCCCCAGGATGCTGCCGCTGTGGTGGCGCTGCTGCCGGAGCTGGATGTCCGTATGTCCTACGGCGACGACGGTCTGCAGCACATGGCCCTCAACGGGGAGGACGTGACGGACCAGATCCGTCTGCCCCAGATCTCCATGTACGCCAGCCGCGTGTCCGCCATCCCCGCGGTGCGGGATTTCCTGATGGAGTTGCAGCGCTCCGCTGCCCGGCAGCAGAGCGTCATCATGGACGGGCGGGACATCGGCACCGTGGTGCTGCCCGGCGCGGATGTGAAGATCTTCCTCACCGCCTCGGCAGAGGATCGGGCCCACCGCCGCTGCGACGAGCTGCAGCAGCGGGGAACGCCCCGCCCCTATGAGGAGGTGCTCTCGGAGATCCGCCTGCGGGACCACAACGACGAGACCCGGGCTGCCGCGCCCCTGCGGGCGGCGGAGGACGCGGTGCTGCTGGACACCACCGGCAACACCTTTGAGCAGAGCCGGGCACAGATCCTGGCGGTCATCCGGGAACGGCTGGGCCTATGAACCGCTTCTTTCACAACGCATTTTTGCTGTTAGCGCCCCTGGCGCGGCTGCTGTTCCCCATGCGGACGGTGGGGCTGGAGAATGTACCGGAGGGGGCGGCGGTGCTGTGTCCCAACCACGCCAGCGCCTTTGATCCGGTGCTGGTGGCGGTGGCTCTGGGCAACGACTCCCGCCTGCGCATCATGGCCAAGGAGGAGCTGTTCCGCCTCCGTCCTCTGGCCTGGTTTTTCGACAGGCTGGGGGCCTTCCCGGTGGACCGGGGCGGCAGCGACCTGAACGCGATGAAAACGGCCATCCGCGCGCTCCAGAGCGGCGAGCGGCTGCTGGTGTTCCCGGAGGGGACACGGGTGGAGGGACCCGGACAGGTGGAGGCCAAGGGCGGCGTTGTCGTCCTGGCCAGCCGCACCGGTGCGCCTCTGGTCCCGGTCTACTGCGGCGGGCGGCGGAAGCTGTTCCGGAAAAACACGGTGGTCTTTGGCCAGCCCTATCAGCCTGTATTTGCCGGCCGCCGCCCCACAGCGGAGGAGACGAAGCAGGCCGCGGCGGAGCTGATGGACCGGGTATATGCCATGGATGAGGTGAGCGGATGGAAGTGAGACAGGCGAAAAGCGCGGGCTTCTGCTTTGGCGTGGCCCGGGCGGTGAAGATGGCCCAGGAACTGGCGGTGTCGGCACAGCGGCCCCGTATGCTGGGCACGGTGATCCACAACGACCATGTCATCGGGGACCTGGCCCGGCAGGGGATGCAGGTCTATCAGACGCCGGAGGAGGCGCAGCCCGGGGACAGCGTGCTGCTGCGGGCCCACGGCGTGGGCAGGCGTGTGTACGAGGAGCTGGAGGCCCGGGGCGCGCAGGTGGTGGACGCCACCTGTCCCAAGGTGGCCCGGGTGCAGCAGATCGTCCGGGACGCGGACCGGGAGGGGCGTCAGCCGGTGATGATTGGCGATCCGAAGCATCCGGAGGTCATCGGCGTGGGCGGCTGGTGCGAAAATCTGCTGGTTTTTCCCGGCCCGGAGGAATTGGAGAAATGGCTGGAAAGCGTTGATAACCGGGACTTTCTGGCCCTTACGGTGGTGTCCCAGACCACCCTCATCCGAAAAAATTGGGAAAGTTCTTTGAAAATTCTAAAAAAACTGTGTACAAATCTGAAAATATTTGATACAATATGCAGTGCTACGTCTACGCGTCAATCCGAGGCAGCTCAGATCGCCTCCGAGGTGGACGCAATGGTAGTGGTTGGTGATCCTCAAAGTGCCAACACGAAGCATCTGACAGAGATATGCCGCTTACATTGCTCCCGCGTCTTTCAGATCGAAAGCGCGGACGAGCTGCCCAGGACAGAACTGTTGGATCGCGCCGTGGTTGGTTTGACGGCGGGGGCCTCCACGCCGGCGAGCATTATTAAGGAGGTTAACAAGACGATGAGTGAAGAAAAGATCCTGGGCGAGGAAAATTTTGCCGAAATGTTTGAACAGTATACCAGTACCCTGAATACTGGTGATAAGGTTACCGGTGTGGTCACCGCTATTACCCCCACCGAAGTCCACGTGGATCTGGGCTGCAAGCAGGCCGGTTACATCCCCATGGACCAGCTGACCGACGATCCCAGCGCCAAGGCTGAGGACATCGTGAAGATCGGTGACGAGGTGGAGCTGTTCGTCATCCGCGTCAACGACGTGGAGGGCTACGCTACCCTGTCCAAGAAGCGTCTGGATGCTGCCAAGGTTTGGGAGAACATCGAGACCGCTTGCGAGAATAAGGACGTCCTGGAGGGCGTTGTTACCGAGGAGAACAAGGGCGGTATCGTGGTTTCCGTCAAGGGTGTCCGCGTGTTCGTTCCCGCTTCTCAGTCCGGTCTGCCCCGCGAGGCCGCTATGAGCCAGCTGCTCAAGCAGAAGGTCAGCCTGCGCATCACCGAGGTCAACCGCGCACGCCGCCGTGTCGTCGGCTCCATCAAGGCTGTTCAGGTCGAGGCCCGTCAGGCCGCCGCTGCTGCCGTTTGGGCTGAGATCGAGGTGGGCAAGCGCTACACCGGTACTGTCAAGAGCATGACCAGCTACGGCGTGTTCGTGGACATCGG
>CAYSDG010000040.1:0-15851 GCA_964429705.1 uncultured Oscillospiraceae bacterium | reverse complement strand
TCTTTGGATTTGCCGGATAGTCACGGTACCTTTGATCCCACAGAATATGGATATATATTGCCCTGTTCAGTGAGGCAGAGGCCCTGCTGGAAACTCTCTTTATCCGTAAAAAGCAGCACAGCGCCACCAGCATGATTGGTGAGTTTGCTGTTTTCGGCGGCTATGGTGTGGATAGCTATGATGAGAAGTGGGCCCAGGACCGCATCCTGGAGCTGGCCACCCGCATTGATACCCTGTGCAGTGACCAGGCTTTTGTCTATGACCATGCTGACCTCAAATATGGGCGCATCCACGCTGCCCGCCACCAGATCAACCTTGCTGGCTCTGACGATGATGACGGCTTTGTGTGGCTCTAATCTGGGGGAGGTGCTGAGATATGGGAAAATGGAGCCGATGCGATTATAGGCAGCTCCAAAAGCTCAGAGATAATCTGGCCAAGCTCCAGAGCGCCGATATGGACAAGTTTTGCAGGGATATGTCCAAAAAGTCAGCCGCAATGTTACTTGGTCTGGTCATTCCTGCAACTCCTGTTGGTGATTATAAGAGAGATGTAGAAGTGACTGCCAAGCGTGACAGTAAATATCACAAAAAGGGTGATGTATACACCAAGCGTGTTAATGACACCGGCAAAATTGGCGGCACATTACGCCGGGGATGGACAGCTAATACCCATCACGAAGCGGCTGCAGGGCAAGGGTCCCCAACGGCTGCTGAAAGTGCAGCTCATGCAGAAAAGCTGCCAGTTTCAAAATCCGGGGCAACCTACACGGTTGAGATTATAAACCCTGTCCAATATGCCAGCTATGTGGAATTTGGCCACAGGCAGGAAGTTGGCAGATATGTCCCTGCTCTGGGAAAAAGGCTGGTACAGGGCTGGGTGCCGGGGCAGTATTTCCTCACCCGCTCTGAGCAAGACTTGAAGCGCATACTTCCCGGTGTCATACAGAAAAATTTAGACGCTCTGCTGAGGGAGGCGTTTAAGGTATGAACAGAAATATAGAGGTCATTGTGCCGGGTAAGCTGGCGGCGGTCAAATTTTCATACATTCCCTTTATCGGTGATATTCAGTACACCCCGGACAGTGAAATCCAGGCCTATACTGAGCCCCTGCGTATTACTGACCAAGGAGTATTTTTACTGAATAAGGACCACCCCAGCTATGAAAGCCTCAAGAATGTGCTGGCACCTTTGACACGGCTCTCTGACAAGCAGCTCCTTAGAAAGCACGCCAAGCTGTCCAAGGTCCAAAATGCCGATAAAATCACAGAAACCTATAAGCTCTGCACGGAGGCGGAGATGGAGCGCAGAAAGAAAGCGAAAAGGAGGCGATTATAGTGGCATCAATTAAATCTCAAATGGCTCTTGATGATGGCGTGAGCCGTGTGCTTAACAAAATCGTGGGGGCCCTTGACCTCACCCTAAACTCCTTTGAGAAGATACAGCATGCATCTGGCCAGGCCCTCAATGCAGAGGAGATTGACCAAGCAAGGTTGGCTCTTGTCGGAGCCAGCCAGGAACTCCAGGAGGTAGCGGATGCCTACCAAGACGCCGCCATCCAGGAGGAAAGGCTCAACAGGGGCATCAAGGCCGGTGAGAGCTCTATGGACGGGCTCCTCAACAAAGCAAAGAGGTTTATGACCACGCTGGCTGCCGGAGCCGGTGTCAGCAAACTCTTTGGGCTGTCTGACCAGATGACCAGCACCACGGCACGCCTCAGCTTGATGGTAGATGACGGGGGCAGCGTGACTGAGCTGGAGAGCAAAATCATGGCATCTGCCCAGCGCTCCAGGGCCTACTACCTTGACACCGCCGGTGCCATCGCAAGCATGGGCGCAAATGCTGGCTCTGCTTTCTCCAGCAATGATGAGCTCATTGCTTTCATGGAGCAGGTCAACAAGCAATTTGTTATCGGCGGTGCCTCTGCACAGGGGCAGTCCGCCGCAATGCTCCAGCTCACCCAGGCCATGGCCGCCGGTGCGCTGAGGGGCGAGGAGTTAAACTCCATCCTGGAAAACGCACCCGGTATTGCCAGAGCCATTGAGAGCTACATGGGCATCGCTGAGGGCAGCATCAAGAAATATGCACAGGAGGGCCTTATCACCGCTGAGGTGGTCAAAAATGCCCTTTTCTCCGTGGCGGATGAAACCAATGCCAAGTTTGAAAGTATGCCCATGACCTGGGCACAGGTGTGGACCAACATGCAAAACAAAGCGCTCACGGTCCTGGACCCTATCCTCCAGCAGATCAATGATATTGTCAACAGTGGGCAGCTCAATACCGCCATCAACGCTGCTGCCCAAGGTTTGACAGTAGTGGCCACCGTGGCGGGCAGCATCCTTGGCCTTGTGGCCAGCATTGGTGCTGGTATCGTTGATAATTGGGCCGTCATAGAGCCCTTTGTCTGGGCTGCTGTTGCAGCTCTGGGAGCCTATTATGGTATCATGTTGGCACTCAACGCACAACAGGCAATCCAGAACGGCCTCAAGGCTATTGCTACATTCCAGGAAAATGTCCATGCCGCTGCTCTGGCCAGAAGCACCGGCGCAACCTTTGCACAGACAGTAGCACAGTATGGCCTCAATGCAGCTCTGCTGGCCTGTCCCATTACATGGATTGTGGTCGGAGTAGCCGCTCTATTGGCCGGTGTGATTGCTCTTGTCCGTGGGCTTGATCTGTTCGGTGCTAAGAGCAATTCTGTGTTTGGCACCTTTATGGGCATCCTCAATGTTGTGTGGCATTTCATTCTCAATGTCATCTCTGGCATCTGGAGCGCTCTGGGAGCTGTGTGCTCCAACATCGGCACCGCTTTCCACAATGTTATTGCCAATGTGCAGGGCTGGTTTTACGGCCTCCTGGCAACGGCCTTGACCGTGGTGGAGGGCATCTGTGCCGCACTCAACAAGCTGCCGTTTGTTGAGTTTGATTATTCTGGCATTTCCGCCAAGGCGGATGAGTATGCCGCCAAGTCTGCTGAGGCCTATGGCAGCACTGAGGACTACACCAGTGTGGCTGATGCTTTCAGTAGTGCGTGGAGCGATGGCTGGGCCGCCGATGCCTACGCATCCGGGGCCGCTTGGGGCGATGGTGTCAGTGATAAGGTTGGCAACATGTTGGGCTTGGGCACCAGCACTGTGGATGATTATGGTGGTTTTGCCCTTGACCAGATTGCCGCAGATACCGGCAGCATTGCTGACAGCACCGGCGGCATTGCTGATGCGCTGGAAATCAGCAATGAGCAGCTTGAGTATATGCGGGATATTGCGGAGCGGGATGCTATCAACCGTTTCACTACCGCAGAGGTCAAGATTGACATGACCGGCATGACCAACAAAATTGACGGCAATGCTGATCTGGACGGCGTACTCACTACGCTCACGGACGGCTTTGCTGAGGCCCTTGTAACTGCCGCAGAGGGGGTGCATGAATGATTGATACAATGGCGTGGAAAATCCCGTCATTACCTCTTATTTATGCCGAAATTGAGAGATTTACCATCAGATTGCGAGAGGCGGAGGACTACGGGGACCAGTACAGCTTATCTTGGCTCCCAGAGATATTGCAGAGGCGAATTGCAGAGCGGGATGCTCTGGAGGTCTATATAGCATCTATCCCGGATGATGTAATATCTCAAGCATGTGCATATCACTATTGCGCCGGGCAGCCTTGGCATGTAGTGGCCAAACAAATCGGTAAAAACTTTGGTGCTGACGAAATAGCCCAAAGAGTTGATGACTATATCAATGCCTCTATCAAGGGGATGGAGGAGCTTGGTGTATCAGCGCTGTCATCGGTTAAGAGCATCCTACACCGCACTGACTATATAAGTGCCGCTAAACGGCCCCCAACGGTAGAAGAACTGGACCAACAGCGCATTGGTGCCGACATACTTGATGCGTGCGAGCAACGGGGTTGTGAGCGCTTGTTTTCCAGAACATTTTACACCTGTGCTGATAAGTACCCACTTGATGAAACTAATCGGTGTCTTGCGCTCTTGGCTCTTACTCAAAAAGAGCAGTGGGAAAGTTGCCTCAGTAAAAAACACGCAGTAGATATGATAAAGCAATGGAGAATACTGCTGGAGGTCTTACTGGAAATGCGACCAGAGCACGAAAAAGCAGACGAGTGGAAACAGGCACTTGATATGCTCAACTAAAATAACCAGGCAAGATTTAAGCGCCATGCTTTTGCACGGCGCTTTTCTTTTTTACCCACCCGGTTTGCCTTTATGCCCATGTCTTGGTGTGACATAATTAGTGCATAGAAGTGAGCCTTATATGGAGTTTGGAATGATATTTGCAACAAAAGGAGTGGCTGACTACGCAGAGCAAAGCCCTGTATTTAGGATGGAGCTTGCTGCCATATTTGCCCGGTATCGTTTAGGTGATTGGGGCGAATTATGCCAGGAGGACCGGGAACAGAATGACCGGGCTGTGGCCTTTGGGGAGCGGGTGCTGGGCAGCTATAACACCAGTGCGGGAAAAGTGTGGATTATCACGGAATGGGACCGAAGTGCGACCACATTTCTCTTTCCGTCTGAATACTGATTGCTGGCTTGCCAGGCGTGTGCTGCTATGCTCCGAACACACGCCGCATGGTTACAATCACTGACTACATTGTTGAGTATGACCAAGATAAAAATGCTTATCGGATCATCAGCAAGAGCACCCTGTTTTGCCCTGTATGCGGTGGTAGACTGTCCGGCTATGACACCCGCCGCCGTCATGTAGTGGACACTGCTGGAAATACATACTGGCTCCTGTTACAGCGCTGCCGCTGTATAAGCTGCGGCAAGCTGCATATTGCGGCTCCCTCGTTTATCATCCCACAAAAGCACTATGAGGCCTCTGTGATTGCAGATGTAAAAGCTGGCCGTGTGGATCTGTGCCCGGCGGACAATTCCACAATACGGCGCTGGAGGAGGTGAGTTTGTTTGAAAAAATATCTGCCCATGTTAGGCGCAGGAGCGCTGTCTGTGTGCCTTTTGCTGGGCGGCATGTTCCTGGGTGTCCAGATCGGCCAACAGCCCAGCAGCGTGCCCCAGGAGGCCGTTGAGGAGGTGCAGGCCACCACTGACTATGCCGTGGGTGCTGTGGGCTCCATATCAATCCCCGGATATGACAAAATCACATTCAAAGCTGGGGAGCGCACGCAGTATGTGGCCCTTGAAAACCCCGCTGAAAATGAGTGCTATTTCATCATTTCCATTGTGCTCCCAGATGGCACAGAGCTGTATAAGTCTGGGATGATTGCCCCCGGAGCCATCATTGACCGCTTGCGCCTCAATGCTGCCCCTGTGGCCGGTATCTATGAAAATACCATTCTCAGATACTCATGCTGGAATGTTGATGCTGATGGGGAGCTGTCAGAGATCAACGGAGCCAATACGCTTTTCACTTTGGAGGTTACGCCATGAAAAAGAAAATCAGCTTTCTCTTGAGCCTGGCCATTGTTGTGGCCTGTATTTCCCCATTAACCGCCTTTGCAATCAATGAAACCACCGACAGCACAGATGTGTCCTTTGAGTTTCCGCAGAACACCACCAGCCCGGACACCGGCGGCGGTGATAGCACCGACACTGGCCCGTCCTACTCTTACATAGTGGACATCCCGGCCAGCTTTGCTCTCACAAACAGCAGCAACAGCTTTCAAATCACAGCCAACAGCATGGATATTCCTGCTGATAAAGAGGTTGTTGTGCGTATCAATAGTGCTGAAACCTTTGAGAGTGACGGCAATTTCTACCTCTTTCTGAACGGTGACAAAACCAGTGAGGATTGGATATTGTGCAACATCTACCGCATACAAGGTAACCTCACAAGCTATGTAATGGGTGAAAATCCCGTTATTGCATCATTTAGCCCTGGAGCCCTTTTGCCCAACAACTGTGACAGCATCCGCCTTGAGCATGTCCTGTATTATGACGGTGCAGATTTAGAGGCGGGCACATATACCGGGACGATCTACTACACAATAGGCCTGGAATAATCAGAGGCCCAAAAGCTGGGCTTTCTTGGCGGCAAACTCCTCAGCGGTGATGATGCCCTTGTCCAGCAGGTCCTTGTATTTTAGTATCTCATCTGCCGCAGAGGACGCAGCCGCAGTGGCTACCGGCTCCTCAGATGCCTCAGAGATACAGCGGTCCAGAAAATCAGTAAAGCCCATAGGATAATTGGAGCTCATGCGCTGGAGTTTTCCAGAGTGGAAATTGAAATTGACCTTAACCATTTTGATGCCGCCAACGGTCTTTGTTTCTTCTTTGGCAGTGCCGCTACCGACAAGAGCACCCACGGGACCGGCTACAACGCCGCCAACAACTGCTCTGGTAATACCGCCCTTTTTCTTGGTGACCGTCTTGCCGCCGACGGTTTCAAACTCATAGCTGTCAACCTCATTAAAGCTGAACACAACGGGCTCAACTTTCAGCTTTTTCAGATCACCAAGCACGAAATAGCGGTGCGTATCGTCAATGGTGACCGCATCACAAGCCAAGGATTTGAGCACTTGCGTGGGAGTGAAAACCTCCCGGCGGCGCTTGTTGGTTTCCCAATATGCACGGATTGTAGCAGTTGGCAGGGTGGCATGGGAGGCGCAGATGGAGGCGCAGAGCGGGCAGATTTCGCCGTCACTGGTTTTCATCTTTCCAAGCAGTCCAAGTTTATCTCCACAGATAGCACATTTGGCCATAAAAGCATCTCCTTTTGTAGTTGTTATAGTAGATTTCACATCCAAATCATAACACAGCCCTGCCACTTTTACAAGGATGCCGCCCCCTGCGAAGGGAGCGGCATTTTTTAATAGTCAAGTCCGGGCTCATACTCAAACAGGGGGCAGCGCTCAATGATGAGATTTCTGGAGGCGGCCAGGCTCTCCTTTATCAGCAGGTCAAGGCCAGTTTCCGGGGTGATGTATGCCGCATCATTCGGGGCGCAATAGAGCCGGTCATGGCCGGGCTCATCATACACAAAGCGCCCACCAAAAACGGCGGTAAAAGCCTCCAGCAGCTTATCCATATACCATCACTCCTTTTCCAGATCAGTATAGCATAAAAACAAAGTGCCGCTCTTATCAAAAGAACGGCACTTTATTGGTATCACAGCAACACCGTCACGGCAAAGCCGCCTTTGAAAATATAAAGGTGTTCGTGTAATACCCCATTGGTGGAGGTGAGGGGAGTCGAACCCCTGTCCGAAAACAATTTCACGGCATGTTCTCCGGGCGCAGACGGTTATTCTGGGCGGCGTTACCGCCCTGTTCCCCTTCCAGCAGGCAAGCCGTCACGCCTGCCGGTCAGGTGAGAGTCATGGTGCATGGCACGGTCAACTCTTTCCGTACTCACGTTCACTGCTAAACGACGCCCTTCTTAAGCCGCAGTACTCTTAAGTCGGACGGCTGCCAGTAATCAGGCAGCGATAGCTAAAGAATTATTGTTCTTTAATTTATAAAAGATGCCCGTTTTAAGGTGGCCAGGCGCCACCGCCCGCTGATCCCGCTTCCTCGTCCCCGTCGAAACCGGTACACCCCCAGGTGCAGCAGACTGAGCATAGCACAGTCTGCGTGAGAAAGCAATCCATTTTTTGTAAACAATTTTCTCAGCACCTGGCCAGCCGCGCCACCAGCGCATGGGGCAGCAGCTTAGCCAGAACGCGATAAAACTTATAAAACGCGGTGGGCGTATAAAACACTCTCCCCGCTTTTGCCGCCGCCAGCGTTCCCGCCACGACCTTCTCCGGCTTGCAGTACGGCAGCGCCTCAAATCGCGGCGAATTACCCGTGATGTGCCCCACGGAGACGAACTCCGTGGCCATCGGACCGGGACACACGGCGGTGACACCGATACCGCTCCCCTTCAGTTCCAGGGAGAGGCCCCTGGCAAAGCTGGAGACATAGGCCTTCGTACTGCTGTATACCGTCAGCCGGGCATTGGCGCAGAAGGAGGCGATGGAGCTGACCAGAATGATCCGTCCGCCATGCCCCATATAGGGCAGCACCAGATGGGTGATGGCGGTAAGGGCCGTGACATTCAGCTCCGTCATGGTCAGCTGCTGCTCCAGCGGCCCCTTGCCCACGTCGCTGAGATAGCCGCAGCCGGCATTGTTGATGAGCACGCCCACCTCTGGCTTCTCCGCCGCCAGCTTATCTTCCAGCGCCGCGAAGCTGCTCTTATCCCGCAGATCCAGGGACAGCACCTGACAGTCCAACCCCTGCAGGCTATCCGCCAGGGTCTCCAGCCGCTCACGGCGGCGGGCCACCAGCCACACCTGCTCGATCTCCGGAAAATAGCGGCGCAGCTGCCGGGCAAACTGCACGCCCAGCCCGCTGGACGCACCGGTAATGATGGCGACGCGCATTACTTCTTCTCAGGCGCGGGGTAGTCCTCGCCCAGCGTATCCACCCGGATGGACTTGATGGTCTGGGGCTTCTTGGGCTTGTCGTTGAACATATCGCGGGGCACGCGGGAGATCTCCACCGCGGCCTCTGCGTTCTCAGTGATCTTGCCGAAGGCGGCATACTGCCCGTCCAGATGAGGGGCGGCATCCACCATGATGAAGAACTGGCTGCCGGCAGAGTCGGGATGCATGGCGCGGGCCATGGACAGAACGCCCAGCGTGTGCTTGAGGTCATTCTTCTCAAAGCCGTTGCCGCTGAACTCGCCGCGGATCTGGTAGCCGGGGCCGCCAGTACCGGTGCCGGTGGGGCAGCCGCCCTGGATCATGAAGCCGGGGATGACCCGGTGGAAGATCAGGCCGTCATAGTAGCCGCTGTTAGCCAGGGCGATGAAGTTGTTGACGGTGTTGGGGGCCTTCTCAGGGTACAGCTCACCCTTCATGATCTTGCCGCTCTCCAGCTCAATGGTAACGATAGGATTGCTCATAGCATTGGTCTCCTTTAAAGTATTATCGATTGTAGGATTTCATGGCCCGGTCGATGTCGCGCTTTGCGTCCCGCTTGGCCGTGGCGTCCCGCTTGTCGTAGTTCTTCTTGCCTTTGCACAGGCCCACCTCGACCTTCACCCTGGCGTTTTTGAAGTATACGCTCAGAGGGATCAGGGCCATGCCATCCTGCTGGACATAGGCCTGGAGCTTCTGGATCTCTCGCTTGTGCATCAGCAGCCGCCGGGGCCGGACCGGGTCCTTGTTGAAGATATTGCCGTGTTCATAGGGACTGATGTGCATCCCATGGAGATAGATCTCTCCGTTTTTCGCAATGCAGAACGAGTCCTTCAGGTTCAGCGTCCCGGCACGGATGGACTTCACCTCGGTGCCAAAGAGCTCGATGCCCGCCTCGTACCGATCTTCTACAAAGTAGTCGTGGTGGGCCTTGCGGTTCTGCGCCGCGATCTTGATCCCGCCTTTTTCCGCCACAGGGGCACCTCCTCCCTAGAAAGTTTCCATATTATTATACCACATCTTTTCCGCCACTTCAAGAGGTGAAATTGCTATGGAATTCTTCCCGGCAGCGTGCTATAATAAACTGATTGCATACGACCGCGCGCCAGTCCGCCGCGGTCGCTGCGGGATCTGCATTTTTTTGATATAACACCGAAAACAAGACAGAAGGTGGAGCTATGGAAGAGAAAAAAACTGTACTGATCGTGGAGGATGAAAAGAGCATCGTGGACATCCTCCGCTTTAATCTGGAGAAGGAGGGCTACGCCACCCTCACCGCCTACGACGGCGAGGCCGGGCTGCACACCGCCCTGGAGAAGAATCCGGACCTGATCCTTCTGGATGTGATGCTGCCGAAAATGATCGGCTTCGACGTGTGCAAGGCCCTGCGGGACCAGGGCAGCAGCATCCCCGTCATCATCCTCACCGCCCGTGAGGAGGAGGCCGACAAGGTGCTGGGGCTGGAGATCGGCGCGGACGACTATATCACCAAACCCTTCTCCATGCGGGAGCTGCTGGCCCGGGTAAAGGCCAACATCCGCCGCACCGCCATGCAGCAGAGCGCACCGCCCGCCCAGGCCGCCGATACCGGTCTGCTTGTCAACGCCGAGAGCTATCAGGTCATCAAGCGGGGCGTTCCCATCAGTCTGACCCAGCGGGAGTTTGAGCTGCTTTCGTTTCTGTCCAGTAACCCGGGGAAGGTCTTTTCCCGGGCGGACCTGATGGAGCAGGTCTGGAACTACAGCTATGTGGGAGACGACGCCCGCACCGTGGACGTCACCGTCCGCCGCCTGCGGGAAAAGATCGAGGACGATCCCGCCAATCCCACTCTGATCCTGACCCGCCGGGGCGTCGGATACTATTTCGCGGACCCGCAATGACCCCCCTACCCTGAACACACGAGAGGAGCGCTGCCATGTTTCGCAGTCTGCATATGAAGCTGGTGATGATCATGCTCTTGCTGATCACATCTCTGATGACCATTGTTGGCGCGTTTTTGATGACCAGCATCAACAGCTTTTTTATCAAGGAATTCTATCAGGACATCGAGAGCGTCTTCGGTGACAGCGACCCCTCCAATGCCGCCTTTGTCGCCTCCCTGCGCCGCGAAGCCGCCCAGCAGGACGGCGCGGCCAACCTCCAGGCCATTCTGGAGACCATGGCCGGCGACCTGGGCCTGAACCCCAGCACCCGCAACTACTATATTCTGGACGGCTACACCGGCCAGTTCCTCACCGGCTCCGGCGACGAGACCGACTTCGCCCGCCTGCAGACCACCGCCAATCTCCTCACCGCCCGCAACAGCGTGGCCGCCGGAACAGAGGCGGTGGGCGACAGCAGCGACATCACCGCCAGCTACATGGATGTGGCCATCCCCATCCTGGCGGGGGACAACGCTTTCATCATCTACATCTATGACAACCGGGACACCGTGGCCCAGCTCAACAGCCAGCTGTTCCTCATCATCGTGCAGGCTCTGCTGGTGGGCCTTTTCATCTCCGTCCTGCTGAGCTTCCTGCTGAGCAAGACCATGATCAACCCCATTGAGAAGCTGACGGAGGGCGCGGAGCGGGTGGCCGCCGGAGATTTCGGCAGCACCATCGAGGTGGAGTCCACCGACGAGATCGGCATCCTCACCACCACCTTCAACGACATGGCTGCCGTGCTGCAGGACACCCTGGCCGCCGTGGAGAACGAGCGCAACAAGCTGGACACCCTCTTCCTCCACATGACCGACGGCGTGGTGGCCTTCAGCCGGGAGGGCGGGGTGATCCAGAAGAACCCGGCGGCCGAGGACATGCTGGTCCGCCGCATCCTGCCCGAGGACACCTATGAGAGCCTCTTCGGGGACCTGGCGCCTCTGGACCAGATCCTGATCCTGGATCAGCCCGGCTACCAGGAGGCCGAGCGCACCGCCGGAAACCGGAGCCTGGAGCTGCTGCTGGCGCCCTTTGACCAGGAGAGCGGCCAGGGCGGCGTAATGGTAGTCATTCACGACGTCACCACCCAGCGTCGGAACGAGGAGATGCGCCGGGAGTTTGTGGCCAACGTGTCCCACGAGCTGCGCACCCCCCTCACCAACATCCGCAGCTACGCAGAGACCCTGGTGGACAGCGCCGGGGACATTCCCCCTGCCATGGAGAAAAACTTCCTGGGGGTCATCCTCAACGAGTCCGACCGCATGACCCACATCGTCCAGGATCTGCTCACCCTGTCCCGGTTCGACTCCGGCCGCAGCGAGCTCAAGCTGGAGCGTTTCTCCTTCTCCGCCGCCGTCCGGGACATCTACAACGCCGTGCTCATGGACGCCCAGCGCCACGGCCATACCCTTACCCTGGAGATCGCCGCGGACATTCCCGACATCGTGGGCGACCGGGACCGGGTGCTCCAGGTGATGATGAACGTGGTCTCCAACGCCATCAAGTACACCCCCGACGGCGGCCAGATCGCCATTTCCGCCGGCCGGAATCCTCTGCGGGTGTGGATGGAGGTGTCCGACAACGGCATCGGCATCCCCGAGGCCGACCGTCCCCGTATCTTTGAGCGCTTCTACCGGGTGGACAAGGCCCGGTCCCGGGAGTCCGGCGGCACCGGCCTGGGCCTTTCCATCGCCAAGGAGATCGTAGACCGCCACGAGGGCATCATCGCCCTGGTGGACCGGCCGGGCCCCGGCACCACCATCCGCATCGAGCTGCCCATCGAGGGACCTGCCCATGGGAAATGAGAAAAATCGCTCCCTCATCGAGTGGGGGAAGAACGTGCTCATCGTGCTGCTGGCCCTGTCGGCGCTGTACCTGTTGGGCCGCACACAGCTCTACGTAGACGGCGCCGCCAGCGGCGGCCACCTGCTGTCCGGTCTGAAGTCCATTTTTTCCGAGGAGGAGCCCGTCTCCCCCAGCCAGGTGCTGGGGGACTGGAGCCAGGGCACCCTGCCCCGCCCGGTCCGCATGGTGGTCCTCACGGCCCAGGGCAGCGCCGGCATCCAGTACGACAACACCGCTCTGGACAGCCTCTTTCTGGAGTTCACCAATCCCTTGGCCGACGCTCTCACCGGCGCTGGAGCGCCGGAGCAGGTCAGTGAGGAGGAATTCCAGGCCGCGCTGAGCGCCCAGCGACCCGGGATCTATCTGGATCTTCTGGGGCGGGTGCCGCTGGCCAACCTGACGGCCTGGCTCAGCGGCGGCCGGGCAGTGAACACCGATCTGACCCAGAGCGTCCGCCGGATGCTCCTCACCCTGGATGAGGACGGCCGGGTGATGCTCTACTTCATTGACGAGAACACCGGCAATTGCTATGTCTCCGAGACGGCCTCCGATCTGGCCCAGCGGCTGGAGCGGTTCGTGGCAGCGGTCTCGCCCAACGGTGCCTCCTTTGCCTTCCAAAGCGGGGAGGCCTACGCCAGCCTGGCGCCCTATACGCTGCTGGGGGGCGGTGTCCCGCCCCAGCCGGACCGGTTCTCCGTGGCCAATCCGGTCCCCATCACCGACGGCGAGGAGGACTACGGCGACGCCTTTGAGGCTCTGGTCCGGAGCTTGTCCTTCCAGCCTCAGTCTATGTCCTACCGGAGCCGGGACGGCGTCACCATCCAGGAGGGCTCGGAGAAGCTGCGCTTCAGTAACAGCGGCCAGGTGACCTACGAGGCCGCCGAGCGCAGCGATCCCCGTTTTCCCCTCCAGGGCCTGAGCCAGAACCCCACGGAGTGGGAGCTGGTGGGGAGCGCCTGGGCTTTTGTGGAGCGTGTCTTTCAGACCAGTTCCGCCTCCTCGCTGTGCGGGGACGCGCGGCTGTATGTCCAGGGCCTGGAGGAGACGGAGGACGGTGTGGCCGTCCTCATCGGCTACCAGCTGGACGGCGCTGCCGTGCTGGTGGGACAGCTGGGCTATGCCGCCCGCATCGAGATTTCCGACGGCGCCATCACCGGGTTCCAGCTCCAGCTGCGCAAGTACACCTACTTGCAGCAGGGACCCCAGGTACTGCCGGAGCTCCAGGCCACCGCCGCACTGGAGGCGCAGAAGGCCCAGGGCTCGGAGCTGCTGCTCTACTACTATGACGATCTGCGCGGCGACGAGGTCACCGCGGACTGGGGCGCGTTCTGAATCCGCGCTGCGAGAGGAGGTGAGGCATCCTGGAGTGGTCTAAGCTGAAGAATATCATCATCATCATGCTGGCCTGCGTGAACCTCTTTTTGCTGGTGCTGGTGCTCCACCGCCAGCAGGAGAGCCAGAGCTACTCGGAGAACGCCCGGGAGGATGCCATCACCGTGCTGTGGAACACCTGTCGGATTGAGCTGGACCGGGAGCTGCTGCCGGAGGAGATGGAGCTTTTGCCCATGGTGGTGCAGCGGGATCAGGCCCTGGAGCAGAGCCAGGCCGCCGCGCTGCTGGGTGAGCTGACGGCCACGCCGTCGGACTCCATGCGGTATGAGGGGGCCAACGGCACCGCTCAATTTTATATCAACGGCGCCTTTTCCGCGGAGTTCGTGCAGGGGGCCTATCCGGTGGGCGAGAGCACGCCGGAGGAATTTGCCCTCACCCTCATGGAGGGTCTTGGGATCGACGCCCAGGTGCAGGCGGCCGACACCGCCGCCTGGCCCCGGCAGGCGGTGGTCATCGTCCGGGAGAGCTGGGAGGGTGTCCCCATCTTCGACTGCACCGCCACCCTGGTCTTTCAGGACGGCGAGCTGCGGGAGATCCAGCGGGACACCAGCCACCGCCTGGTGGGCACGCCCCAGCCCGTCAGCAGTGAGGGCTGTCTGGACACGGTGACGCTGCTACTGCGGTTTGCCGACTATGTCAAGCAGAACAGCCGTGTGTGCAGCCAGATCACCGGCTTTTCCGCCGGCTACGCCATGGACGCCCAGACGGAGCCCACCCGGCTGATCCCCACCTGGTACGTGACCACCGACAACGGCGCCTACTACTGGAACGCCGTCACCGGCGACATCCGTCCGGAGCAGGCGGACACCTGAGAACGGAACACAAAACAAGACCCGCTGCCAGAGGGAACTTTCGTCTCCCTTGGCAGCGGGTCATTTGTGTTTTTCGTGCGCGCGGTACCATTTCCGGGACCAGCAAGGCCGCCCGGGCATGGCGCCGCCCGGGGACAAAAGAGCCGTGCAACATAGACCGGTGGGGCGTGCAGGGGTGAGGAGGGATGCTTTTATGGCGACATACACACCGAACTACGGGCTCCACCAGTGGGTGCCGGAGGACAAATTCACGCGCGCCGACTTCAACCAGGACTTTGCGGCGCTGGACACCGCTCTGGGCCGGACCGAGCGGGGCATGGAGGCCAACCGCACCAATCTCTACAACCTGCTGCTCCAGCGGGATTATGAGGGAAAGTACTCTGGGTGGAAACAGGGCCTCATTTTTGACGGGTTCCAGGACGACAGCAAAATTAAGAGCCTGACTCCCGGCTTTGAACGCAGCAATGTGGCCCCACGGCTCTACTTGGACAACAGTGAGGGAAACACCAAGAGCGTAAATTACGGGAAAGCGCTCACCTACAAGATGCGGGCCGGTGAGACCCTGACCCAGACCTGGACGGTGGATCGGCTGGGCATGGCGGGCTACCTGGAGATGTATGCCACGGGAACCCTAAGCCTGGATATCACCAGTAAAAGCGGACACTACCATCTGGTCAATGAGCGGAGCGGTACTGGGGCAGAGCTGACGCTGTTGTCCTTTCCCTTTACCATTGAGTTGGAGGCCGGGGAGGTCTACACTTTTACACTCACCGCCAAGACGGCGGCCACCGTGGGACGGGGTACCGGGAATATCGGATTTGGGTTCCTCATCTATCTCATCAAAACAGCAACCGCATCGTCTGGAACCTTGATCACGACCCCACTCACCTTGAATAAGCGGTTTACCGATGCGAAAATCTTGGTGAGACGATCTGGCGCTGCCCCCAACCCGACCCTCGCCTGGCGTAAGGGAGACAGTGATACCTGGGCCACCCTGCCACAGGCCGGAACCCGAAGCACCTGGGCTATTTCTGGAGAGAAAGCCACCGAGATCACATATCATCTCTCTGCTCCGAACGGCGTAAGCACCTTTCAGTTAAAAATGGAGGTGAATACCTATCCCACCCTATGTGCCACCATTTTTGATTACGCTGTTATTATTCTATAAGAGAATGAGAAACCGAAGCCCCCGGGAAAATCCCGGGGGCTTCGGTCGTTTACGGATGAGAATCTCTCACCACGTATGTCTGTGATCAGGTCTTGTCCTCAACCACAAACTGGATGGCCTTGCTCAGGTCGCTGAAGGTCAGCTCACCAGCCTGGAAAGTGATCTCAACAGGATTGTTGTTGGCGCCACCAGTTTTACTGGAAACCACATTGGCGCTGGCAGCAATGGAGCCGTTAATGGCGGTGGAAAGCTGAATCTGCTTATCCTGACCACTCCAGGAAGCGCCAGGAGTCAGGGTAATGGTCAGAGCCTCAGCATTGGTGTAGGC
>CAYSDG010000039.1:0-15872 GCA_964429705.1 uncultured Oscillospiraceae bacterium | reverse complement strand
TTCATCTTTTCAAAGTTTTTCGCCGCCGTCCGCCTCAGCTCGACCGCTCGCGGAATAGCTTGCTTACTATACCAAACTCTTCCACGTTTGTCAAGAGGTTTTTTCCTCTTTTTCGCCGAAAACTTTTGGGTTGTCTGTTTGAACTCGACTGCCCACAGACAGTTGCTTACTATAGCAGAGATACTGTCGGTTGTCAACACCCAATTTTCGATCTTCCCCGCATTTTCCCTAGAGACTTTTTTCCCGTCCCGTGGTATAGTATATAGGTATCCCAGCGGTTCACCTATATACTATTATGTAACACCAGGAAGGCATATATGCATATCAAAGAACTGAACGCCACCTTCGGGCGTCTCGAAAACGAAACACTCTCCCTCTCCCCTGGGCTAAATGTGATCCAGGCCCCTAACGAGAGCGGCAAATCCACCTGGACCACATTCCTTCGGATCATGCTCTACGGTCTGAACACCAGAGACCGCTCTCCCAACGCAGAGAAGCGGCGTTTTATGCCATGGAGCGGCAGTGCGATGCAGGGCCGCATGGAACTGGTCACCGGCGACACCGCCCTGACGATCATTCGCCGTACTCAGCGTCCCACCTCACCTATGGGCGCTTTCTCCGCCGTGTACAGCGGCACTGCTACCCCCGCAGATAACCTGACTGCCACCAGCTGCGGTGAACAGCTTCTGGGCGTTCCTCAAGAGATCTTCGAGCGCAGCGCCTTCATACGTCAGACCGGTATGGCCGTAGGCCACAGTGCCGCTTTGGAACAGCGCATCGCCGCCCTGATCTCCACCGGCGAGGAGGATACTTCCTACACGGATGCCGCCGACCGGCTGCGCAAGCAGCTGAACGCCCGCCAGTCCAACCGGACCACCGGCCAGATCCCCCAGCTGGAGCAGCGCATCGCCGCGGCCCAGCAAACCCTGGAGGAGCTGAGCGAGATGGACGACGCTCTGCAGGCCGACCTGCGGAGCCAGCAGGGGCTGCAGCAGCGACAGCAGGATATTCTGCACCAATTGGAGCTGCACAAAACCGCCGACTGGGCCCAGGCCGCCGCTCAGGCCAACGACGCCCGGGATAGTTTCTACCGCGCCCGCCAGCAGGCAGATTCACTGGAGGCGCAGACCGCCGCACTCCCCCCCAAGGAAACGCTGGAGGCACTGCGAGGCGAGCTTACCGCCCTACAGGCTCTCCGCCAGACCGCGGCAGACGCCGCCGAACAGGCGGAACAGGCCGCGGCGGCCGCCGAGCAGGCGGAAGCCCCTCTCGCCGCTCATCCCCTCGCCGGGATGACACCAGACGAAGCTATAAAGCCGCCCGCTCCCGCCTCCCCCCGACCTTCCATCCCCATGACCGGTCTGCTGCTCTCCCTTCTCGCCGGAGCGGGACTTGCGGGCAGCCTCTTCTATCTGATCCGCAGCATACCGCTCACCGTCGGCTGCGGTACCGCCCTGGCGCTGGTGCTTCTGCTCATCGCAGTAATTCTGCCCCTGCGCCATCGGCAAAAGCTCTGGGCACAGCAGCAGGCAGATGCCGCCGCCCAAAGGCAGAAGGATGCCGCGGCATATACAACATTATATGAGGCAGCAGCCCACGCCAGAGAGGCCGCCCAGGCAGCAGCCTCCTCCGCCGAGCAGCTGGACCGCAGCTGCCAGGACAGGCTGGCTCAGCTGTTGACCAGCATTCACGACTTTGCTCCCGCAGCAGAGAACACCGCAGACGCGGAGCAAGCTCTGGACAGCGCCTTTGCGCAGCTGACTCAGCTGGAGCGGGCACGCCAGAGCGCCGAGAGCGCCCGCATCCGCTTCGAGCTGGTGGAACAGCACGCCACCGATGAGGCGATCCCCGCCATTCAGCGCCCCCTCATGTCCAGGCAGCAGCTGGAATCCATTCTCTTCGACATCCAGCGCAAGCTGACCGAGCTGCAGCGACAGATCCATACCAACCAGGGCCGCATCCAGGCCGTGGCCGATCCCCGGCAGCTGCGTGCTCAGCTGGAGCTGCTGCGTCAGAAGCGGGACCAGCTGCAGCTGGAATACGAGGCTATCGAGCTGGCCAGTCAGGTCCTCTCCCAGGTCAACACCTCTCTGCAAAACAGATTTTCTCCGGCCCTGGGAGAAAAATCCGCAAAAATCTTTACAAAGCTGACCAAGGGGAAGTATAATAAGGTGGTTCTGAGCAAGGATATGATCCCCTCCGCTCAGGAATCCGGCCAGATGCTGCCCCACGAGGCGGCGCTGCTCAGCCAGGGCACTGCCGATCAGCTGTACCTGGCGGTCCGTCTGGCCATCTGCCAACTGGTGCTGCCAGCAAAGGACCCAGCCCCCATTCTGCTGGATGACGCGCTGGTCACCTTTGACGACGACCGTATGGCCGCCGCGCTGGACTACCTGACAGAGCTGGCAAAGGATCGCCAGATCCTGCTGTTCACCTGTCAGCACCGGGAATTGGACTATCTGTCCCAGGCTCACCCCGGCGAGTACCACGCAGTCTCTTTGAACAAGTAATTACAATGTAAGGAGATAGAAGTATCATGTCTGAATGCACCCATGATTGCAGCAGCTGCGGCGAAAGCTGCGGCGAGCGCACCCAGCCTCAGTCCCTGCTGAAGGAAAAGAACCCCCACGCCCGCGTCGGCAAAGTGTTCGGCGTCGTGTCCGGCAAGGGCGGCGTCGGCAAGAGTATGGTCACCAGCCAGCTGGCCGTCATGATGCAGCGCAAGGGCTACTCCGTCGGCGTGCTGGACGCTGACATCACCGGCCCCTCCATCCCCAAGGCCTTCGGCGCACATGGCCGCGCTATGGCTGACGACCGGGGCATGATCCCCGTGGCCAGCGGCAACGGCATCCAGCTGATGAGTGTGAACCTTCTGCTGGAGAAGGAGACCTCCCCCGTTCTGTGGCGCGGTCCCGTCATCGCCGGTGTGGTCACTCAGTTCTGGACCGACGTTATCTGGGACGTGGACTACCTCTTCGTTGATATGCCTCCCGGAACCGGCGATGTGGCGCTGAGCGTGTTCCAGTCCCTGCCTCTGGACGGCATCATCATCGTCACCTCCCCTCAGGATCTGGTGAGCATGGTGGTGGAAAAGGCTGTAAACATGGCCGAGATGATGAACGTGCCCATCGTTGGTCTGGTGGAAAACATGAGCTACGTGCTCTGCCCCGACTGCGGCAAGGAGCTGCACATCTTCGGCGAGGGCAAGACCCAGGCCGCAGCGGATGCCCACGGTCTGGAGTTGCTGGCCCGTATGCCCATCGATCCGACGCTGGCCTCCCTCACCGACGCCGGCCGCATTGAGGACTTCCAGGGCGAGTGGCTGAAGGCTGTCGCCGACAAGGTGGAGAACTTCTCCGCTGTCTGATCAGGCCCCGCGTAAAACCGCATAAAAATACCGGCTGCTGTATGCAGCCGGTATTTTTTGTGCCATAATCAATCCTTCACCAGCTCCGCCGCAAAGGCCGCGCCGCCCACAGCGGCGTCGTTCTCCCAGAGGATCTGGCTGCCCGCCACGGCGCTGCCGTCGTGGAACAGGACCACCACCGGCTCGCCGCCCCGCAGCCAGCCGTCCACAATGTCGTCCCCCTCCTGCTGGGAGAGTGTCTCCTCCTTGCCCTCAGCGATCTCATACCACACCTGGCTGCGGAATATGTCCACATAGCCCTCGCCGGTCAGGCAGGTATAGCTGCCCGCCCAGGTCAGGTCATCCATGCGGTACTGACCGGTAAAGTTGACCTTGTCCGCCCTGTCCCAGGCCAGCATCCCAGCCTCCACCTCCGCCTTCAGTACATCGTCTACCAGGAAGGCGTCCTTGTCCATCCACAGCAGGGTGTCACCGGCATAGACCTGCCAGTCAGGCTCCGATGCCACTGGGGACAAGCCGGAGAAGATCCGCTCCTCCCCCACGCTCATGGTGCGGACCATGGCGGTCATCAGCTTCTGGGCCTCAGCCCAGCCAGTCTGCTCCGCCTGACAGGTCACCTGCCAAACGCCGGACGGACCGGCAGAGTAGAACACCCGGGCCACCCCTGCCCCCTGCTCCATCTGGATGGGATAGGCAGAAACAAAATCCCCACTGTACAGGCTCTCCGCCGAGCGCTCCACGATGACAGAGGCTCCGTCTCCGCTGTGCAGAGCAATATCCGTCTCTCTCTCCTCCACCTGCCACTCCTTCGGCACGTAGATCTGCCAACCGTCCCCTGCAAAAACAGTGCAGGGCACCCGCTCGCCGCCGACATTCAGCGTCAACTCCTCCTCCGGCTCCGCTGGGGGCAGAACCTCCCCCTGCACGCCGCTGGGCTGCTGATCCTCCGCAGGGTCCGGCTGCACCCAGGGCTGCCACACCCCCAGCACAGCCGCTATCGCCACGATACTGGCCCCGGCCGCGCCAAGGACCAGCTTATTTTTCTTTGTCAGCTGTTTCATATTCATATGCAGATCCTCCTCTGTCTCTATGGATTCGGTATATGTTATTTTGTTGTTTGCCTGGGTATGGCCCTATCATAGCGGAATCATGTGGATAAATCGTTAATGATCCCCTACGATTTGGTAACAAAACCATTCCAAAGGTGTTACAGAGTTGTTATAGCGGTACAGAAACACAAAAAGCAGGCGCATCCACGCCTGCTTTTGTCACAGCTTTCTATAATGATAAAACGCCGCAAAGTTGTTGAACAGAATATCCTCCAGCAGAGGCTCCTCAAAGCCCAGCGCCAGCGTCTTCTCCAGCTCCTTCTTGGGACACCAGATGGGATAATCCGAGCCATAGAAGATGTGGGTGGGATCATACGCATACATGATCGCCTTCAGCTGCTCCTTGCGCTCCGGCTCCACGTAGCTGAAGGAGCTGGAGATGTCGCAGTAGATATTGGGCAGCCTGGTGAGAGGACGGATCTTCTCAATATCCCAGTCTCCCCAGTTGCCAAGATGGGTGGCAATACACCGCAGCTTGGGGAAGGTCTCCGCAATGGGCAGCATCCGATGGGGACCGGATACATTCACCCGGGGATCGCCCATGTGGGCGATGAGGAACATATCGTTTTTCTCCATCTCCTCGAACATGGGAAACAACCGCTCATCATTGAGTACAAAATGCTGGAACTCCGAGTGGATCTTTACGCCGTGGATGCCGTGCTGCCGCATCCAGGCCAGCTCCTCCCGGTAGTTTTCATAATCTGCGTGGAGGGTGCCGCAGGGGATAAACTTCGGCTGTCTGGCGCACTCATCGTGGATGAAGCGGTTGATCGCCTCCACCTGGTGGGCCGTTGTGGCGGCGGAGCACACCATAGCGTAGTCCACTCCCGCTTCCTCCAGCACCTCCACCAGCTCCTGTACACTGCCGTAGTGGTTGGGAGGCTCAGGCAGGTCGAAATAATTGGCAGTGGCAATAGTAGCCTTTTTTGCCACCTTATCCGGGAAAATGTGGGTGTGCATATCAATGACCTTCATGGCGCGCTCTCCTTCGCAGTTTCTATCTGTTTAAAGTATAGCACACCCAAACTGCTTATAAAAGCGCCGATAGTGCCAAAAATCCCACTGTTGTCCCGAAGAAAATCAGCATTAACTTCCACACAAATCTCACCCACCGGTCGTACGGCACATGGCCAAAGGCCAGTCCGCCCATGACCACCGCCGCCGTGGGCGTGATGATATTCACCAGACCCGAGGCGGACTGGAAGGCGGTGACGATCACCTCTCCTCCCACACCAGCGAACTGCCCCAGCGGGGCCACGATGGGTACCGACAGGGTGGCCAGCCCCGAGGAAGACGGGATCAGAACGGACAGCGGCAGATAGATAAGGTACACCAGCAGGACAAAGAGCGCTGAGCCCGCGCCCTCCAGCACCTGCTCTCCCCAGTACAGCACGGTGTCTGTAATCTGTCCGGCATTCATCAGCACCGTGATGCCCCGGCTGATGCCGATGATGAAGGCCACACCGATCAGGTCCGCGGCTCCAGCCACGAAGGCATCGATGATCTTCTGCTCTCCCAGACCATATACCGCGCCGATGACCACGCCGCCCACAAGGAACAGGCCGCTGAGTTCCGTGAACCACCAGTTCAGCGTCGGGATCGGCAGGCCGATCTCATCGAAGGGGATGACCGCATAGATCATCACCAGAAACACCAGCGCAAACAGCGCCAGCACCACCCTCCGCCTGCCGTCCAGCTCCGGCACCTCCCGGGCGGCGGACTGCCGGAGCTGCGGCGCAGGATCTTCCGCCAGAGAGCAACCCGGTTCCCGCTTCACCTGCCCAGCGTAGCGCATCACATACCAGATTGCTAGGGCATCGAACACCACCAGCATCACAAGGCGCATCAGCAGACCGTCCCCCAGACTCACCCCCGCAAAGCCTGAAGCGATCCCTGTGGCAAAGGGATTCACCGTCCCCGCCAGCACCCCCGCGCCGCTGCCCAGCAGCACCACGGCGATGCCCACCAGCGCATCGTAGCCTGCGGCGATGAACACCGGGATCAGCAGAGGGTAGAAGGCCATGGTCTCCTCCCACATGCCGAAAGAGGTACCTCCCAGACTGAACGCTATCATCAGCACCGGGATCAGCAGGCTCTCCCGGCCTCCCAGGCTTCGGGTAATGTGTCCCACGCCGGCGTCGATCGCCCCGGTCTGCATCACCACCCCAAGAAAGCCGCCTACCATCAGGATGAACAGCGCCACATCCACCGCGTCATAGAAGCCCTGGAAGGACGCCACGATCACATCTCCCAGTCCCTGGGGATTCTGCTCTACCCGGTGGTAGCTCCCGGCGACCGGAGTACCGTCATCGTGGTGGTCATAGCTGCCCGCCGGAATGAACCAGGTACACGCAGCCACCAGAAAAAGCAGGATAAACAGGATCGTGTATGCCGTTGGCATACGGAATTTTTTCATGGATCTCCCTCCTTGTTCTCCGTTAGTTTGCGCAGGAGTCAGGAAGATATGCGCGCCACCGCCGCTCCGGCCGCCGACAGAAGAAAGCGGCCAAACCAGTTGACATCAGCATCATCTCCGTGTATCATATACCTAGATAATCTAAGTTAGGAGGTCACGACCATGGCAAAACAGGCAGGCGGCCCCGCCGGGGGCAGCACCACCATGCTGGTGCTGGCGCTGTTAAAAAATCAGGAGATGTACGGCTACCAGATCATCGAGGAGCTGGAGCGCCGCTCCAACAACGTGTTCCAGCTGAAGGAGGGAACGCTCTATCCCATCCTGCACACGCTGGAGCGGGACCGACTGGTCACCGCTCAGGAGCGGGAGGCCCCCAGCGGCCGCGCCCGGCGGTACTACCGCATCACCGCCCACGGACTGAAGGCCCTGGCGGAGAAAAAAGAGGAGTGGAGCCGCTATGCCTCCACTGTTACCGCCATTCTGGCAGAGGCATAAGGAGGGCACATCATGAAACCTGACACGCTCGCCAGCGGCGAGACCTTCATCAGCCAAGGCAAGCGCAACCGCTGGCTGGACGATGCCACCCGGGACATCCACTGCAAAACCGACCGCACCGCTGTCCGCCAGGAGCTTTTCAACCACATTGCCGATCGGTCGGAGTCCTACCGCGCCCAGGGACTGAACGAAGCCGAGGCGCTCTCCCGGGCCGTAGATGATATGGGCGATGCCCGCGCGCTTCGCCCCCAGCTGGCCCAGCTCCACCGCCCCTCCTGGGGCCGCGCCCATTTCACCGCCCGCCTGGCAGCTATTTTGCTGCTGCTGTGCGTCCTGTCCCCCTTCAACAAGGACAACCTGGACTTTCTCACCGGCATGGACACCTCCATGAATCTGGGTGGCGTGACATCCTCCGAGTTGGAAGCTGATACCCTCGCCTCGCCACCCGCGCCGCCGAGAGGGCAGCGCACCACCTACGGAAGCTCGGTGGACACCATCGCGGAATACACCATCTCCGGCAAGGTCCGTTCCGCGGGCCATACGCTCTCCCTCCCCGCCGCCTGGGTGGAGCAGCAGATCTACTACGACAAGAACGGCCAGCCCACCACCATCAGCAACACCCTGGTCCTGTACATCAAGGCCAGCACGCCCCTGCTGTGGGGGCAGGCCCTTCCCAGGCAGGAAATGGTGGCACAGCACATTCTGACCGACAGCGACGGCGTACGCTACTCCGACCGCCGTTTCCAGGAAAAAGTGGAGCGGGTCGCCATCTGTACCCCCTATGAGGGCCGCCTCGGCGTCACCTGGTACCGGCTGCGGCTGGGGCTGGGCAACCACGAGACGCCAGAGCAGGTGGACATCCCCATCGGCGGCGGCGATCTAGTCCTCCACGTGGATCTGAAGAAAGGAGCCATCACCTGATGCTAAAGCGTAAACACCAGCGCATGACGCTGCTCTATACACTGGTCATCCTGCTCTGCGTCGCCATTTTGTGGGCCCGCGCAGACTATCCCATGCTCTTCCCCCAGCTGGTCCAGCTGCAGGAGCGGCTGCGGCTGCTGATCCCCTGACCGAAAGGAGATTTCCTATGAAACAGGAGCGCACGCCCTACGGCGCTGCGGTCAGCCACTGGCTGGACCGGGCCACGGAGCAGATCCGCTTCGCTCCGGACCGGACCGCCGTCCGCCGGGAGCTGGAAGCCCACATTGCCGACCGCATGGACAGCGCCCGCGCACAGGGACTGGACGATGCCGCCGCACGGAAGGCCGCTCTGTCCGCCATGGGGGACCCGGCGGAGGTCGCCCGGGAGCTGGGCCACATCCACGCTCCCCTGTGGGGATACCTGCGGCGGTGCAGCCAGTGGCTCCTGGTACTGATGGCACTGTGGCTGGCCGTCACGCTGGTCGATCAGCGGCACGACCTGCTTCCAGATTACTATCACCCCACCCTCCCCGCCAGCGCCGGGAGCGTCTACACCTACACCACCGCCGCCGGAGAGCACACTGTCCATGTACTGGATACCTGGGAGCCGGAGGGCAGCATATCTCTGCGGGGCTACCAGCTCTCCGTCCCCTGTGCATGGACGGAAGAATATGTCGCTCACGATGAAATTCCCCACTATCGCCTGATGATCTGTCTGGAGAGCCGCACCTGGCGGCTGTGGGAGCCAGGCAGCGGCGACCAGTGGATGATCCTTGCCCACACCGTCACCGACGACCAGGGCCACCGCTATCTCCGGCAAAACCAAGCCCCGGATAATAACCTGTTCTGCTCCACCTACCAGAGCGGCCCCGCCTCCATCTGCTACGAGCTGGTGCTGGAGCTGAACAGTCCGGCAGACATCCCCGCCCAGCTGGACATCCCCCTGGGCTACAGCGGCGATGTCCTGCGTCTGGATCTGGAAACGGAGGAGGTGACGCTGCCGTGAGAGAAAGGCATATGCGCCGCATGGCGCGAAATCTGGTCATCACCCTGCTTCTGGCCGCCCTGCTGTGGGCGGTGAAAGGCTTCCCCCTGCCCACCATGGAGCTGGCGCTGCACCGGGTCGAACGGCAGCACATGGTGAATGAGAGCCGCATCATCTGGACATACACAGGCCGCGCCTACAACGACAGCAGTATGGTGGTGGGGCTGGGCCCCCTCTATGTCTCCACCGGCAGTGATACAGGCCGCTTCTATCTCTGGCCCAGGTCTGCGGACGGCCCCACCCTGATCCAGCTGCCGGAGCGCACCCGTTACAGCCCCGCCGGCACCGCCCACAGATATCTCGCCCCGGCCTTCCTGCTGGTGGATGCCCCCGCCCGGGCCCAACGCGCCCTGCTGCATCTGCGCCTGACCATCGACAGCTTCGACCAGGTGTATACCATGGCGGGCGAAAAACAGGGCAGCGTCTGGTTCTTCCAACTGGAAAGGCAGTACTATGCCGATGGTGAACATTTAAAAAACGCTGAAGAATCCGCCATCAGCATATCGGGGCCCACCGGCCCCCGGCAGTTCTGCTGGCCCTGCGCGGTGGAGCTGTTTGATGCGAAGGGGGCGCTTCTGTCCACATGGGAGTGGAATGACTGGATCGCACCCCAGCTTTCTCGTTAGCCGGTATCTATTTGTTCCTCTAGTTGCCTCCAGCGAGCGATTTTACCGCCGACAAGTCATAAAAAGCGCCGGACACCCCTCAAAGCAGGAAAGCGCGCCGCAGCCGCGGCGCGCTTTTTCGTCCTATCAGTGTCCAATAGTGGCCACCATAATGGCCTTGATGGAGTGCATCCGGTTTTCCGCCTCGTCGAACACCACGCTGTGTCGGCTGCGGAACACCTCGTCGGTGACCTCCCGGATATCCACACCCTTGTCCTTCCACTCTCTGGCCATTTTGGTCTCAAAATCGTGGAAGGCGGGCAGGCAGTGCATATACAGCACATTGGGGTTGCCCGTGCGCTCCATCGTCTCCCGGGTGACCCGATAGGGCGTCAGCAGGCGAACCCGCTCCGGGATCAGCGTCTCCTCCCCCATGCTGGCCCACACATCGCCATAGATGACATCCGCGCCGCGGAGAGCGCCGAGGTCATCGGTGAGTTCGATCACCGCCCCGGTCTCCCGGGCTACAGCCTCCACCCGCTCCATCACACTTTGGTCCACATCCTCCGCCAGTTCCCGGGGGCCAAGGCCCACAAAGTGCATCCCCATCTTGGCGCAGCCGTACATCCAGGCATAGCACATATTGTTGCGCACATCGCCGGGGAACACCACCTTCACGTCCTTCAGGGGCTTGGCGCAGTGCTCCTCAATGGTCATCATGTCCGCCAGGATCTGGGTAGGGTGGTCCACATCGGTCAGTCCGTTCCACACAGCCACGCCACTGTATTTCGCCAGGTCCTCCACCACCTTCTGGTCATAGCCGCGATACTCGATGCCGTCAAAGAAGCGGCCCAGCACCCTGGCGGAGTCCTCCAGGCTCTCCTTCTTGCCCATCTGGCTGCTGCCTGCGTCCAGATAGGTGACGTGGGCCCCCTCCTGGGTGGCTGCCACCTCGAAGGAGCAGCGGGTGCGGGTGGAGGTCTTTTCAAACAGCAGCACGATGTGCTTGCCCGCCATAGTAGGGTCACAGATGCCCGCGCGGCGCTTGGCCTTCAGGTCGTGGCCCAGATCCAGCAGATAGCGGATCTCGCCGGGGGTGAGATCCATCAGGGTAAGAAAGCTTCTTCCTTTTAAGTTGACTGCCATAGCTGCTCTCCTTTGTTATTTCGTCAGATCGTCCCGGATAAAGGGCATGCTCATGCAGCGGGGGCCGCCCCGCCCACGGCTCAGCTCCGAGCAGGGGATGGTGTGGAGCTTTATGCCGTTGTCCTCCAGGATGCGGTTGGTGACATAATTTCGGCCATAGACCACCACCTCGCCCGGGGCGATAGCCAGGGTATTGCTGCCGTCGCTCCACTGCTCCCGGGAGGCATCGATGACGCTGTCGCTTCCGCAGCGGATCAGCTGCACCCGGTCCAGCTCCAGGTGCTTTTTCAGAATGTCCTCCAGCCGCCCCTGCTCCTCCCGGATGCGCACTTTGCCGTCCACCAGTTCCATGACAAACACCGTGATCTCCCGCAGGATATTGGGGTGGACCGTGAACTTGTCCCGGTCCACCATGGTGAACACCGTATCCAGGTGCATAAAGGACCGGGTCTTGGGAATATCAAAGGCCAGGACCTTCCGGAACGTGGGGCTGAGAGACAGCACTGTGTGGGCAAATTTGTCGATGCTGTCCTCCTGGGTCCGCTGACTGATGCCAACGGCGATGACCTGGGGAGACAGGATCAGGATGTCGCCCCCCTCCAGCGAGGAGCTCTCCCCCCGGTCATACCACTTGGGGACATTTTTGTACCTGGGGTGGTACTGGAAGATGAACTTGCCGAAGAGGGTCTCCCGACTGCGGGTGACGGTGTGCATCCGGTGGATAGACACGCCGCCGCCGATGACAGCGAAGGGGTCCCGTGTAAAGTAGAGGTTGGGCATAGGGTCCACCAGGAAGGGGTAATCGCCGCTGCGATAGCTGAGATGGTCCGCCAGCTTCCCCGTCTCAAAGCCCCGCACCTCGCTTTTGCGCACGCCGGCCATCATGGTGCTGACCAGCTCGCCGTCCTCCATGTCCGCGAAGTAGCCGCGCAGGATGTCCCGGACCCGGTGGTTCTGCAGATCCGCCTCGTCCAGGAACTGCTCCACCAGCTCCCGGCGGACCTCCGGGTCGGCGATGGTCTCGCCCACCAGATCCGCCAGATACAGCACCTCCACCCCTGCGTCCCGCAGGCACTGGGCGAAGGCGTCATGCTCCTGCTGGGCTACCTTCAGATAGGGAATGTCGTCAAACAGCAGCCGTTCCAAATACTCCGGCATCAGATTTTCCAGCTCCCGCCCCGGGCGATGCAGCATCACCGTGCGCAGCTGCCCGATCTCCGAGGTGATGTGGATGCCGGTCTTCCCTGTGGCGTCACTTGCCATGGTGCATCACTCCTTTTCCCCCTCAGTATGACCAGAAGCGGACTTTTCATGCGGCGCACACGCAGTTTTGCACCGGGTCACGCAGGAAAAATCTGACATCGCGCGGCGGCTCTCCTATGTCGGCCATGCCAGTGCCGCCAGTGCGGCGGCGATGACCGTCTGTATCGCCTTGCCCCGCCAGTGCCACCTCATGGACAGCTCCTCCGCCACCGCCGCCGACTGACAGTGGACACTAAGCCCACCCCAGGCGGTAAAAGCCGCTGCCAGGACGAAACCCGCCCGTCCACTCGGAAGGGCCGCCAGGCCGCTGATCAGCTCCACCGCGCCCAGACACAGCGGCGGCAGGGGCAGCAGGGCCGCCGCCGTGCGAAAGCTCACCACATAGGCACAGATGCTCAGCGTGGCGGACAGAGCCCTCGACACCGCGCCGGTAACGCTCCGGGCAAAGGTCTGCGGCACAGCGGGCAGTCGGCTGGGGAGCGCCGGGGCGCACCGGACCGGCCGGATCCGGCACACAAGCATCCCCGTCAGCAGTGCCGAGACCACATGGACCAGCAAAAGCCGCCCGCCCAGGGCGCTGCTGCCCAGCGTTCCCGCGCCCACATAGCCCAGCAGAAAGGACGGGCCGCAGTTGTTGCAGAAGCCCAGCAGGCGCTCCGCCTCCTCCCGCTGCAGCGTTCCCTCCCGATAGAGCGCGGCGGCTGTCCTGGCCCCGGTGGGATAGCCGCCCAGCAGCCCCGCCAGCAGCGGCAGGGCGCACGCCCCCCGCAGATGAAAGAGAGGCCCCATCAATGGCGCAAACAGCCCCTGCAGAGTCTCTGCCGCTCCCAGCTGCGTCAACAGACCCACCGCCGTAAAAAAAGGAAACAGGGACGGGATCACCGTGCGGACACACAGGCGCAGCCCCTCCTCCGCCGCCGCAGCCGCGGCCTTGGGGTTGAGCAGCAGAAGGGCGGTCAGAAAAAGTGCCGCCCCCATGGGGATCATTCGTTTCATAGCATCACCGCTAAAGTATATGAAAGCCCGGACAGGTCCAGACCTGTCCGGGCTTTTATATCACTCCAGATTCAGCTTTCGGCTCAAAATATAGTTGGTGGCCAGGAAGAAAACCACCGCCAGGAGCAGATCCAGCACGGCGCTGGGGAAGAGGACCTGCTGCACCGCCCGCACCCCCGCCGACAGCATCTCATGCGTGGTCTGTATCTCCGCGCTGCTGACGACAAGCATTATCCGGTTAATGCAATAGTACATATTTTTCTGCTTGTCAAGAGCCTTCATATGTCCCCGGAAAAAAAGCCGCAGCAGCGGCATATCATAGTGGAGAACGACGCAGGCAACACAGAACGGAAAAACGAGGTGACCTATGGAGCGAGGAAAGCGGGAGAAGCTGGTACTCAGCGGAGCGGCGGAGCTGTTTGATCTGCCGGTGGACCTGGTGGCGGGGCTGCCCCATGTGGAGGTGCTGGGCAATCGGCAGCTCTACATGGAGCATCACCGGGGGATCATCGCCTACAGCGGCGAAGAGATCTCCATCAGCGGAAGCGGCATGATCCTGCGGGTGCGGGGTCGGGACCTGGTGCTGGTGAGCATGACCGGGGATGCCCTGCGCATCCAGGGGACGCTGCAAAGCGTGGAGTGGGTGGTCTGAGATGTATCGGCATATCACAAATCTGCTGGCCGGGCAGGTGACCGGGCGGGTGGAAAGCGGTTTTCCCGAGCGGGTGCTGAACATCTGCGCGGAGCACGCCCTGCGGTTCTGGGATCTGGAGTGGGAGTCGGCGGTGGCGTTTACCTTCACAATGACCCGGCGGGACTGGAAGCGGCTGCGGCGTTTGAGCCGCCGTCTGGACTGCCAGCTGGAGGCCCGCAGCTGGCGGGGTGTCCCCTTCTTCGTTGGACGGATGCGCCTGCGCCTTGGGCTGTGGATCACCCTGGGGCTCTGTCTGGCGGCGCTGCTGACAGGCTCCTTCTTCATCTGGGATTTTGACATTGAGGGCAACCAGTCCGTGTCGGATCTGGAGATCCTGCGGGCGCTGGAGAAGCACGGCGTGACCTTCGGCAGCTTTGGTCTGGGGGTAAACTCCTTTGAGCTGCGAAACGACATCCTTCTGGATCTGCCGGAGCTGAGCTACATCGCCGTCAACGTAAAGGGCAGCCGGGCCTACGTCCAGGTACGCGAGCGCATCCCCGTGCCGGAGATCATCAGCAAGCGGCAGCCCGGGAATACTGTGGCCAGGCGTGATGCCCTCATTACCGACATCCACGTTTTCGATGGGGAAAAAATGGTGCTGCCGGGGGCCACCGTGACCCAGGGGCAACTGCTTATCAGCGGCGTGGTGGAAAACGACTTCGCCGGAGCCAGATACCTCCGGGGCATGGGCGAGGTGTGGGGCCGCACCTGGTACACCCTGCGCTGCCGGGTACCCCTCACGGTGTCGGAAAAGGTCTGCACCGGCGATGAGACCGTCAAACACGCCCTGATCATAGGAAAAAAGCGGCTGAACCTGCATTTTGGCAGTAGCATTTCCGGGGATACCTGTGATAAAATAGTAAATTACAGACAGTGTACGCTGCCCGGAGGTGTGCTGCTTCCGGTGACGATCGTCAGCGAGCGGCTGCGGACCTATGAGACCCAGGAGACCCGCCGCACCGAGCGGGACGCTCTGGCTCTGGCGGAGGGGATCCTGCTGGAGCGGCTGGAGGGCTATCTGGAGGACGGCCAGATCCTGCGGACCGAGCTGCAGAAGGAACGGATCGGAGATACGCTGCAGATCACGCTTCTGGCGGAGTGTCAGGAGGAGATCGGCAGCTTCGTTGCGATACCAGTTGAGATACCAAAGGAGTAAAGCATCAGCTATGGAACAGAGGATCGAGATCGAACGGATCGAGCAGGCAGTGAATATTTTCGGCTCTTTTGACGAGAATATCCGCCTGATCGAGTCGGAGTTCGGCGTGGTGGTCACCAATCGCGAGGGGGAGCTTCGCATCAACGGCGATGTGGAGGACACCATCATGGCCGCCAAAGCCATCAATGCGCTGCTGAATCTCTCCAGCCGCGGGGAGGCCATCGGTGAGCAGACGGTGCGCTACGTCATCGGTCTGGCCCGCAGCGGTCAGGAGGACAAGGTCAGCGAGCTGACCCAGGACGTCATCTGCATCACCGCCAAGGGCAGACCCGTGAAACCCAAAACCATCGGACAGAAGAGCTATGTCCAGTCGGTGATGAAAAATACGGTGACCATCGGCGTCGGCCCCGCCGGTACCGGCAAAACCTATCTGGCGGTGGCCGCCGCGGTGGCCGCCTTCCGCGAAAAGCAGATCAACCGCATCATCCTGACCCGCCCCGCTGTGGAGGCGGGCGAGCGGCTGGGCTTTTTGCCCGGCGACTTGCAGAGCAAGGTGGACCCCTATCTGCGTCCCCTGTATGATGCTCTCTTTGACATGCTGGGGGCGGAGACCTATCAGAAATATCTGGAGCGGGGCAACATCGAGGTGGCCCCCCTGG
>CAYSDG010000038.1:0-16185 GCA_964429705.1 uncultured Oscillospiraceae bacterium | reverse complement strand
CCTCCGCGGCGCTTTTTACACGCCCTACTCCCTTAGCAGGGGAGCCCCTTCGGCCACTTGGGTACTTCCGCATAGTCGAATAAACAACACGCTATTTAATTCGGTCTGAAGAAAAATGGCGGAGAGAGTGGGATTCGAACCCACGGATGCTTGCACATCGCCGGTTTTCAAGACCGGTTCCTTAAACCGCTCGGACATCTCTCCCAATCGGTTTCAGGCAGGCGCAAGATAGATATTAGCATAGTCCCCCCTTTTTGTCAACAGATTTTTCAAAAAAATCTAAAAAATATATCAAAAAAATATTTTTTGAAAAAATGCAAAAAAGGCTTGCAATTTCTCAACACCTGTGCTATATTAAACAAGTCGACAGCGATTGCTTGTCAACATCCGGGTGTGGCGAAGTTTGGTATCGCGCTTGAATGGGGTTCAAGAGGCCTTGAGTTCGAATCTCAACACTCGGACCAGTAAACGACCAAGTCAAATGACTTGGTCGTTTTTTTCATACTGCCTGCCGATGCAAGAAGCGGCAGCGCTTTTTCTCTCAGCGCTCACCGGCAACAAAAGCCGCCCGCGCCGCCCTAGATAGGGGCGGCGCGGGCGGCTTTTTCCTGCATTGGAATTACACGCTCAGCACCTTTACGATCTCTCCCACATACATATCGTGGAAATCCCGCTTGGGGTACGCCTTCTCCATGACCTCACGGTCCACGAAGTACTCCTCCTTCAGGGGTGCCTGATAGAGCTTGCGGCAGACCATCACCAGGCTGGCCTCCTGGAAGTAGGTATAGCCGTCCCCGAAGACCGGTGTCAGACCCACCGCTGCCACCTTGTCCTCGTCCCGGCCGGAGTGGCTGCCCAGATAGGCCAGCTGCTTCCGGTATTCCGTCGGGAAGAAGCAGATCGTATACAGCGGCTCCCGGTCCACAAATTGTTTGGTATAGCGCTGAGGCCGCACATAGATGACAGACGTGCCGCCGCACCAGATGGAGCCAAGATGCCCCCAACTGGCCGTCATGGTATTGTAGCCCCGCTCGCCATCGCCCGCGGTGACCAGCATCCACTCATCGCCGATCTTCGTCACGGGATTCATGTTCAACTCCTGTACAGAGATCTCTTTCAGCATTCGGTTTTCCTCCATTCGTGAGCGCGAACACACGCTCCCTTTGTTTGATTGTTCCAGCATAGCACGTTTTTTCCGGCCGCGCAAGTCATCCCGCTCCCAGCAGAACCACCGCCACATCGTTGACATTGGTACCTGTAGGCCCGGTGCGCAGAAGACCATCTGCCTGCTCCAGCGCGTGATAAGCATCGTTCTCCCGCAGCACCTGATGGATCTTGAGTCCCAGCTGCTCCAGCCTCACAGCTGTTGCGCCGTCCACAATGCCCCCTGCGGCGTCTGTGGGGCCGTCTGTCCCATCGGAGCCGATGGAGAATACCAGAGCATTATCCAGCCCGCGGATTCCCTCAGCGGCCGCCAGAGCCAGCTCCTGGTTCCGCCCGCCTTTTCCCTTACCGGTCAGATGCACAACGGTCTCGCCTCCGACCAGGAATGCCATCGGCCGCCCATCCCCGGCATGGCTGCGGGCGATAGATGCCAGGAAGCTGCCTGCCTCCCGTGCCTCGCAGCAGAGCCGGTCTGTCAGCACAACAGGCTCATAGCCCAGCTCCGCGCAGGCCGCTGCTGCCGCCCCGCAGAGCTGACTCACGCTGCCGGTGATGACGGACTCCACATTCTCCAGCACCTTCGGCGTCTCCTCCCGCAGGAGCTCCCAGGCCCGCTGAGAGAGCCGCAGGCCGTACTTCTCCGCCACGGCCACTGCCTGCCGGCAGTCAGCGCTGTCAGGGCAGGCGGGGCCTGAGGCGATCATATCCAGCGGGTCACCCAAAATATCGCTGAGCACCACGGAGAATATGCGGGCTGGGGCGCAGAGCTGGGCAAAGCGTCCCCCCTTCACGCCGGACAGGCGTTTGCGGATCGTATTCATCTCCACGATGTCCGCCCCGCAGGCCAGCAGATGATTGGTGATGTCCTGCAGCTCCTCCGCCGGGATCAGCGGCCCTTCAAACAGCGCGCTGCCTCCGCCGGACAGAAGGAAGAGCACCGTGTCCCCCTCCCCCAGCGGCTCCACCAGGCGCAGCACCGCCTCGGTCCCCCGGAAGGAATTCTCATCCGGAACGGGATGCCCCGCCTCAACGATGGTGTACGCAGCGATCGGTCCCCTGCTGTGGCCATACTTGGTGACCACCACACCGGCGGATATTCGCTCTCCCAGGCAACTGTCTGCGGCCTTTGCCATCTGCCAGGCCGCCTTTCCCACTGCCGCCAGCACCACTTTCCCCGAAAATTTGCGGCCCTCCAGCGCCCGCTGTACCGCCGCGTCCGGCAGCACCTGGGCAATGGACCGCTCTATGATATACGCCGCATCCCGGCGCAGCTGATTTTCCACATGCATCCTCCTCTGTGGATAACTACATTTGTCCGCCCAACAAAGCTTCGTCCGCCGTATACTCCAGCTTCCGGCAGGACTCCGCATCAGTCCCGGCATATTCATACCTCCTGCCGCCCTGTTCCAGAGCAGCACGGATCAAAACAATAGTATCGGGTACAGGAAAAAAAAGCAACCTATTTTGCTGTGAAGTCCACTAAAAAGCAAATGGCACCCCGCTTTCGCGGGGTGCCATTACAGTTTGCAATATTGGGTGGTGCAGATCAATTACTTGATCTTGCGGCCCTCCAGATAGTAGCGCTTCTCACGGCTGTGGCCCATGGAGAAGGTCTTGCGGGGCAGCACGCCGTCAGCGATAACGCCGCGGAACAGCTGGCTCTTCTCCATAGAGGGCAGCAGGAAGCCGATAGCGTTCTCCTTGGCAGCCAGGCTGATGAGTGCGTCATCATCGTGGATGTAGTCGATCTCACCGGCGTTGTCCTTCAGATACTCATCCAGGAAGGTCTGCAGAACACCAACAGCCAGCTCGCTCTTGGCGCGATCCAGATAGATGGTGCCGCTCTCGGAGCCAATGTACCACTTGACGGGGTAACCACCCTCTGCGCAGCAGGTGTTCTGGATTGTCTCCAGCATCTTCTTGGTGTCGGTGTTGAAAATGACACGGTGGATGGGCTCGAAGGCCTGGGAAGGATCATGGATGTTCTCCAGCTCCACCAGCGCATAGCGTGCGGGATGGTTGCTCAGATCCTTGCCGGGGTTGTTCTTCTTCAGCTCCTCATAGCAGCTCTTTGCGGTAGCCAGAGAGTGGTTGCCGTCGCCAACAGCGAAGACCATGGGCACGCCCTTCAGGCCCTCGTACTTCTTGCCGACATTGGCGGAATAATCGGCCAGAGCGGCGTTGAACTCCTCAACGTCCTTGCCGTCCACCAGCCAGCCGGCGATATGACCGCCGCCCTCCATCAGATCAAAATCGTAGATCTTCTTCAGGCTGTCCTTCTTGGCGGCGATGGGCTCGATGAGGACCTTGTCGTGGTCATCGCACAGCATCAGGATGTGGGGCAGCTCGATGGGAGCGTCGCGGCGAACGCGCTGACGGGGAGGAATACGCTCGGTGACGGTGCGCTCGGTAGCGCGGATGGCGGAGGTAGCGCCAATGGTGTAATCATAGGCGTCCAAGTCCACCATACCCATCAGACCCATACGGATGGAGCCGTTCTCCAGGGTGCGCTCCACATAGATCAGGCTGTTGGTGTAGGTCTCAAAAACATCGTTAGCCATGTACTCAGCCATGGTCTTGTTGATCACGGCAGTGTGCTCAGCTTCCTTCTCGGTACCCAGCTCTGCCTCGGGCAGGATCAGGTTGATGGTGGAAACGGAACCGGCAGCGTTGGCGCGGACGCGATCCCAGTAGGCCTGGTCGGAGGTGAACTGATCGCAGGCGATGACTGCCCACTTGGACATGTCACAATTCTTGGGGAGCAGAATATCAGCGGGCAGGAATGCATTGGTATTCATAGGAATCTCCTTCTTTCTTCAGAAATCTAACAGGGATAAAAAGGCGGCAGAGCAGAGACCCTCCGCTCTGCCGCGCAGAGAAAATTACTTACCGAAAGCCTCGATGATGTCGACGATCTCAGCACCGATACGCTTCTGAGCCTCCTTGGTAGCAGCACCGATATGGGGGGTGCAGGAGACAGCGGGATGGCTGTACAGCTCCTTGTTGGTAGCGGGCTCCTCGGCGTAGACATCCAGGCCAGCGGCGCGGACCTTACCGGAGTTCAGAGCCTCCAGCAGATCAGCCTCGTTGACGTTGTCACCACGAGAGGTATTGATGAAGACGACGCCGTCCTTCATCTTGTCGATGTTCTCCTTGCTGATCAGCTTCACGCCGTTCAGAGAGGGGGTGTGCAGGGAGATGAAGTCAGCCTTGGCGAACAGCTCGTCCAGCTCGACATACTTCATACCCATCTGCTCCTCGATGCCGGGAACATGGAAAATATCCTGAGCGATGACTTCCATGCCGATGCCCTTGGCCATGCGGCCCAGAGCCTGACCGATACGGCCAAAGCCGATGATACCCAGAGTCTTGCCGCCCAGCTCGATGCCCTTGCCGTAGGCCTTCTTCTCCCACTTGTCCTCACGCATGGTGTGGCCAGCAATGGAGATGTAACGGGCGCAGGAGAACATGTGGCTCATAGCCAGCTCGGCAACGGAGTTGGAGGAAGCACGGGGGGTGTTCTTCACGGTGATGCCGTTCTCCTCAGCGTACTTGACGTCGATGTTGTCAACGCCCACGCCGCCGCGGATGATCAGCTTCAGCTTGCCGCCCTTAGCCTCATCAATGTGGTTGGCGCGAACCTTGGTAGCGCTGCGGACCACAACAGCATCGAAGTCACGCAGGGCAGCGCCCAGTTCCTCGGGAGCGTAGAACTGCTCCACGACCTCGTGGCCGTTAGCCTTCAGCTGCTCCAGAGCGGTCTTATCCATACCGTCAGTAACCAGAATTCTCATGACGAACAATCTCCTTACGAAAAATTTATTGTTGGATCAATGCTTGGGAAACGATCAGGAAAACGCTCAGGCGTTCTCAGCCTCGAACTTCTTCAGGAAGTCGACCAGAGCCTGGACGCCCTCCTTGCTCATGGCGTTGTAGGTGGATGCGCGCAGACCGCCAACGGACTTGTGGCCCTTCAGGTTATCGAAGCCAGCCTCCTTGGTAGCTGCAACGACCTTGGCATCCAGCTCGGCGTCGCCGGTAACGAAGGGGATGTTCATCAGAGAACGAGCCTCCTTCACAACGGTGCCCTTGAACATCTTGGAGCTGTCCAGGAAATCGTACATGACCTGAGCCTTGTCGATGTTCATCTGCTCCATAGCCTTCAGACCGCCAATGCTCTTCAGATACTTGAAGACCTTGCCGCAGCAGTAGATAGCCCAGCAGTTGGGGGTGTTGTACATGGAGCCGTTGTCAGCATGGATCTTGTAGCTCATGTAGGTGGGGACCTTGTCGCACAGATCATCGCGGATCAGATCCTCGCGGATGATGACCACGACCATGCCGGCGGGGCCGACGTTCTTCTGCACGCCAGCGTAGATCAGACCGTAGTCGGACACGTTGCAGGGCTTGGACAGGAACATGGAGCTCTGGTCGGAGACCAGGACCTTGCCCTTGGTGTCGGGCAGCTTGGGCCAGGTGGTACCATGGATGGTCTCGTTCTCGCAGATGTAGACGTAGTCAGCGTTGTCGGGGATGTCAGCGGTGTTCTCAGCGGGGATGTAGCTGTAGTTCTTATCCTTGCTGGAGCCCAGGACCACGACCTCGCCGTACTTCTTGGCCTCGGCAATAGCCTTCTTGGACCAAGCGCCGGTCTCATAGTAGCAGGCCACGCCGTTCTTCATCAGGTTCATGGGGATCATGGCGAACTGCAGAGTAGCGCCGCCCTGGATGAACAGGACCTTGTAGTTGTCGGGGATGCCCATCAGGTCGCGCAGATCCTGCTCGGCCTCGTCGATGATCTGCTGATAGACCTTGGAACGATGGCTCATCTCCATGACGCACATACCGGAACCACGGTAGTTCATCATCTCATCGCGGATCTCCTCCAGAACGGACTCGGGCATGGTAGCGGGACCAGCGGAGAAGTTGTAAGAACGATTGTAATTCATGACAAGGATTCCTCCTAATTAAATTATAAATGATGGCGTCCTTGCGGACATATATAGGCGCTCGACACTTGACGCGCCTGCAAAGCAGACGCTTCAGCGTTTTCACCCTGTGAATTAACCGCGGCAGACCTATTTTTTCTGCCGCGGTTATATGCGCTCGCATGAACTCCCTGCTTGCGCAGCCTTGGCTGACACCGCGGCATCTGCGCTTACAGCACAACATCTCCCGGAGAGGGAGCGGGCCAAAGCCCGCCCGCCTCTTCCGGAAGCGTTGTTACGCACATTTTAGAAAATGTACTGGAGTACGACCTGCAAGATCAAGCCTTAGCCCAGCGGACGACGGGAGTACGGGTAGCACGAACGTCGTCGGGACGGCCGATATAGGTGTTGTGAGGAGCATTGTGCATGTACTCGGCATCCTTGTAGCCCAGCTCATACAGCTGACGATAGACATCTGCAGCCCAATCCAGGGTAGCGCGGTCCTCGGTCTCGGTGGGCTCCAGCATCAGAGCCTCGTGGACGATGAGAGGGAAGTAGATCGTCGGGGGATGCATACCGTAGTCGATAAGGGTCTTGGCCACGTCCAGAGCGGACACGCCGGTCTCCTTATAGTACTTGCTCAGATCCAGAACGAACTCGTGCATGCAGATACGATCGAAGGCAGGAGTGAAGGTGCCCTTGATCTTGGCCTGCAGGTAGTTGGCGTTCAGAACGGCGTTCTGAGCAGCCTCGGGGATACCCTCGCGGCCCAGAGTCATGACGTAGGTCATAGCCTTCAGGACAACGCCGAAGTTACCGTTGAAGCTGCGGACCTGGATGCTGTCGCCGCCGCCCAGCAGAGCGGACTTGGGCAGATAGGGAGCCAGGTGGGCCTTGCAACCGACAGCACCTGCGCCGGGGCCGCCGCCGCCGTGGGGGGTAGCGAAGGTCTTGTGCAGGTTGGAGTGGATGCAGTCGAAGCCCATGTCGCCGGGGCGGACAACGCCCATAACAGCGTTCAGGTTTGCGCCATCGTAGTAGCACAGGCCGCCCACCTCGTGGACCAGACGGGTAATCTCCAGGATGTTCTCATCGAAGATACCCACGGTGTTGGGGTTGGTCAGCATCAGACCTGCGGTGTCGGGACCCAGAACGGCCTTCAGAGCCTCCAGATCCACGCAGCCGTTGGGAGCAGATGCGATGTTCACGACCTGATAGCCGCACATGTTGGCGGTAGCGGGGTTGGTACCATGAGCGGAGTCGGGGACGATGATCTTGGTACGCTGCTTGCCCTCGCCGTGAGCCTCGTGATACTGCTTGATCAGCAGAACACCAGTGAACTCACCGTGAGCGCCGGCGGCGGGCTGGAAGGTGCAGTCGTCCATGCCGAAGATCTCGCACATGTACTTCTTGGTGGTGTCCAGAGCCTCCTGGCAGCCCAGGGTGGTGTGGGCGGGAGCCAGAGGATGGATGTTAGCGAAGCCGGGCAGAGCAGCCATCTCCTCGTCGATGCGGGGATTGTACTTCATGGTGCAGGAGCCCAGGGGATAGAAGCCGGAGTTCACACCGTGAACGTGCTTGTTCAGCTCGGTGTAGTGGCGGGACAGCTCAGTCTCGCTGACCTCAGGCAGGGCGGGTGCGGTATCACGCTTCAGAGCGGCAGGCAGTTCCACCAGCTCAACATCGCAAGCGGGCAGCAGGTCCAGATGATGACCGGGCACGCTTCTCTCGAAAATCAGCTTCATTACGCACACACCTCCTTAACGATAGCAATAGTCTTATCCAGGTCAGCCTTGCTGGCCTTCTCGGTGGCGCACCACAGAACGCCGCCCTCGACAGGCAGACCGCCCAGGATGCCGGCGTTCTCCAGTGCCTTCAGCACCTCGTCCACCTTGGGCATCTCGACGACGAACTCGTGGAAATACTCACCAGCATACTTCATGGAGATGCCGGGGATCTTGCACAGCTCGTTGGCCAGGTAGTGAGCCTTGGACATGGACTGCTGTGCAACAGAAGCCAGACCGTTGGGGCCCATAGCAGAGCAGTAAACACCAACGATCAGAGCGCACAGAGCCTCGTTGGAGCAGATGTTACTGCTGGCCTTCTCACGGCGGATGTGCTGCTCGCGAGCCTGCAGAGCCAGGCAGTAAGCGCGGTCACCGTTGTTGTCAACGGTCTCACCAATGATACGGCCGGGCAGCTTGCGCATGTGCTTGTTCAGCGTGGCCATGAAGCCCAGGTAGGGGCCGCCGTAGCTCAGAGGCATACCGAGAGGCTGTGCCTCGCCGACAGCGATGTCAGCGCCGCAGTCCTTGGGAGTCTTCATGATGCCCAGAGCGATGGGGTTGCAGCCCATAACGTACATGGCGTTAGCGGCGTGAACAGCCTCACCGATGACCTCAGCGTCCTCGAAGAGGCCGTTGAAGTTGGGCTGCTGAATGTAGACGGAGGCCACATCACCGGCAGCCAGCATCTCCTTCAGAGCGTCCAGGTCGGTCTTACCGTCCTTGGTGGGGATGACGCGCATCTCATCGTTGGTGCCGTAGCAGTAGGTACGGACAACGTTGATGGTCTCGGGGTTGGAAGAACCGGAGACCAGAGTCACGCGGCGCTTGCGGTCGCGGCACATAGCGGCAGCCTCAGCGGCAGCGGTAGCGCCGTCATAAACGGAAGCGTTGGAGACATCCATGCCAGTCAGCTCGCAGATCATGGTCTGATACTCGAAAATGGACTGCAGGATACCCTGGCTCATCTCAGCCTGATAGGGGGTGTAAGCGGTCAGGAACTCCTCCTTGGCGGGGATGTACTTGACGATGCTGGGGATGTAGTGGTCGTAAGCGCCGGCGCCGCGCAGGATGACAGGGAACTGAACGTTCTTGTCAGCCATAGCGGAAACAGCCTTGCCAACTTCCATCTCACTCATGCCAGCAGGAATGTTCAGGGGAGTGTCGAGATACATCTCAGCAGGCACATCGCGGTAAAGATCCTTATAATCCTTCAGACCGATAGCCTTGAGCATCTCGAGCCGCTCCGCCTGAGTGGAGGGCACATAGCTTCCCATTGAATTAGCCCTCCTCGGCGCAGAAGGCCTCGTAAGCGGCAGCGTCCATCAGCTCATCCTGGCCGGTGATGCCCTCGACCTTGATGATCCAGGAACCATAGGGATCGCTGTTCAGGTTCTCGGGAGAATCAGCCAGATCCTCGTTGACGGCGCAGATGGTGCCGGAAACGGGGGAAGCAACGTCGGAAACAGCCTTGACGGACTCGACATCACCGAAGCTCTCGCCAGCGGTAACAGCGTCGCCCTCGCTGGGCAGGTTGATGAACACCACGTCACCCAGAGCGTCCTGAGCAAAGTCGGAAATACCGATGACGGCGATGTCGCCCTCCATCTTGATCCACTCGTGATCCTTAGTATACTTCAGCTCGGCAGGAAAGTTCATAATTTTGTACCTCCAAAATGTTTTTGTGAATATAATCTCTTATTCCCGGAGCGGCTTCCTGCCGCTCCGGGACAGTGAGAACTAAGTAAGGGATTCGGCTTATCAGAAGCCGATGGTGGCAGCAAAGTTGCCCATGATGTCGCGCATCTGCTCATCGTTGAAGCAGTACTTCATCTCGGTATACTCGCTGCGGAACTTGATGACCTCTTCCTTGACATCAGCGCCCTTGACGCACTCAGCGATCAGGTGAGCCAGCTTCTTGAACTCGTCCTTGCCGAAGCCGAAACGGGTCATCTCGTTGACGCCCATACGCAGAGCGCCGGAAGCGGTGAAGCCCTCCTCCTCGGGAGTTGCCTGATAGTTGACGATGATGTTGTTCTTCTCCAGGCGCTCAGCGACCTCGGGGCCCTTGGAATAGCCGACCTTGACGATAACCTGGTGGGTCTCGGTGTAGCTGATGGCGGGATCGCCAGCCACATCCATGCCCTCGTCGACCAGGCACTTGGCCAGCCACTTGGCGTTCTCGATAACAGCCTTCTGATACTCATCCTTAAAGGCGTTCATCTCGTAGGCGGAGACCAGCTCAGCCAGCAGGGTGCCCAGGTGATGGTTGGAAACGCTGCCGGGGAAGGTGCGGGTCTGCATGGTCTCCCACAGGCTCCACTTCAGATCCTCGGGCTTGTAGCTGACACCAATGATACCGCGCTGAGGACCAAAGAAGGTCTTATGGGTGGAACCGGTGACGATCTCAGCGCCCTCCTCGAAGGGCTTCTGGAAGTAGTCGCCCACCAGGCCCAGCACGTGTGCCATATCGTACATGATGGTGGTCTGGATGCCCTGCTCGTCGACGAACTTACGGATCTCAGCCACGGGCTCCTTGTGCAGGACCATGGACTTACCGAAAACGATGAACTCGGGCTTGTACTGATCGATCAGCTTCTTGGTGGCCTCGACGTCGATCTTGTACTGGTTGTCCATATGGACGGGGAAGTTGACGACCATCTGCTTCTCGGTGACAGGATCGGTGGCAACATAGTCATGCAGAGCACCCATGGGCTGTGCAGACAGGTGGCCGCCGCGAACGATGTGGTTGTTCATGATCCAGCCCAGACGCTGAGGCTGACGCTTACGGTCAACGCGGTTCTTCCAATCCATCAGGGAGGAGAAGACAGCGGTGTTGGACATCTGGCCGGAGGTGCAGCGGGTCTCAGCCTGTGCTGCGCCCAGGAACTTCTTCATCTCAGCAGTCAGCAGCTCCTCGCAGGCCACGATGAACTTGGTACCCTGATAGTAGGGGATGTCGGCATCGTCGAAGGCCTTCTGCTTCTTGTGCTCAGCATAGCGGCCGCAGGGATCGGAGACCTGCAGCAGGCGGGTAGCGCGGGAGGGAGTCATCTCAGAGGGGATCAGGTTGATGCACTGCTCCTGACGCCAGACATGGTTCTCAGCAGCCTTGGCGAACAGCTCCTTGGCCTTGCCGACATAGTCGGTGACCTCGCTGGGGCCTGCGACGGTGGTCTTCTTATACAGGATGGGACGAGTATAGGGAGGAGCATCCTGACGCATATGGCATGCGGTGACGACAGCGGGAATGCGCTTGCCGCGGATGTCGACCTCGATCTCGAACTCGGTGACGACATGGGACTTCATGTAAGCCAGACCGATGGAACGCTTGGCGCTCTTGTCGGTGATGACGGACTCGATGCCCTCGCCCTCAGCAACGAAGTAGGGGATCATGGTACCGGAGGTAACATAACCCAGCTCCTCGCCGGTGCGTGCATCGTAAATGGGGCAGCCAGCGCGCAGAACACCCTTGCCCAGCAGGCAGATGGGCTGGATGCGGTAGGGCAGGTCAGCGTTGGCGGAGAAATCACGGTTGAGGATCTTCTTCAGGGCCTCGAACTGCTTGCGCAGAGCGGCCTTACCGATGAACTCGCCCTTATCCTCAGCAAAGGAGACAGCGAACTTGGCCAGGGGAGATGCATAGGCCTGGATCTCGCCGCCCAGCTTGCACTCGCCCATCTCATGGCCGTACAGGGGCAGAGCAGCCTCCATACGCAGAGTGTCGCGGGCGCCCAGAGCAACAGGCTGTGCGCCCAGCTCGATCAGGCGGTTCCAGAAGTACAGAGCATCCTCGCTGTTGCAGTACAGCTCGTAGCCGATGGGCTCGCCGGTGTAGCCGGTCTTAGCCACGCGGACAGGCTTGCCGTCCATGGTGCAGGTGTTCAGAGCGTTCTTGACGTTCTCGGGGGTGACCTCGGCGCCGCCGGTCATGACCTTCAGGATGTCCTTGGACTTGGGGCCCTGGACAGCGATAGCAGCGAAATCAGCGGAGACGTTGGTAATCTTGACATCGAACTTCTCAGCTTCCTTGTACAGGTGAGCCAGGTCCTTGTCGATGTTGCCGGCGTTGATGACCAGCAGATACTTCTTCTCCTCAAAGCGATACAGATAGACATCGTCGATGACGTTGCCGTTCTCATCAGGCATCAGAGCATACTGGGACTGATTCAGGTCCAGAGCCAGGACATTGCTGGACAGAACATGCTGCAGGAACTTGACATTCTCAGGTCCCTCGATATCCAGACGGCCCATGTGGGAAACATCGAAGATACCACAATTGCTGCGGCAGGCCAGGTGCTCAGCCACGATACCGGCAGGATACTGGATAGGCATTTCCCAACCACCGAAGTCCACCAGAGTTGCTCCAGCGGCCACGTGTGCATCAAACAGTTGGGTGCGTTTCAGTTCGCTCATGATAGTAGTTCCTCCTTAAAATTTTATCACTTTTTCAGTCCATTCGCGGGGGAATTTCGTTACCAATAAAAAGCGGCACAAAGCCCCCTTCATCAGTAACTTTGTGCCTCCGATTATGCACCTGAGAGATTCCCCGCCCCGCCAGCTGCTTCAGCCGCGAGACAGGTTGCACCTTCGGCGTGCAGAATTGACTGCACTCTACGGAGCATCGTCATGGCCCGATCCTTTTGCCTGAGAGTTTTCGCGTTCCCCTTCGGCGTCCTCCGGGAAGAGGATCTCTCCCGGGCCAATCATCCGATCACTAATTCGCTTGTTACAGAAAAGAGCGAAATAACAACACTTTTCTATATTTGAAATCGTAGCACACTGCCCCATTGCCTGTCAAGAATTTATTTCCGCAATAGTGCCACTTTCTCTTATTTTTATAAATTTTTGCGGAGCAGTTCGGTCAACCTTACAGCGGTGTACCGCGTTAAAAAGGTTCCCGGCAGGCCAGAATATATCTTCCCGCCGAGAACCTTTTATTGGGAGCTTACTCCTCTTCCTCGTGGCCGTGGCCATGGTCGTGATCGCAGCAGCCGCCGTCGCAGCAGTCACAGTCGCAACCCGTGAACTCCACGCCCTTGCGCTTATAATAATCAGCGAGAGCAGCCTTCACGGCCTGCTCAGCCAGCACGGAGCAGTGTACCTTCACGGCGGGCAGACCGTCCAGAGCCTCCACGACAGCCTTGTTCGTCAGCTGCAGAGCCTCGGAGATATGCTTGCCCTTGATCATGTCAGTAGCGATAGAGCTGGTGGCGATGGCGGAAGCGCAGCCAAAGGTCTGGAACTTCACATCCTCGATGATCTCATCGTCATTGATCTTCAGGTACATCTTCATGATGTCGCCGCACTTGGCGTTGCCGACCTCGCCGACGCCGTTGGCGTCCTCGATGGTACCCACATTATGAGGAGCTGCGAAGTGCTCCATGACCTTCTGGCTATATTCCATTGCCATAACAAATACTTCCTTTCTTTTATGGTCCTCTCTCAAACCCGATAGGGATCTTCAACGTTTTGCATCATCTTGTACCAGACGGGGCTCATCTGGCGCAGGGTCTTCACCACCTGGGGGACCTGCTCGAGGATATAGTCGACCTCCTCCATGGTGTTGTACTCACACAGGCTCAAACGCAGGGAGCCATGTGCGATCTCGTGGGGCATACCCAGTGCCAGCAGCACGTGGCTGGGATCCAGGCTGCCGCTGGTGCAGGCGCTGCCGGAGCTGGCGCAGATACCGGCCATATCCAGACGCAGCAGCAGGCTCTCGCCCTCGATGCCCTCGAAGCAGAAGCTGACCACGCCGGGAGCCTTGTGGGCGTTGTCGCCGTTGCAGCGGGAGTAGGGGATCTTGCTGAGGCCCTCGATCAGCTTATCGCGCATGGCGCTGACCTTCTCCATGTTCTCCTGCATGTGGTCGCAGCTCTCCTGCAGCGCCGCGGCCATGGCCAGGATGGAAGGGATCGCCTCGGTACCGCCGCGCTTGCCGCGCTCCTGCGCGCCGCCCTCGATGAAGTTCTTCAGCTTGATGCCCTTCTTCACGTACAGCGCGCCCACGCCCTTGGGAGCATGGAACTTGTGGCCGGAGAGAGACAGCATGTCAATGTTGTCCTCCTCCACGTTGACGGGCACATGGCCCACCGCCTGCACAGCGTCCGTGTGGAAGAGAACGCCCTTCTCACGGCAGACAGCACCGATCTCACGGATGGGCTGCAGAGTGCCGATCTCATTGTTGGAGAACATGATGGTGACCAGGCAGGTGTCGGGCCGGATAGCGGCCTTCAGCTCCTCCACCCTGACGATGCCCTCCTCGTGGACAGGCAGATAGGTGACCTCGAAGCCCTGCTTTTCCAGCTTGGCCAGCGTGTGGAGCACGGCATGGTGCTCGATGGTGTCGGAGATGATGTGCTTCTTCCCCTCGGCCGCGCCCAGGCGGGCAGCCTCGGTGATGGCCCAGTTGTCGCTCTCGGTACCGCAGCCGGTGAAGTAGATCTCCCGCGCCTGCGCGCCCAGGCACTTGGCCACCGTCTCACGGGCCGCCATCAGGGCCAGATTGGCCTCGCGCCCCTTCTGGTGCAGACTGCTGGGATTTCCGTACATCTCATGCATCGCAGGCAGCATCGCATCGATGGCCGCCTGGCTCATGGCAGTTGTCGCCGCGTTGTCAGCATAAACAAACATCGTGTTGTTCCCTCTTTCTTTTGAAAGCCGGTCATCACACCGGCCATTGTTCATATCTCAAATCCTACACTCGGATAGGATTTACAGCACTATCACTATACGGCTGATGCGCAGAAAAGTCAATAGTTCATCAGCAATTTCCTTTGTGATGATCGGCACATCTTGCGTTGATCCGCCGCTGTTTGTCCACCAGATCTGCCAGTGTGACATGGTCCACCACATTGCTGATGGCCAAATCCACCTGCTCCCACAGGTCCAGCGTCACACACTCATGGCAGCGGGCGCACTGGTTGACCTCGTCATCCATGCAGGACACCGGCGAGATGCTGCCCTCCACCGTGCGCAGGATCATGCCGACGGTGTACTCCTCCGGCCGCTTCACCAGGTGGTATCCCCCCTTGGCTCCCCGCACGCTGCGGACATAGGCGCTGCGGACCAGAACTGGGATGATCTGCTCCAGATACTTCTCGCTGATTCCCTCGTTCTCCGCCACAGTCTTGACCGAGAGATTGACCCCCGGCTCCTGCAGGGCCAGCGCCAGCATCAGGCGCAGAGCGTACCGGCTTTTTGCTGAGATCTTCATTTGTCCTTCACCTGCCTCTCAGTATTTCCTATCTTACTCTAGGAATTCCTCTCTGTCAAGCCACATCCCGGCAGTTCATTCTTTAATTTACTAAAATCCTCTCTTGCATCCGCCGAAAAAGTGTGCTACAATACCCACAGTCAACATCATTCGACGAGGTATTCCTACGATGCAGTTTATTTCCGCCGCAACCGCATACTTTTTCTACCGCTTTATCTACACAAGTAGATAAGGTTTGTTTTGCTGCGGCGAACAGGTGGAGATAGGGTATCCGTTCAAGTCTTACAGCGAAACAGCTGTAAGGCTTTTTTTATTGTCCTGACCAGCTGTCTGACGCGTTCCAAGGGGAGCGCATCCAATATTTTTGAAACAGGAGATTGTCTGCTATGATCGTCATTTTGAAGAAAAACGCTGAAAAACAGCAGGTGGAGCTGTTCAACACCTGGCTGCACAATATGGGTCTGGAGACCCACATCTCCGTGGGTGCCAACCACACGCTGGTGGGCCTGGTGGGTGACACCTCCCGGGTGGATATGGAGAGCATCCTGGCGCTGGACATCGTGGAGGCTGTGCGCCGCATTCAGGAACCTTATAAGAATGCCAACCGCAAATTTCACGAGGAGGACACCATCATCACCCTGGCCAACGGCGCCAAAATCGGCGGCGGCAACTTTATGGTGATGGCCGGTCCCTGCTCGGTGGAAAACGAGGAGCAGATCATCTCCGTTGCCCAGAGCGTCAAGGCTGCGGGCGCACAGGTGCTGCGCGGCGGCGCATTCAAGCCCCGCACCTCCCCCTACGCCTTCCAGGGCCTCCACGACGAGGGCATCCGGCTGCTGCTGAAGGCCAAGGCCGCCACAGGTCTCCCCATCGTCACCGAGATCATGGATGCCCAGCATCTCCCGCTCTTTGAGGATGTGGACGTGATCCAGGTCGGCGCACGCAATATGCAGAACTTTGAGCTGCTCAAGCAGCTGGGCAAGCTGCGCAAGCCCATCCTGCTCAAGCGCGGCATGGCCAACACCCTGCAGGAGCTGCTCATGAGCGCCGAGTACATTATGGCCGGCGGCAACAGCGAGGTCATCCTATG
>CAYSDG010000037.1:0-16339 GCA_964429705.1 uncultured Oscillospiraceae bacterium | reverse complement strand
CTTGAATGCCATTCAAGCGCTCTCCCAGCTGAGCTATACCCCCATATTGCCTTGTGTTTCGCGGCTCATCGCCGGAACAATATGAACTATAACACAGCATTCGCCGTTTGTCAACAACTTTTTTCAATTTTTTGTATTTTCTTTTTTTCACACGGAAGCGTCCCCTGCCGCCTGCTCCCGGAACAGCAGCGACACGCACCACAGACCGGCGATCCCCACCAGCGTATACACCACGCGGGACAGGGCCGCTGTCTGCCCGCCGCAGATAAAGGCCACCAGGTCGAAGCCAAACAGGCCCACCGCGCCCCAGTTCAGCGCGCCGATGATCACCAGCACCAGCGCCGCACGATCCACCATCATCGCTCTCCCTCCCTTCCGATACCCTTGATAGCCCTCTTAGTCTGCCCTGCCGCGGCCCGGTTATACGCCAAAAATCATGTCAGCGCCCATTTCCGCAAAAAATGGCGGTGCCTCTTGGTTGCAAAACCAGCAGCGCGGCGCTATAATCGACTTATGAAAATCTGAACAGCCCTTCTTTTACAGACAGCCGCTGAACACCGGAAAGGCCCACTACTATGAAATATTTACTGATCATTGGCGACGGCATGGCCGATAACCCTGTCCCCGCCCTTCACAACAAAACGCCCCTTCAGACCGCCTCCATCCCCGCCATCGACCGCATGGCCGCCAGAGGCATCATGGGCAGCGTTATCAACTGCCCCAAGCCGCTGCCCGCCGGCAGCGAAACGGCTATCCTGTCCATCCTGGGCTGCGACCCACTGCGGTACTTCACGGGGCGCTCCCCCATGGAGGCCGCCGCCTGCGGCATCGCGATGCGCCCCGGCGACGCCGCCTTCCGCTGCAACCTGGTGGCGCTGGAGGACGGCGGCATGCCCTTTGAAGAGAAAAAGATCCTGTCCCACAGCGCGGGCAGCATCGACGGCGAGGACGCCATGGCCATCACCGCCGCCCTGCTGGCGGACCCCGCCTTCTCCGCCAAGCTGGCGGAGGCCCGGATGGAGCTTCACCGCTTCCCTGTATTCCGCCAGATCGCGGTGCAGCACGACAGCGACCTCTCCGGCATTCGCCTCACGCCGCCTCACGACCACCTGGGAGAAGCGCTGGGGCAGCATCTGCCCTGTGGAAACGAGCGGGCGGAGGTCTTTGCCCAGCTGATGCGTCTGGCCCACCAGGCCCTGGACCACCACCCCATCAATGAGAAACGCCGCCAGGCGGGTCTGCTGCCCGCCAACGGCATCTGGTTCTGGGCGGAGGGCACTGCCGCGCAGCTGCCCAGCTTCCAGGAGCAGTACGGCCGCGGCGGCGCTGTGGTCAGTGCGGTCCCCCTCTGCCACGGCATCGCCGTGCTGCGGGGACTGGAGATGGTGGAGGTCCCCGGTGCCACCGGCGAGCTGGACACCAATTTCGAGGGCAAGCTGGAGGCCACCTGGCAGAAGCTGCAGGAATACGACTTTGTCTGCCTCCACCTGGAGGCCCCTGACGAGTGTACCCACAACGGCGACCTGCCCGGCAAGCTGCAGGCCATTGAGTGGCTGGACAGCAAGCTGGTGTCCCCCCTGCTGGAGCGGCTGGAGCGAGCCGGTATGGACCACCGCGTCCTCCTTCTCAGCGACCATAAGACCCTTACCGCCACCCGGGGACACGACGGCGACCCCGTCCCCTTTCTGCTCTACGACAGCCGCGAGGATACCCACGCCGGAAATGTTTACGACGAGCCCCACGGCGAGGCCGGTATGGCGCTCCCCGCTGGACATACGCTGCTGGACATGCTCTTCCAGTCCTGAGCAGACCGCGGCACGAGAAACCATCACAGGAGGACCACGATGGAAAAGATATACAACTGCCTGCGCTGCGGTACCCGGATGAGCTACGCCTTCACCGAGGATATTCAGCTGGGCCGCACCAGCTTCCTCACCGGGAGCTGGCCCAATCTGCTGGCGGGCGCGATGCGGCTGGAGATCTACTGCTGCCCCGCCTGCGGGAAGGTGGAATTCTTCACTGCCGACAGCGATGCGGACGCATCCTCCGCCGAAACGCCTCAGGTCCGCTGCCCCGTCTGCGGGAAACTGCACGACTTCGACTACCCCCGCTGTCCCTTCTGCAAGCACACCTATTGAAGCTCGATCCATCACGTCTTACACGACAGAAACGGAGGCCTATCATGACCTATACCGAGCCCGCCTACGCCAAACTGAATCTGACGCTGGATATTCTGGGCAAGCTCCCGGACGGCTACCACGACCTGCGGATGGTGATGACCTCCATCACCCTGCAGGACACGATCACCCTCACCCCCAACAGCTCCTCTGACCTGCGCCTGCGCAGCAATGCCAGCTTTCTCCCCAGCGATGACAGCAATCTGGCCGCCAAGGCCGCCCGCGCCTTCGCCCGGGAGACCGGCATCCAGCTCCCAGGGCTGGACATCGGCATCCAGAAGGAGATCCCCGTCTGCGCCGGGATGGCGGGCGGCAGCAGCGATGCCGCCGCCGTTTTGCGGCTGCTGCGCCGTCTCTGTGCGCCGGACCTGTCCCAGGACCGGCTGGAGGCCATCGGCGCTCTGGTGGGCAGCGATGTCCCCTACTGTGTCGGCGGCGGCACCGCACTGGTGGAGGGCCGGGGCGAGTACGTCTCCCCCCTGCCGCCCCTTCCGGACTGCTGGCTGGTGGTGTGCAAGCCCGCCTTTCCGATCTCCACGCCGGAGCTTTTCGGGCTGGTCCAGGTCAAAAAGCTCCGCTGCCACCCCGACACCGCCGGGATGGTATCTGCCCTGGAGCGGGGCGACCTGGAGGGTGTTGTCCACCGGCTGTACAATGTCTTTGAGGAGGTGCTGCCGCGAAAGTACGCCCAGGTCTTTGAGCTGAAGCGGGATCTGCTGGAGCTGGGCGCGATGGCCGCCTCCATGTCCGGCAGCGGCCCCAGCGTATTTGGCATCTTCCGGGATGAGGAAACCGCCCGCCGGGCCGCCGACGTCATGAAGCAGCGCGTCTCTGCCACATTTCTTTGCCGCAACGCGGCATCCTGCCGCTGAAGCACGGCTTTGTGTTTAAAGTCAAAAATTTCCGTCCATACTGGTAGTATCTCGCCAGTATGGACGGTGTTTTTTATGAATGTGAAACAAAAGCTTCTTCTCTCTGTCATTGCCGGACTGCTGGCTGTGATGCTGACCCGCCCTCCGGCGTGGTGGGGCGTCCTCTTCTCCCCCGCCGCGGACTCTCTCTTCTGCGTCCATGCCGCCGAGGATATCGAGGGCGGCTGGCGGTGGGAGCAGGACGGCGTCATCCTGCGGTTTCGCTCCCTCGACATTCTCCTCTCCTTTCTCCGGGGCCGCTGAAACGGCCAGACCGCCCCTCCCGAATCCGGGAAGGGCGGCCTTTTTTACATTCTATTGGGGACATCCATCTCCTCCAGTTGGGCCGGGACAAGGGCCGGTCCCAGGTCCCGGCCCGAAAGGGGGGAGAGGGGAAATGTGAGAGAATGCTCTGTGCTCAGCGCTTCTTGCTCTTCTCCTTGGCCTTGACCTCGGCAAAGTACTCCTTGCAGAGCTTGATGACCACGGGGCTCAACAGCGCAATGGCGATCAGGTTGGGGATAGCCATCAGACCGTTGAGGGTATCAGCGATGTTCCAAACCGTCTGCAGCTCGGAGGTCGCACCGACAACGATGACCAGGCAGAACACGATCTGATAGACCTTACCGGCCTTGTAGCCGAACAGGAACTCGAAGCAGCGGCCGCCGTACAGGGCCCAGGTCAGGACGGTGCTGTAAGCAAACAGGGTCAGGCAGACAGCAACGATGACAGCGGGGAACGCGCCGGGGAAGGTGGACTGGAAGCCCCGGATCGTCAGGCTGGCGCCGATGTCCACGCCCCACTCGATGTTGTCAATGCCAACACCCAGCAGAACGACCATGGCGGTCATAGTGCAGACAACGATGGTGTCCATGAAGACCTCGAACACGCCGTAGATGCCCTGTGCGCAGGGATGCTCAACGTCAGCAGCGGCGTGGGCGATGGGGGCGGAGCCGAGACCGGCCTCGTTGGAGAAGATGCCGCGGCCAACACCCTTGGTGATAGCGGTCTTGATGCCGACACCGGCCAGACCACCGGCCACAGAGGAGGGATTGAAAGCGCCGGTGAAAATAGCCACGAAAGCGCGGGGGACCTCAGTGATGTTGAGGACGATGACCACGAAGGCAGCGATCACATACAGGACTGCCATCACAGGGACCAGCAGGGCGCAGACATCGCCGATGCGGCTGATGCCGCCGACCAGAACGATGAAAGCAATGATCGCCAGGATAACGCCGATGACCAGGGCGATGGTGTGCTGCTGTGCGTCAGTGGTGGGAACGAAGTTTGCGATAGCCTCGTTGATGGTGGAGGCGATGGTGTTGACCTGGGTCATGTTGCCGATGCCGAAAGAGGCCAGGCTGCCGAACACGGCGAAGATCACTGCCAGCCACTTCCACTTCTTGCCAAGGCCATTGGTGATGTAGTACATGGGACCGCCGACCCAGTCGCCCTTCTCGTTGCGCTCACGATACTTGATGGACAGGGTGACCTCGGAGAACTTGGTACACATACCCACCAGAGCGGAGATCCACATCCAGAACACAGCGCCGGGGCCGCCGATGGCGATAGCGCCGGAGACACCTGCGATGTTGCCGGTACCGATGGAGGCAGCCAGTGCGGTACACATGGCCTGGAAGGGAGTTACGGAGCCCTCCTTGGCCTCTGTCTTCTGCAGGGCCTTACCAGCGGTGTTTTTCATAATGTGTCCCAGCTTGGTGAACTGCGGCGCGCCGCAGCGGATCGTCATGTACAGGCCGACGCCTATGATGAGGACCATTGCGGGGATACCCCACACTACACCGTTCAACCACCGTTCAAAATTCAACAACGCTTCCATACTCTCTCTCCTTTTCTTCTCGAAAATTTCCTACACGCCGAACAAAAATGGAGCCCTGCCGAAGCAGCGCTCCCTCTAAGGACTAACACGGCCCCCCTGACCCAATGATATGCGCAGTGGTCTCGGGGTATGTTCGCGTTCTGTCCTTTCGCCTGAGAGATCATGGGTCGCCCCACTTGCACCTTCGGCATCTGCAAATGCAGAATTCTCCAGAACTCCGTCGATCCACGGTCCCGCCCTCCGGCACCTGAGAGTTTGACTCCTTCGGTGAGGAAAGCAGCGAGCTTCCCCTCTCTCCCGTGAATGTCATCCGGTTATGTAGCTGATGGCTGCATTATAGCAGAGCATGAAATTATGCACAATATGTGAACGCGAAGCTTAACGGTCTCTTTGCAGTATATCCCATTGTCTTTAACGGTTCTTTTACGATTTTCCCTACTTGAGCAAGGATAAAACGCCGTTTCTTTGTCTATATTGACTAAAAATTGACAAAGTCGGCCATGAAAAGGGCCCCGCAGCGCCCTCTCAGGAGGCACCGCGGGGTCCTGATACAGCCCTCTCTACAGGGCGGGAGAAGACGGGCCGGTCCCGTCTCCCCCCGCCAAAGAGGGGATGGAAAAAGGCTCAGCGCTTACCAGCCTTGACCTCGGCGAAGTATTCCTTGCAGAGCTTGATGACAACGGGGCTCAGCAGGGCCAGAGCGATCAGGTTGGGGATGGCCATCAGGCCGTTGAGGGTATCAGCGATGTTCCAGACCGTCTGCAGCTCGGAGGTTGCGCCCACCAGAATGACGAGGCAGAACACGATCTGGTAGACCTTACCAGCCTTGAAGCCGAACAGGAACTCGAAGCAGCGGGTGCCGTACAGCGCCCAGGTCAGGACGGTACTGAAGGCGAAGAGGGTCAGGCAGACGGCCACGACGACGGCGGGGATCGCGCCGGAGAACACAGACTGGAAGCCCTGGATAGTCAGACCAGCGCCCTTGTCAACGCCCCACTCGATGTTGTCAACGCCAACACCCATCAGGACCACCAGAGCGGTCATGGTGCAGACCACGATGGTATCCATAAAGACCTCGAACACGCCGAAGATGCCCTGTGCGCAGGGGTGATCCACGTCAGCGGCGGCGTGGGCGATGGGAGCGGAGCCGAGGCCGGCCTCGTTGGAGAAGATGCCGCGGCCAACGCCCTTGGTGATAGCGGTCTTGATGCCGACACCGGCCAGACCACCGGCCACAGAGGAGGGATTGAATGCGCCAGCAAAAATCGCGCCGAAGGCACAGCGAACCTCACCGATGTTCACGAAGATGACGACCAGAGCGGCCAGGATATAGACAACTGCCATGACGGGGATCAGCAGGGCGCAGACGTCGCCGATGCGGTTGATGCCGCCGATGAGAACGATGAAGCACAGGATCGCCACGATAACGCCGACCACCAGAGCGATGGTGCCCTGCTGGGCCTCGGTGGTGGGAATGAAGCCATGGATGGCCTCGTTGATGGTGGAGGCGATGGTGTTGACCTGGGTCATGTTGCCGATGCCGAAAGAGGCCAGGCTGCCGAACACGGCGAAGATCACTGCCAGCCACTTCCACTTCTTGCCAAGGCCATTGGTGATGTAGTACATGGGACCGCCGACCCAGTCGCCCTTCTCGTTGCGCTCACGATACTTGATGGACAGGGTGACCTCGGAGAACTTGGTACACATACCCACCAGAGCGGAGATCCACATCCAGAACACAGCGCCGGGGCCGCCGATGGCGATAGCGCCGGAGACGCCTGCGATGTTGCCGGTACCGATGGAGGCGGCCAGTGCGGTACACATGGCCTGGAAGGGGGAAACGGAGCCCTCCTTGGCCTCGCTCTTCTGCAGAGCCTTGCCAAGGGTATTCTTGAAAATGTGACCCAGCTTGAGGAACTGCGGTGCGCCGCACCGGATCGTCAGATACAGACCGACACCAATGATGAGGATCATGGCGGGGACGCCCCACACCACGCCGTTCAGCCAGCGCTCAAAATTCAACAATGCTTCCATACTCTCTCTCCTTAAAAGTAAGATTTCAATACACCGAAAAAAACACCGGGACACCGCCCAGCAGCGCCCCGATCAGAAAAAGTACAGAAGTATCGCCTATCCGCCATTACCGGCCAGCAGATATTTGATGTGTCATTCTGTCCTTTTGCCTGAGAGATTGCGGCGGGACCGCTTGCACCTTCGGCATCTGCAAATGCAGAATTCTCCAGAATCTCGTCCCCCAACAGCCCTGCCTCGCGGCACCTGAAAGTTTACGTCTTCTTCGGCGAGGAAGCTACAAAAAGTTACAACTCCCTGCTCTCCTGTTGGGTTCATCCGATGTATTGACAGTCACATCTTACCAAAAACTTAACAGCTTTGCAACTGTTTTTTATATAGTTTTTTATAAATTCTTAACTCATCTTAACAAAAACATATCAAAAAATTTCAAAACCACTATGCTTGGCGGCAGATATATGTTATAATATGCTCCAGAAGTTTTGAAAAATTTTTCCATATTATTCGAAAGAGGTGCCCATATGACGATCTCCGAAGCGATCTATACCCGGCGCTCCTGCCGCCGTTATCTTACCACGCCCCTCTCCCCCACCCAGCAGGCGCAGCTGCAAAAGGCTGTCGAGCAGGTCAACAGCCGCTCCGGTCTGCATATCCGTCTGGTCTGCGGACACAGCGCCCCCTTTGCGCCCTTTTCCGGTCCTGGCGGCCATCTGAGCGGTGTGCAGAACTACCTGGTATTTGCCGGACCGGACACGGACGGCGATCTGGACGAAAAGTGCGGCTACTTCGGCGAGGAGCTGGTGCTCACCGCCGCCTGCATGGGGCTGGCCAGCTGCTGGATCGCCGGGTCCTGCCAGCCGGAGGCCGTGGAGGGGCTTGTGGAGGGTGACCGGCTGGTGTGCGTGGCGGCCATCGGCTGTCCGGCTGAGTCGGCCTCCGACCCCCGCCCCAGCAAAACGGCGGTGGAGCTGTCCTCCGCGCCCGCAGACGCACCCGTCTGGTTCGCCCGGGGCATGGAGGCGGTCTGCCTGGCCCCCTCCGCCATGAATCGACAGGATGTCCGCTTCACGATGGCCCCCGATGGCAGCGCCTCCGCCCGCCGGGCGGAGGACGCCCCCCTCTCTCTGGTGGACCTGGGCATCGCCAAGCTACACTTCGAGATGGGCGCCCACGGCGGCGTCTGGTCCTGGGGTGACAATGGCCGCTTCACCAAGGCCGCGGAGGAAAAATCCTGCGGTGCGGTGATCTGGCGGGACCGGGGCGGCGTGCGGGAGTATCTCCTGGCCCGCCACAACGGCGGCCACTGGAGCTTCCCCAAGGGCCACGTGGAGAACGATGAAACCGAGGTGGAGACCGCTCTGCGGGAGATCCGGGAGGAGACGGGCCTGACCGCGGAGATCGACACTGGCTTCCGCCAGGTCTCCACCTACTACCCAAAATACAATGTCATTAAGGATGTGGTCTTTTTCCTGGCCACCATCACCGGCGGCACAGAGCACGCCCAGGAGGAGGAGATCTCCCAGCTCCAGTGGGCACCCTTTGCCGAGACCCGGTCCCAGCTCACCTTCGCCCAGGACGAGGAGCTGCTTCTGGCGGCCCAGGCCTACCTGGATCAGCAGTAATACCGTTCCCCTCCGCAGCGCAGCGTGCGGTGGTACGCCGCAGTCTTCATCTTAGAAGGCTGCCGGGTATCACCGCACGTTTTTTCTGCCCATTCAGCGCCTATCTGCCATTGGAAAAATAATGCGCCGCGCCGGAGCGAAACGCCTCATTTTGTTTGACAGCCAGCGAAAACAGCGTATAATATTCATGAATCAATCCCAACACACAGGAGACACTATGACGAACTATTTTGATCTGCGCCTGAGCGCGGATGAGATCCGGAATATCAGCAGCATCGGTCTGGCCCATCTTGGCGACGGCGTCTATGAGCTGCTGGTGCGCAGCTATCTGTGCGCCAGCGGCAAGGCCACCGGCAAGGGCCTCCACCGGGCCACAGTGGAGCTGGTGAAGGCCCCGGCCCAGGCGGAACGGGCGGAGCGGGTCCTCCCTCTTCTGACCGAGGAGGAGCTGGCGGTATTCAAGCGGGGGCGCAACGCCAACGTCCATACCATCCCCCACAACGCCAGCCGCGCGGACTATCTGAAGGCCACCGCTCTGGAGTGCCTGCTGGGGTGGCTGTACCTCAACGGCCGCCGGGAGCGGATCAATGAGCTGTTCAACGCTATGATGGAGGAGGCGTGCGCTGATGCCACTTGACGCCATCTGCCTCACCGCCGTGGTGCAGGAGCTGCGGCAGGAGCTTACGGGACTGCGCATCGAAAAGGTGCAGCAGCCCGCCCGGGATCAGGTGATCCTCACCCTGCGTGGCAGCCGCCGACTGCTGCTGTGCGCCGGGGCCAGCCAGGCCCGTATCCATCTCACCCGCATTGCCCGGGAAAATCCCGCCGCACCCCCCATGTTCTGCATGTTGCTGCGCAAGCACCTGGGCGGCGGCCGCATCGCCGCCATCGAGCAGCCCGCTCTGGAGCGTGTGGTGCGCATCACCGTGGATATGGTGGACGAGATGGGCGAGGCGGGCCAGCGCCAGCTGGTGCTGGAGTGCATGGGCCGCCACTCCAATCTCATCCTGCTGGACGGCGAGGGCCGCATCATCGACTGCCTGCGCCGGGTGGATATGGAGATGAGCCCCCAGCGGCAGGTGCTGCCGGGGCTGTTCTACCACCTGCCCCCCGCCCAGGAGAAGGCCGACCCGCTGGCCCTGGAGCCGGAGGAGCTGGCGCGTCTGCTGGCGCAGGCCCCCGGCGAGGCTGAGGCCGCCTCCCTCCTGCTGGACCGGTTCTTCGGACTCTCCCCCTTGGTGTGCCGGGAACTGGCCTATCGTGGCTGCGGTGCGGGCGATGCCCGGCTGCTGACGAGTGAGGGCCGCGCAGGGCTGCAAAGCGCCTTTTTACAGTGGCAGTCAGATGTAAACGAAAATCACTTTACCCCCTATGTGATCACAAAGGATGGCAAGCCGTCCGACTTCTCCTATCTCCCTATCCTGCAATACGGCGGCAGCATGGACGGCCACAGCGAGGAAAGCTTCTCCGCCCTGCTGGACGGCTTCTATGAGACCCGTGAGCAGCTGGAGCGGGTGCGGCAAAAGGGGCAGGATCTGCAGCGCTGCGCCAGCGCCGCACGGGACCGGATGCGCCGCAAGCTGGCCCTGCAGGAGAAGGAATATCTCCAGACCCAGGACCGGGATCGGCTGCGCGTTTTTGGCGAGCTGATCACCGCCAATCTCTACCGCATGTCCAAGGGTGAGAAGCTTCTGCGCTGCCAGAACTACTACGAGGCGGACTGCCCCGACATCGACATCCCCCTGGACCCTCTCCTCTCTCCCCAGCAGAACGCCGCCAAATACTTCAAGCAGTACAGCAAGGCCAAGACGGCGGAGGGCTATCTCACCGAGCAGATGGCCATCGCCCGGCGGGAGCGGGACTGGCTGGAGAGTGTGCTGGACCAGCTGACCCGGGCGGAGACCGAGCAGGATTTCTCGGACATTCGCCGGGAGCTGCGGGACGCGGGTTATCTCAAAGTCCACGGCAGCGGCAAAAAGGAGCCCCGCCGGGCTCCCAGCAAGCCCCGGACCTTCCGCTCCAGCAGCGGTCTCACCATCCTTGTGGGCCGCAGTAACACCCAGAATGACCAGCTGACAAAAAATGCCTTTAAATCCGACTACTGGTTCCACACCCAGCGCATCCACGGCTCCCACGTGATCCTCTGCACCCAGGGGCAGCAGCCGGACGAGGCCGCCCTCACCGAGGCCGCCTCCCTGGCGGCCTGGTTCTCCCAGGGCCGGGACAGTGGCCAGGTAGCTGTGGACTACACCCAGATCCGCAACGTCAAAAAGCCCAACGGCGCCCGCCCCGGTATGGTGGTCTACGACCCCTATCAGACCGCCTACGTCTCCCCCAGCGAGGAACTGGTCAAGCGGCTCTCCGCCGAGAAGTAAACTTTTTCACTGCTCCGGGGGCAGGATCGCCGCCAGAGCGGCGCGGTCCAGGAGCTGAATGCCGCGGTAGTGGCTGCCGACCAGCCCCTGACGCTTGAACTCCGCCAGCACCCGGGACACCGTCACCCGGTTCAGGGAGACGGATTGGGCGATCTCCTCATGGGAATAGGGCAGCACATCCTCCGCCCGGGTCTGTCCCCGGCTGGCGGATTCACAGAGCAGAAAGTCCGCTACCCGCTGCCGGCTGTCGTAGTGGACCAGGCGGACCACCTGATGGGTCAGATAGTTGCAGGTCTCCGCCATGTGCTGGAACAGCAGGACCATCAGCTCCCGGGAGTGACCGCAGAGCTCCACCAGCGCCTCTGTCCGGCAGCTGACCAGCTCCACCGGCGTGACCGCCTGAATGGACACCGCCCGGTGCGCTCCCGCCAGAAGGGAACTGTCCCCAAAGATCCGCCCCGCCTCCAGCACCTCCAGCGTCGCCTCCTGCCCCTCCCGGGACAGCGTATAGACCCGCACCCGGCCCATCGTCACCAGATACAGGTGCGTGGCCAGGTCCCCCTGCTGAAAGATCGTCTCCCCCGCCTGGAACCGCTGCACGCGGCCGCCGCCGCGGAAGGACGCAAAATACCGCTCCGGAATATTGACTGGCATGTTTTCGCCCTCCTTTTTCTCCGATTGTAGTATAGGCTACTGTTTTGCGCAAGCTTTTTTCGGATAATGGGTCGGAAATTTCAGTTTTATACAGGAGGGTATATACGAATGATGCGAAAGCTGTGTTCCTATGGTCTGATCATGGTCGGCTTGGCCTTAACGGCGCTGTCCTTTGGCATGGTCATCCTGCCGCAGAGCTTTGCCGCCGGGGGCGTCACCGGCGCGGCGGTGGTCCTGTGCGGCCTCATCCCCCTCCCCCTGTCGATCATGGTCCTGCTGCTGAACGCCGCCCTCTTCCTGCTGGGCTGGCTCTTTGTCGGCCGGGAATTTGTCATGAAAACGGCGCTGGCCAGCCTGGCGTTTCCCGTTATGCTGGAGTTCTTTCAGGAGCACCAGCTCCTCTCCCAGCTGTCCGCCGACCCGCTGCTCAGCAGCGTGCTGGCCGGTGCGATACTGGGCCTGGGTGCCGGTCTGATCCTGCTGGGAAACGGCTCCAGCGGCGGCTTCGACACGCTGGGCGTGATCCTGAATAAGCGCTTTCGGATCCCCGTGTCCCTGGTCATGTATATCACCGACACCACGGTCATCCTGATCCAGGCAGCAGACCGTCCCCTGCTGAACACCGCCTACGGCATTCTGGTCATTCTGGTGTGCAGCGCGGTCATCAACATGGTGCTGACCCGGGGCAAGAGCGAGGGGCAGATGATGATCTTCTCCGAACACTATGAGGCCATCCGGCAGGAGCTGCTGGAGCAGTGCGATGTCGGCGTGACCTTTCTCGACGGCGAGACCGGCTACCTCCGCAAGCCCATCAAGGTCATCATCACCGTTATTCCCCACAACAAGATTGAGCTCATCAAAAAGGCCGTCTACCGCATCGATCCCACCGCCTTTCTGCTGATGGACACCGTCCGCTTTGTCGGCGGCCGTGGCTACACCATCAACCGATAAAAGATCCCGCCCGAACAGAAGCGTTCGGGCGGGATCTTTTCATGCGGTTTCTTATTTGGAAAGGACCTTGGGGCGATAGTTCACCTCGTTGACGGTCATGACCGTCACAAACGCGTGGGGATCGGCCTTCATGACAAAGTCCATCAGGCGGGAGTACTCACTCTTGTCCACGATGATCTGGACCTCCCTGCCCCGCTGATTGTTGTAAGCGCCGATATTTTCATAGATGGTGGCGCCGCTGTGGAGCTGATGGAGGGTGAAGTCCACGATCTCATCCAGCTTGGGAGAGATGATGCAGACCCGGCGCTTGACGTTCATACCAAAGATGAAGTGGTCCATCACGATGCCGCCCATATAGGTACCCAGCACACTGATGACCATGGTCTTTACATCGTAGAGGAACACGCCGGACACCGCCACCGCCATGCCGGACAAGGCCATGGCCTTGCCCAGCTCGATGCGCAGGTATTTGTTCATCAGCTTGGCCACAATGTCCAGGCCGCCAGAGGAGGCATTGCAGTTAAAGAGGATGCCCAGGCCCAGGCCCACCGTAAAGATGTAGCAGACCATGTCCACAAAGGCATCGCCGGTGATGGACGCCAGATCCGGGAACAGCAGCTCGTACACCCGCAGGAAGGCGGGCAGAAGGATCGAGGTGCAGACGGTCTTTGCTCCAAAATCCCGGCCGATCAGCAGGAAGCCCACCACCAGCAGCACAGCGTTGATGATAAATGTCACCGCGGAGACCGGCAGCGGCACAAAGCTGCTGATGATCATCGCCAGCGCGGAGGCGCTGCCCACCGTCAGATTACTGGGCAGCATAAAGAAATGCACACCCGCCGCTGTGATCGCCGTACCCAGCACGATCATCAGCCACTCCGTGACCACTTTTTTTGTCGTTTTCATAGCAATCGAACCTCACAAATCGTCAAATAATAATAGCGAAGCGGTTGGTCGCTTTTTGTATTATACAACACCCGCGGAAGCTATGACAAGTATTTTGTCCCCGTTTGTCGAGGGCAAGTCTGCACGGTGTCGATTTAAAATTTTACACCAAAAAAGCGGCCGAGCTCCAACATCAAACGAAGCCTCCCCCCTGGCGTGCCCGCCAGAGAGGAGGCTTTGCTTCAGTTCTGCTCCTGCATATAGTGCCGGTAGAAATAGATGATAAAGGGGATGGAGATCAGGAAGGTACACAGATCCGCGAAGGGCTGGGCGGCCTGAACGCCCAGGCAGCCCACCGCCAGCGGCAGCAGCGCCACCGCGGGCAGGAAAAAGATCCCCTGGCGGCAGCTGGCCAGGAACGTGGCCTTGCCTTTGAAGCCCAGGCACTGGTAGAGCTGGTTGACATAGGTGGAGAAGGCCAGGAAGGGCATCACCGCGCTGGCGAGATAGAGGGTCTCCGTGCCGATGCGGGCCACATCTGCGTCGCTGCAGAACCACCACATGATCTCCTCCGCAAATACAGCGGCGACCACAGCGGCGATCACGCAGAGCACAGATCCCACCTTCGTTGCAAAGGTGAACGCCTGCCAGGTGCGGCGGCGATTTCCCGCGCCGTAGTTGTAGCCCGCCACGGGCTGAAAGCCCTGACCGATGCCGATGCAGATGTTGCGCACCAGGATATATACCTTGTTGGCGATGGTGATGGCCGCCCCCGCCGCGTCGCCGCCGTAGCCGATGGCCTGGATATTCAGTGCCGCCGCAGCCACGCTGCCCAGCCCCTGGCGGCAGATGGTGGGCATACCGGTGGTAACGATCATCTTATAGTCTGAAAAACGGCGGCTGACGCTCTTGAGGCGGATCCGCACGATCGAGCGCCCCGTCAGAAAGAAGGACGAAAGGATCAAAAAGCTGACGATCTGGCTGAGCATCGTGGCCAGCGCCGCGCCGCCTGTCCCCATATCCAGACCGAAGATCAGGATGGGGTCCAGGATCACGTTCAGAACGCCGCCTGCGCTGATACCCACCATGGCCATCCGGGAGAAGCCTTCGCTGCGCAGGGAGTTATTCAGCACAAAGGTCGCGCAGTTCAGCGGCGCTGCCAGCAGGATGTATTTTGCATAGGGCATTGCGTAGGGCATCATGGTTTCCGTGCAGCCCAGCAGGCGCAGGAAGGGCTTCTGTACCAGGAGCCCCACCACCATAATGATCGCCCCCACGACCACCGCCGCAAAGAATGCGCTGGAGGCATAGGTATCGGCAGCCTCGTTGTTCTTCTGCCCCAGCTTACGGCTGATGAGACTGCCAGCGCCCACGCCCAGTCCGTAGCCGATGGCCTGGATGATCGCCATGATGGCATACACCGCTCCCACCGCCGCTGACGCGGATTTGTTGATCTGCGAAACAAAAAACGTATCCGCCGTATTATAGATCACCGTGATCAGCATACCGATCACCGTAGGAATCGCCATGGATGTGACCAGCCGGGGAATCGGCGTCTCTATCATACGCCGGTATTGGGCTTCGCTGTCAGTCTGCGCTGCCGCCTGATGACTCATTGCATTACACCTCATTTTTCTCATAGTTTACATATATTTTATTAGTATACTCCTCCAACAGACAAAAAGCAACTGGTCTGCCCCGGCTTTTCCTGAGGGGGAATCACCCTTTTTCCCCTGCGGCATAGGATAGAGCGGGGGGCCTCCCCCACAACACGACGCGAGGAGTGTGCTCAATGGCAACATTCACCAACTATGCTACTCTCTCCTATAACGGCGGGACCACGGAGTCCAACGTGGTCACAGGAGAGCTGCTGGAGGTCCTGACCACAGCAAAAACCGCCGTGACCGGCAGCTATAATCCCGGGGACCGCGTCACCTACGTGCTCTCCCTGGTAAACAGCGGCGGGGCAGCGCTGACCGGTCTCACCGTCACCGATGACCTGGGCGGCTACACCTTCAACGCCGGGACCGTATACCCGCTGGCCTACCGTCCCGGCTCTCTGCGCTGCTATGTGAACGGTGTCCTGCAGACCGCCCCGGCAGTCACTGCCGGTCCCCCGCTGGTCATCACCGGCGTCAGTGTCCCTGCCAACGGCAATACGATCCTGGTCTACGAAGCGACAGTGACCGGTTATGCGCCCCTTGGCGCTGAGGCTTTTATCACCAACACCGCTGCGACCACCGGCGACAGTCTGGCAGCCCCGCTGATCGCTGAGGCCACTATTCCGATGGAGGTCCGCTCCGATCTCAGCATCACCAAGGCAATCTCTCCCTCCACCGTGACAGAAAATGGTCGGCTGACCTACACCTTTGTTATCAGAAATACCGGCAGCGCCGCTGCATCTGCTGATGACCAAATCGTAGTGACCGATACCTTTGATCCAAGGCTGATCGGTCTGACCGCCACCTTCAACGGCACCACCTGGACGGAGGGTACGGAATATACCTACGAACCCAATACCGGGGTATTCACCTCTGCATCCGGGCAGATCACCGTCCCGGCGGCCACTTACACTCAAAATACCGATGGTACCTGGCGAATCATCCCCGGGACCGCAACACTGGTCATCACCGGCACCGTGTGATACAGGGTATCCCGTCTCTCCATTTGCAAGGCCGCGTATCGTTGCGATACGCGGCCCGATGCTGTCTGGCAGATATAAACATAACATAGGATCCGGTCGAACAGGCACAGCCGCCAAACAAATCACAGCAGCGCAATATGCCCCTTTACCTCCAGAAAACAAAAAACACCTCTGAAGAAAATTCTTCAGAGGTGTGTTGGCATTACCTATCTTCCCGGGCCGTCTCCAGCCAAGTATTGTCGGCAGAAT
>CAYSDG010000036.1:0-16450 GCA_964429705.1 uncultured Oscillospiraceae bacterium | reverse complement strand
GCTATGACAAGGTGTACGAGGCGGGCGCTGTCATCACCGGCGGCCACAGCATTCTGGACCAGGAGCCGAAGTACGGCCTGGCCGTCACCGGCTTTGTCCACCCGGACCGGGTGCTGACCAACGCGGGAGCCAGGCCCGGCGACGTGCTGCTGTTGACCAAGCCCCTGGGCATCGGCGTTCTGACCACCGCGGCCAAGGCGGAGATGGCCTCCGGGGAGAGCATGGCCCTGGCCCACAGCCTGATGACCACCCTGAACCGGGCCGCGCGGGACGCGATGGTCAAATACCGCGTCCATGCCTGCACCGATGTGACGGGCTTCGGTCTGCTGGGGCACGCCTATGAGATGGCGCAGGGCAGCGACGTGGAGATCACGCTCCAGGTGGACGCCATCGATTTGATCCCGGAGGCGCTGGAGCTGGCCCGGATCGGCATTCTCCCGGCGGGGATGTACCGCAACCGCAAATTCGCGGAGGGCGGCGTGGATGCCGGGGACATCGAGCTGGCCCGGCAGGACCTGCTGTACGACCCCCAGACCGCCGGCGGACTGCTGATAGCCGTCGCGCCGGAGGACGCGGACGCGCTCTACGAGGAGCTAAAAACCGCCGTCCCCAGCGCGCAGCGCATCGGAACGGCGGCGGCATATCAGGGCGGCAGGCGCATCCGCCTGCGCTGAGGGGAAAGGGGGCGCTGACATGCAGAATGCGTATCAAATGATGGAGGGCGCGATCCTTGGTGCCGTCATCGGCGACGCGCTGGGTGTTCCGGGTGAATTTATGACCCGTGAGGAGCTGCGGGAACGCCCCATCACCGACATGGTCGGCGGCGGCGCCCATGGGCAGCTGCCGGGGACCTGGTCCGATGATACCAGTATGACGCTCTGTACCATAGACTCCCTCACCGCGTGCGGTGTTGACTATGCTGATCAAATGGACCGCTTTGCCGACTGGCTCTGGAATGCTTCCAACACAGCCAGGGGAGAGGTGTTTGATGTCGGCGGCGCGACGAAGCACGCCATTTTCCGCTACATGAAGAAAACACCGGCGCTGGAGTGCGGGGAGCTGGCGGAAAATGCGTGCGGCAACGGCTCCCTGATGCGGATCACGCCGACAGCGCTGTATCTGGCAGGACGATATGGCTGCCGGGAACTGGATGACCGAGCGGCGGAGATCATTCACAACACATCCCGGTGTACCCACGCGCATGTGCGCTGTCAGATGGCCTGCGGCATATTCTGCTCCATCATATTCCGCATGATGGACGGCGGAGCGCTGCACGACGCTGCGGCAGATGGTATACACGCGGCACTGGCGTACTACCGGGAGAAACCGGAATTCGCGCCGGTCTATCAGGAGTTCGAATCACTGCCCCATGTCGGGCAGCGGTCGGAAGCGGAGATCGGAAGCACCGGGTTTGTACTCCATACCCTGCAAGCCGCCCTCTGGTGCCTGCTGACAACATCTGACTATGCTGCATGTGTCCTGAAGGCGGCTAATCTGGGGCGGGACACCGATACGACTGCGGCTGTGGCGGGCGCGCTGGCTGGACTCTGGTATGGTGAACAGCAGATCCCCGCGGCCTGGGCGGCAAAAACAGCGAAATATGATCAGATCAGGCGGCGTGTCAGGGCGTTTTATGACGCATGCCGCAGGACTTCGGAAACAGGGCAGCCAGCAGGCGCGTGTCTCCAGTGAAACAGCATACAAAAAGGTCACGTTGTAAAACAACGTGACCTTTTGCTGTGGTTCAGAATACCTTTGCGCGTCATGCCGCATCCTCCGCCAGCAGGATGGCAGAGGATGCGGCGACGCAGCATCTGCGGCGATCGCCATACCGCTTGTCATCGTCGATCTGCCCCTTATACACAGAATATCTGTCCCTGGGCTGAAAATGGTGGTACATGGCCAGGCTGCGCTGAAAGCTGTACTGGGTCAGATAGATCCGGTCCCGGCCGCTTGAGCTGCCCAGTCCGTTTTCGACCACTCTCCTACACAGCAGGAGAGTGTTGTCAACGGTCCGGGGCCGCCAGTCCGGGAGCCGCAGGCGCACATCCCAGCGTTCGTCCAGATCTGCGGGCGGCGCGGTTTCAACGATGTGCCAGTTGTCCCGTTCATATCGCTGGTAGGGAAGCGCTGCCAGAAAGCTCTCACACAGCACCGCTTCCAAATACCCCTCGGGGGTGCCGTCGTGATAGATGGCCTCCATGGGCGGCGCGGCGGCCTCCGGAAGCTCGAAGTGCTGACCGCAGAACAGCGTGGAGAGCCACGCGTCCTCCTCCCGGATGACCGGGTCGCGGGGGATGCCGTCTCTGACCGCGGCGACCCGGCCCCGGATGCCGTGGTATTCCCTGGCGAGATAGCAGAGGAGCCTGTAGTGTTCATCCAGCTCCAGATGGGAAAAACAGGAGAGCGCGTCCGAGACATCGAGGGTGATGACGCCCTCCTGTCCGATACGCCGGGAGATGTCGGACCAGTCCATGTGCTCCCGCAGATAGCGTCGGCAGGCGGTGTAGTGCGCCGCCAGCGGATAGGTGTCGAGATACTGACAGATGTCGCTCATAGGGGAACCTCCTGATCATTATTTCGTCCCAGCTTTCTCTGCCCGGGTCACGCCATCTGGTTCTCGCCCTTGTCCAGCAGCTCCCGCTGGGGCATGCCGTTGGAGTCCAGCCGCTTGAAGTTGCCCACCACCTCGCTGACGCTGGAGAGCACGGCGAAGGTCCGGGGATAGGACCGGACGATGTCCGCCAGGGCGGGCATCTGGGCCTTGTTGACCACGCACAACAGAATATTGGTCTCCCGGTTCTGGTACATACCCTTGGCGGGGATCAGGGTGGCGCTGTGGTGCAGCCGCTGGATGATGTCCGCGGACAGCTCCTGGGGGTAGTCGGTGACGATCTCGCAGCGGATGGCGCTGCGGCCGCTCTTCATCAGCCGGTCGGACACCGTGCTGGACAGAAAGCTGTAGAGGATGCACAGGATCACCGGCTCGATCTGGAAGTCGTAGACAAAATAGCTGCTGATGGCCACCAGCACATTCAGCGTGAAGGTGATCCAGAAGAAGCCCTGCTCGGGATGGGCCTGGTGGATGAGGGCCGCCACGAAATCGGTGCCGCCGCTGCTGGCGCTGCACCGCACCAGAAGGGAGTAGCAGGAGCCGTTGATGATACCGGCCACCAGCGGCCCCAGGATCGTGCTGCTGGCGGTGTCATAGGCGAAGCGGCTCAGGTCCAGCTCGCCCAGCAGAATCAGAAACAGGGAGAAGGACACCACATACAGCATACTGCGCCCGGCCAGGTCCGGGCCGACCCGCTTCAGCACCCAGAGGGCCAGGGGAATATTGATCAGCAGGCTCAGATAGCCCACGCTGATGCCGGAGAGGTACTGGATCATGGTGCAGATGCCGTTCAGCCCGGCGGGGGCAAAGCGGTTAGGGAACACCAGCAGCTGGTAGTTCAGCGCGCAGATCAGCGCCAGGCCCACGATGACCAGATAGGTCAGGGATCTTTTCAACGATTTCACAGAAAGCACTCCTTTTCAGCGTGAGGTGTACCTTCTGCAAAAAATCCGCAGGCACAGCCTGCGGACAGCGTCGATGGACCGATCGACAGATCGGATGGATCGGCGTCCCGGTTCAGGCAGGAGGCCAAAAGGATCCCGGTGTATCTGACTGAGCCCCTCCGGGGAGGCATCACAGTGACCTGTTCGCGGGGACTCTCACCCCATTCCACCGCCGCCGTTGGACGGAGGGATCCTTTTGTATTGACAGGGATACCATACCACACAAGGCCCCGGCTTGCAAGATTTTTTTGCGCCGCCGCCGGGGCGGGATCCGGCTTTCTCTCCGGCTCCCGCTTTACAAATCCCCGCCGGGGGAGTATACTGAGAAAAACTGAATGAATCAGGAGCGTTACTATGGAAAGAAAAAACAATTTTTCCTATTTTGCCAATAAGGACTGCGTCTACTTCCCCTGCCACGAGAACGCGGACCCGGAGAGCTTCAACTGCCTCTTCTGCTACTGCCCCCTCTATGCCCTGGGGGACAAGTGCGGCGGCAACTTCCGCTATATGGACAACGGCATCAAGGACTGCAGCAAGTGCATGCTGCCCCACTCCGAGGCGGGCTACTCCCACGTTGTCATGAGCTTTGAGAAGCTGGTGGAGATGATGCGCCGCCAGCGCGAGGCGGAGCAGGGCGAAAAATAACCATATCGGACCCACAAAAAAAGTGCCTGCCGCAAGCATTTGCGGCAGGCACTTCTGCGTTTTGCGCCTCTTTTCGGGGCTGCGGGGCAGCTCCTTTTTGATCAGGCGACCAGGAAGAACTTGACCAGGAACAGGGCGGAGATCACGTACGTCAGCAGGGAGACCTCCTTGGCCTTGCCGGTAAAGACCTTGATGATGGTGTAGAAGATGAGGCCCAGACCGATGGCGTGGCCGATGGAGCCGGACACGGGCATGGCGATGAGCATCAGGGACACGGGGACCATCTGGTCGATGTCGTCGAAGTTCACGTTCTTCAGGCCCTGCAGCATCAGCACGCCCACGTAGATCAGGGCGGAGGAGGTGGCAGCGGCGGGGATGATGGCGGCCACGGGAGCGATGAACATACAGGCCAGGAACAGGATACCGGTGGTGAGGGAGGTCAGACCGGTGCGGCCGCCGGCCTCCACGCCGGAGGCGGACTCCACAAAGGTGGTGACGGTGGAGGTACCGGTGCAGGCACCGGCCATGGTGCCCACAGCGTCAGCCAGTAGAGCCTCGCGCATGTTGGGCATGTTGCCCTGCTCGTCCACCATGCCGGCGCGGGAGGCGGTGCCCACCAGGGTGCCGATGGTGTCGAACATGTCGATCATGCAGAAGGTGATGATCAGGGTGATGGCGGTGAACCAGCCGATGTCCACGAAGCCCTTGAAGTTAAACTTGAAGAAGGTGGTCTCCATCATGTCCGCGAAGGGGGGCAGGAAGGAGGCACCGGACAGGGCGGCGAAGGGGTTGACGCCCAGAACGGCGAAGGAGCCGATCCAGTAGATCACAGAGGCCACCAGCATACCCAGCAGCACAGCGCCCTTCACGCCCTTCTTGGCGAGGATGACGATGACGCACAGGCCCACGAACATGGTGATGACGCTGAGGACCATCTTGGGGTAGCCGGAGCCCATGCTGGACTGGGCCACAGAGGGGGTCAGCGCGCCGAAGAAGTCGCGCATCGCGTAGAAGGGGCCGCCGGTCTCGGAATAGACACCGGCGTTGGAGCCCAGACCGATGTTCATCAGCATCATGCCGATGGCGGGGGAGATGCCCAGGCGCACGCCCAGGGGGATGGCCTCCACGATCTTGTCGCGGATGTTCAGGATGGACAGCACGATAAAGACGATGCCCTCCACCAGGATGATGACCAGGGCGGACTGGAAGGACTCCAGATAGGTCATGCCGGTCAGACCCACGATGTTGGCCACGACCACGGCAAAGAAGCTGTTCAGACCCATGCCGGGGGCCAGCGCGAAGGGCTTGTTGGCCACAAAGGCCATCATGAACATGCCGATGGCGGAGGCGATACAGGTGGCCATGAACACACCGTTCCACAGCTGAGAGCCCTCCGCGCCGAAGTTGGTCAGCAGGTTGGGGTTCAGGGTGATGATGTAGGCCATGGTCATGAAGGTGGTGAGACCGGCCATCAGCTCCGTGCGGACGGTGGTGCCGTTCTCTTTCAGCTTAAACAGTTTTTCCATTGCTACTCCTCTCTTCTTTCACTCCACAGGTTTTTGGCGGCAGCGGGGCGCAATGGGACTGCGGCGGGCGGCAACAGGGACACGCCGCCCGTACGCGCTTCGGTAGTTGCCGGATAGGCCGGCAGTAGAAACGTAAGACCCATTTCGTCTCACTTATACCATGTGTGAAGTTAACTTATATATGATAGCACAGTCCCCGGCAAATTGCCACCGCTTTTCCGATAAAATTCGCCGCCGGGGGCGAAAGGCCCGCCATCAAATTATACAAATTTGGCGCGGCCCCGGCACGGACGGTCCGCGCCGGGGCAACGCCTATTTATTTTTCCGGTTTTGGGCCGCCAGGGCGGACAGCTCGCTGAATTTGGACAGGACGTAGGCGTAGCCGCCCTCGCTGTGGGGCCGGGTGCAGTAGGTGCAGTTTTTCACACCCTTGTCCGTGTAACGGAAGTTCCCGCCGCACTGGTCGCCCAGGGTGTAGAGGGGGCAGTAGCAGAAGAGGCAGTTGAAGGTCTCCGGGTCCGCGTTTTCGTGGCAGGGGAAATATTTGCAGTCCCGGTTCTGGAAGAAATCGTGGGCATTGGGCTTCATGGTCATCAGCCCTCCAGCCCCTGCCGGGCCTCGGCGATCCGGTGGAGGAGCATCTCCCGCACGGGGCGCAGCTCGCCCAGACCCTGCAGACGGCAGGTGACGGTGAAGCCCGCCCGCTCCAGCAGGGAGCGGAGGCTGTCCGGCTCCTCTCCGGCCATGTCGTTTTTGGCGTGGTCCCCGGCCACCAGCAGCAGGGAGGCCAGCACTGCCCGGCGCTGGGGCATCGCCTGCAGCTCCGCCGCCGCGTCGGCAAAGGAGGGGGTGCCCTCCACGGTACACAGGCGCATCTGCCCGCCCAGGGCGCGCATTTTCTCTGCCAGCTGGAGGTAGACGCGATTGGCGCTGTGCTCGGTGCCGTGGCCCATCAGGAGGAGAACGGTGTCCTCCTCCACGGGGTAGGCCCGCTGCAGGATGCGCAGCAGCTGGTCCAGGTCGGTCTCGTCCCGCAGCAGGGGCGCGCCGACACAGACGCGCAGAGACCCCGCCGCCGCTGCCACGGAGGCCCGCAGCCGGTCGAACTCCTCGCCGGGGATCAGCAGGGTGGGCTGGACGATGACGGCCTCAAACCCGTCCGCCGCGATCCGGCCCAGAGCCTCCTCCACGCTGTCCACCTCCACGCCGTATTCGCCGCGCAGCCGCCTGCGGACGATGCCGCTGGTGAAGGCCCGGTAGAGTGTGTACTGGGGGAAGAAGGCGGCCATGGCCTCCTCGGCGGCCTGAATGGTCTTTTCCATCGTGTCCAGATGTGTGGTGCCGAAGCTGACGGCCAACAGTGCGGTTTTCATATGAAGGGTTCCTCCTTTACATTTGTTGTGTTATCAGTGTTTTTTGAGATTCACGGGTCGGGGCGCAGCTCCGGCAGCTCTCCGGCGCGTCCAGCGCCAGCTGGGAGCGGGGCAGTGCGGGGAGCGTGTCGCCCAGCTGCCCCAGACAGCAGGCCGGGGACCCGGCCAGTGAGGAGCAGGGCCAGCAGAGGCCATCCCTGTCCACGCAGAGGGACTGCTCGGTCTGGGCGTAGCAGTACAGGCCGCAGCCGCCCCAGGCGGCGCGCTTTTTCAGCCGCTCCAGCTCCCGCAGGCGGAAGGGGATACCGGCCCGCCGCAGGGCGATGGTCTTTTGGGTCAGCTCCCGCAGCCCGAGGGTCAGGTCCTCCTCGCTGGGGAGTAGCGCCTGTCCGCTGCCCCGCCCCAGAGGGCGGAAGAGGTCCAGCCCCACGCCGGAGACATTGCCCAGCCACAGGGCCAGATCTGGCAGCTGCCCCAGCTCCCGGGCGTTGGCCCGGGTGACCACGGTGGTCAGATTGCAGCGCAGCCCGGCCTGTCCCAGCGCCCGGATGCCCTGCGCGGCGGCATCGAAGGCGGGTGTGCCGTCCGGAGAGACGCGGCAGCCGTTGGCGGGGGGCAGGCCGTCCAGACTGACACCCACGGCGCAGTCGATGGCGGCCAGACGGCGGCAGGCCCCCGCCGTCAGAAGGGTGCCGTTGGTCTGCACCGCCAGGCGCAACCGCCGCCCCGTGGCCCGGCCGAAGGCATACACCGCCTCCAGCAGCTCCAGATTCAGCAGCGGCTCGCCGCCTCCAGCGCGTGGGGGTTGTTTTCCCGGAACCAGCGCTGCATATCCTCGTCCAGCAGATACTGCCGGGCGATGGCGTCCAGAGTGTCGGGGGAGATATTTTCGCAGACACACTGGGTATCAAAAATATTCTGCATCCGGCACATCAGCTCCGACGCGCCCTGATAGCCCTGCTCCAGCATCTGCTCCCGCCACACGTCGTTGAGCAGGGTGTCCTCAATGGCCCGGGCGATGTGCTGGTCCATGCCCACCACCCGCAGCTCTCCGGCCGGGGTGCTCTCGCCCATGTACTGGCGGATCTGCTTTTTGCTGCCCAGAGCCCGGGCGGCCAGCTGGAAGCCGCCCTGTACCCGGGCGCTGTAGCTGCTGGCCACGGCATCGGTGCGCCGGGAGCTGGTGATGTCGCACGTCAGATCCACCTGCCGGATGTTGGCGGCGAAGGCCCCGGTGGCCCGGACGCCGTTTTTGTTCTCGCCGTAGAGATAGGAGGAGGCATCAATGAAGTATTTGGCCAGATCCTCCTCCGTTTTCCAGGCGCTGGCCTTCAGGGCCAGTCCCACGGCGGAGGTATAGGTCCCCGGCTGCCCGCCGAAGATCCGGCCGGAGCCGTCCTCGCCCGCCTGGCGGATGCGGCGGCTGTTGGAGCGGACAAAGTTCTCGCTGTCCGCCTCGTCCTGCTCCGCCGCCAGACGCACCGCCCGGTCCATCAGAGTCAGCACACCGGGCCAGGCGTCCCGCAGGACGGAGGAGATGTGGGCGGTGACATCCACCCGGGGGCGGCCCAGCTGCGCCAGAGGGATGCACGCCAGCGCGTCCACCCGCCCACCGGCCCGCCAGACAGGCCGGACACCCAGCAGGGAGAGAAATTGCCCCAGCTGCTCGCCGCCGGTGCGGGTCACGTCCAGAGAGGTCATGTTCATCGCCACCTTCTCCGGCAGGCTGCCGGTCTCGGCGCGATAGCGCTCCAGAAGCTGGTCCGCGGCCTGCCGCCCCCGCTCGTAGGCGGCGGGGGTGGGGACCTTGTCCTGCTCGCCGCCGTGGAGGTTCCGGCCGGTGGGGAGGATATCCCGTCCGCCGCAGGCGGCCTCGCCGCCCTGGGTGGGGCGGATAAAGCCGCCGGAGAGCGCGTGGAGCAGCGCGTCCATCTCCTCCGACGCCCGCCCCAGCGCCTGGGCGACGGCTCTCGCGTCCTCCGCCAGCAGGGCCTCGGCCCCCTCCGGCTGAAAGGCGGGGTCCGCCAGCGCCCGGTCGATAAAGGCACCCATGCGCTCCGTGGCCCCGGCGGGGTCGTCGGTCCCGCGCCAGAGGGCGGCGGTCTCCGGCTCCGCGCTCCACAGCTCCGTGATGTAGTCCCGGACCCACTGCCGGTCGGGCGCGGTGCCCAACGTCCGGGTGCCGGAGCCTCTGCGGGTAGTCTGGGTCCGGGTCAGCATGGTCCGCAGGGTGCGCATGGCCCCGTCGAAGTCGCCCTCCCGGGCCAGAATGGACTGGGCGGCCGGGGAGCGCCGGGTCAGCTCCTCCAGCTGGCTCCGCAGCCAGGGGGCCTGACCGGTTTGCTGCTCCTGGGCGGCGAAATACTGCCCAATCAGCTCCACGGTCCGGCGCTGGTCGTCGCTGAGCCCCTTGCCGGGGGCGGGGAGATAGCTGAGCGTCACCGCATAGGCCCGCCGCCGGGCGATGAGGGCCTGGGCGAGGACGGCGGCGTTGTAGGGGTAGAGGTCGATGAGATCCCCGATGGCGATGTCCGGGAAGCAGTCGCCGCTGAGGCCGACGGTCTTGCCGGGCAGGTACTCCAGTGAGCCGTGGGTGCCCAGATGAACCACCGCGTCGGCGTCCCAGTGGCGGTCGAGATACCAGTAGGTGGCCAGAAACTGGTGGGAGGGGGGACAGGCGGGGTCCTGCAGGATCTTGCAGACCTCGCCGGTACACTTGGCCCCGTAGCAGCCCCGCTTGGGCTGGACCATGACCAGCACATTGCCGAAGGGGATGCCGGTGATCAGCAGCTGGCCGTTCAGCACCATGGCCTCGCCGGGGGGCGGGCCCCAGTGGCGCTCCATCAGCTCCCGGGCAGTGTCGCTGAGCTGGCTGTAGCCGCGCGCATACTCCGCCCGGTCCATCCGGTAGAGGACGCCGCCGCAGGCGGCGATGTCCTCTGCCGCTGTCCAGCGGAAGTCGGAGATGGCTTTCTTCTGAAAGATCAGCTCCCGCAGAGCCTGGCCGCTCTCCGGAATGTCGGACACGGTGTAGCCCTCCCGCTCCAGCCGCCGCAGCAGCTGCACGGCGCTCTCCAGCGCGTCCAGGTCCGTGGCCATGCCCACGGTGGCCTCTACGCCGGAGCAGGGGGCGTTGTGCAGCAGGATGGCCACCCGCTTATCCCGGTTGGGCCGATGGCGCAGCCGCAGCCAGCGCTGGATGCGGCCCGTCAGCCGCTCCACCCGCTCACTGATGGGCCTGCGGCAGCGCAGCTCGTCGCCGCAGGAGATGTGTACCGGCTCGATCATGCCCTGCAGCTCCGGCACGGCGAAGTTGATGGAGAGGTCGGCGGTGTAGGGCTGCGTCTGCTCGCGCCACTGCTGCTCGGTATACCGGAGCAGCCCGGCGGGTCGGATGATGGGGATGTCCAGCCCGGCGTAGCAGTCCGCCGCCTGGGCGAACATGTCCTGGCCGTCGCCGGCCTTCGCGCCGAAGAACTGGAAATTGATGAGCAGGCTGATGACCGGGCGGCCGCCGTCGCAGAAGAAGCGGCGGCGCTGTCAAAAAAGCGGCCGTCGAAGGTGAAAATACTGTCGAGGGGGATCTGTTGAGGCGGCGGAAGGGGCCGGTCGTCCCCGGTGAGCAGGCACTCCACGTACTGGAAGCCGCAGCGGAGATTCTCCGGACCGCCGTAGATGAAATACTGGTTGAGGCGCTCCACCTCCTGCCGGGACAGGGTGGTGAGCCCCGCTGTGATGTTCTCCCCGCTCAGGGGCACCACCAGACGGCAGTGCTCCAGCAGGGGAAGGCCCCGCAGATCCATGTGGTCGCCGTGGTCCGCGGCGGCCAGCAGAGCATCGAAGCTGCCGGGCGGGGGAGAGCGGCGCAGATCCCGGGTGGAGAGGAAGGTCAGCCCGATGCCCAGAGAGGCGGCGGCGGACCGGACCAGAGGGGTGTTGAGGACATCGCCGATAACAAGGATACGCATATCGTTTTTTCTCCAAAACAAAAAATAAACGGCCGCAGCAGCGAGTGATCTCGCTGTCGCGGCCGTTTTTGCGCAACAAAAAAACAGCTTCCTTCTCATACAACGTGAGGGAAACTTCCGTTTCGTAAGCAGGTCTTCTGACTCGTGCCTTCAGAGGTCAGCTCATCGCCTCCACGCAGCCTTCCCGGTCTCCCAGTGACTGGCTTTCGCCCTAAGCGTGGTGGCTCGGCACATACAGCGGCGGTACCGCCCGGGGCTCTCACCCGGTTCACTATTCTTCCCGGCGGCCGTGAGACCGGAGGGACACTTACGAAAAATATTTTTTATCATTTTACAGCAGGACCGCCCGCTTGTCAACAGCGGCTTTCCGCCGCCGTCACCCCAGACGCGGCAGCAGCCAGTCCACGCTGGGGCGGGCATCCATCAGCTCCAGCGTCGCCGTGGCGGCGGGGTAGTCCCGGTCGATGGTCTCCAGCAGCGCCTCCATGGGGAGGGTGCCCTGAAAGAGCTGGCTGTGGGAATCCCGGGAGGTATCGTTGTTGTGGAGATGGAAGTGGTCCACCAGCCCGGCGCAGGCGGTCAGCCATGTCTCCGCAGGGGCCTTGGCATAGGCGTGGATGTGGCCCACGTCCAGACACAGCCGCACCCTGGGGTCCGCCGTCTGCCGGACGATCTCCGCCATCATCTCCGGCTCCTCCTCCAGCACGTTCTCCAGACAGAACACCATGTCCGCCGGGATCTCCCGGGCAAACTCCCGCCAAAAGACAACGGACTGCTCCGTGTACCAGATGGGGAAGTAGATACGGGGGTTGTAGCCGCCGTGGACCACCACCTTTTTCGCGCCGTAGCGCTGGGCCGCGGCGATGACCTGGCGGTACCGCTCCGCCGCCACGGCGCGGACCTTGGGGTCGATGGCGCAGGGGAAGATCTCGCTGAAGGGGGCGTGCAGCACGAACCGGTCGGAGCAGGTGAGCTTCCGGCGCACCAGCGGATCGACGCGGTCAAGCTCCGTGTCCAGATACCAGGGGGTGCAGAATTCCGCGATCTCGATGCCCAGGGCGTGTTCCCTGGCCAGCAGATGGGCGTTTTCGTCGATGGTGGAGAGATAGAGCTGTTCCCGCTTCATAGTGTTGACCTCCGCAGCAGTGCTTTTTTCTGCATCCTAACACATGGCGGGCCTCGGCGCAAGGCTTTTGTGCCCGGCGGCGATTTTTCTTGACAAAGGCGGGGGAGGGTGTGCTATAGTGTCCGTGTAAAAAGTCCATATCGTCAGCCGCGGCCATTTTTTGGCACATGGAACAGGGTGAGAGTCCCTACGAGTCGGTCACTGTGATGCCTCCAGCGAGAGGATCAGTCAGATACATGGCGGTTGACAGCATTCTGCCGAAACCAGAAGCGCTTCGTTCGGCCTTGCTGTCTATAGGAATATAGAGCAGGGCCTTTTGTATTGCGCGCTTCGTGTCGGAACGGAGCGCATTTCTTTTTGCAGGACCAGAAAACAGAATAGCCGTTTGAGTGCCGCCTGCGCCTGTCGCGGCGGAGCATAGGGAATCCGGTGCAGATCCGGAACGGTACCGCCGCTGTGAGCGCGGAGGCCGCGTGTGGGACGAAGGTCCGTCATTGGGAGCGATCCTGAGAAGACAGCGCGCGGCTGACGAGGCGCAAGTCAGAAGACCTGCTTGAACGAGAGAAATGCGCAGCCTCCGGTTTTGGGGTTGGCGCGTGTACGCGGGAACACGGCCGCGGCGACTATTTTGGTTGCCGCGGCCTTTTTTGTCGCCTGCGGCGGGGAGCGAGGAGCAGACATGAAACAAGCCAGGACCAAGCTGAAACAGACAAAGACCTATAAGCTGACCGTGATCGCCATACTGGCTGGTCTCTGCGTGGTGTCCACACTGGTGTGCGTGGCCACCGGCACCGTGCCCTACACGGTGTCCCAGGTGGCGGAGATCTTCACCATCAATGTTCACGGCAGGAGCCTGACGGAGTTTTTCAGCAACAGCCAGGCGGAGGCGTGGCTATTGGTGTGGAACGTGCGGCTGCCCCGCGTCATCTGCGGCGGCATGGTGGACGTGTGCCTGTCCCTGTCGGGGTGCATCCTCCAGGGCGTCATGCGCAACCATCTGGCGTCTCCCTCCACTATCGGCGTCACCAGCGGCGCCAGCTTTGTGGGCTACATGACCCTGGTGGCCTTTCCCCAGTTCTACTATCTGCTGCCCATCGGCTCCATCATCGGCTCTTTTGCCACTACGATGATCATCTATGCCCTGGCCTATGAAAAGGGTGTCAGCCCGGTGAAGATGATCCTGTCCGGTATGGCGGTGTCAGCCATGTTCGGCGCTTTCAACGACATCATCCGTTCCTTTTTCTCCGAGCGCATCGGTGATGCCACCGGCCACATGGTGGGCAGCCTCAACGGCACCGGCTGGTCGGACCTGGGGCTGATCCTGCCCTACATGCTGGCGGGCGTGGTGATCTGCTGCTTCCTGCCCGCCAAGATGAACATTCTCATGCTGGGCGATGAGATGGCCAACTCTCTGGGCCTGCGCACCGAACGCTTCCGCCTGTTTCTGATCGCGGTCTCCTCGCTGCTGGCCGGCGCATCGGTGGCAGTGGCGGGTCTGATCAGCTTTGTGGGCCTCATCATTCCCCACATTGCCCGGCTCATCATCGGCTCCGACTATAAGTACCTCTTCCCGGCATCCATCCTGCTGGGGTATTCCTTCGTGGTCATCTGCGACACGGTGGGGCGGGTGATCCTGCCGGTGGGGGAGATGTCGGTGAGCGTCGTGCTGTCCTTTATCGGCGCACCCTTCTTCCTGTTCCTGCTGCGGAAGAAAAACCCGGCCTGACACAGAGGAGGTAGGAAAAGCATGTACTTCGGTTTTGATAATATTTCCATTACTTACGGCAAGCGGCAGCTCCTGGAGCATGTCACCATGGATTTTGAGCGGGGAAAGATCACGACCATCATCGGTCCCAACGGCTGCGGCAAGAGCAGCCTTCTGAAGACGGTCTCCCGGGTGGTGACGCCCTCGGCGGGGACACCGGTCTACCAGGACCGCCCTCTGCGCAGCTACGCGCCCAAGGAGCTGGCCCAGCGGATTGCCTATCTGCCCCAGGTCCATATGTCCCCCAAGGATATTGACATCCGCACCCTGGTGTCCTATGGCCGATTTCCCTATAAGCGCTTTGGCGCGGGGATGACGGCAGAGGACCGGGACATCATCGATGCTACGCTGGAGCGCACGGGCCTGGCCAATATGGGGGACCGGATGCTCAACAATCTGTCCGGCGGCGAAAAGCAGCGGGCGTGGATCGCCATGACCATCTGCCAGCAGCCGGAGATCCTGCTGCTGGACGAGCCCATCACCTATCTGGACGTAGGCTATCAGGTGGAGGTGCTGGAGCTGGTGCGAAGCCTGTGCGACGAGCTGAAGATCACCATTGTCATGGTGCTCCACGACATGAATTTCACCGCCCGGTACTCCGACTGCATCTACGTGATCAAGGGCCAGGGCGTCCATACCTACGGTCCGCCGGACAACGTCATCCAGCAGGAGAACCTGCGGGAGGTGTTCGGCATCGACTCTCAGCTCTACCGGGATGACAAAAACAGCTGCCCCATCGTCATTCCGGAGAAGCTCACTGCGCTCTGAACGGAGCGCCTGACATCTGTGTGCTGCGCATTTGCTGCACGATATATCAAATGAAAAAGGAAGGCAAGAACATGAAAAAGCTGTTTGCTCTGCTGCTGACCCTGTCCATGGTTCTGTCCATGGCGGCCTGCGGCAACACCAACAACGCTGCCGATACCAATAACGGCGGCACCAACACCTCTGCCGGCGATACCGTCACCCCCAGTGACAGCCCTGCCACGGCTCCTGTCGAAACGGAGCCGGTGGTGGACAACACCCTGGTGGAGTACTACATGCAGAAGGCCAATGAGGTAGAGATCACCGATACCCAGGTCATCTTTACCGATGACGGCAGCGGCCAGGAGATCACCCTGGACAAGGAACCCAAGAACGTGGCCATCCTCTACGGCAGCCTGGTCTGCCTGTGGTACGAGGCCGGCGGCACCGTGCCCCTGAGCATTGGCGGCAAGAGCGCTGTGACCCTCTATGAGGAGCAGATCGGCCGCGATGTCACCCAGGATGAGGGTGTGAAGGTGGTTGCAGAGAGCTCCTCCGGCACCGGCTGGGATGTGGAGGCCATTCTGGCGGAGAAGCCCGACCTCATCGTCACCTCCGTGGGCATGAAGGGCTATTCCACCATCGCGGAGCCCGCCGCCTCTGTGGGTGTGCCTGTTATCGGCATCGACTACGACGGCGTGCAGGACTACCTGAAGTGGTTCAAGGTATTCTGCAACCTGACCGGTCACCCTGAGCTGTGGGAGGAGGTCGCTGAGAAGACCGCCAACGGCATCATCGACGTGGTCTCCCGGGTACCCCAGGACGCGGAGGCTCCCACCGCGGTGATCCTGGTCCTCAACTCCGACGTGCTGAAGGCCTATACCTGCGCCTCTCAGTCCGGCACGATGCTCAATGAGCTGGGCGGCGTGAACAAGGTCGATCCCGACGCCACGGCGGAAAAGGCCAGCGTGGAGATCAGCCTGGAGGATCTGTACGCTCTGGACCCCGACTTCCTGTTCCTGAACTGGTACGGCGAGGAGGGCGAGATGTACGAGCAGCTGATGAGCATGGTGGAAGGCAATCCCGTGTGGAACGAGCTGCGGGCCGTGAAGGAGGGCCGCTTCTATCTGCTGGACAAGAGCCTCTTCCACAACAAGGCCAACAAGCGCTACAGCGAGGCCTATGAGACGATGGCACAGTTCCTGTATCCTGACGTTTTCGCCCAGTGATCTGACTGCATACGTAACCCGGCGTCTCCCAGCAGCGCTGGGGGCGCCGGGAAACACGCTTTTCCCGGGGCAGCAGCCCCGCCGTCCTTTTTTCTTAATTTATGGAAGCTACCTGTTTTGCAGGCTTTCAAACAATATCATTTTTAAAGGAGAGCAAGCATTATGTTCGAGACCATCAAGCCTATGGATATTGAAAAGCGCAGCTTTGAGATCATCACCGAGATCCTGGGGGAGCGCAGGCTGGACCCGGAAAACGAGCTGGTCATCAAGCGGGTGATCCACACCAGCGCGGATTTTGACTACGTGGAGAATCTGGTGTTCTCCGAGCACGCCGTGAGCCGGGGCATCGAGGCGCTGCGGGGCGGCTGCGACATCGTCACCGACACCCAGATGGCCCGCGCCGGCATCAATAAGACGATCCTGGGCAGGCTGGGCGGCCAGGTCCACTGCTTCATGTCCGACGAGGATGTGGCCGCTGAGGCAAAAGAGCGGGGCGTGACCCGTGCCGTGGTGTCC
>CAYSDG010000035.1:0-16633 GCA_964429705.1 uncultured Oscillospiraceae bacterium | reverse complement strand
CCTCCTCGTAGGTCTTGCAGGTATCCTTGTCCAGAGTGGCCAGGATGGTGGGATCGTCACCGAAATACTCCAGGATCTCAGCGTCGGTCTTCAGGCCGATGACGCGGATCAGGCAGGTGATGGGCAGCTTGCGGTTTTTGTCGATGCGGACCCAGAACAGCTCGTTGGCGTCGGTCTCATACTCCAGCCAGGCGCCGCGCTGAGGAATAACGGTGGAGGTCAGCAGGGGCAGATCGGTCTTGGGATCGATCTCTTTGCCGTAATACACGCCGGGAGAGCGGACGATCTGGGAGACCACAACACGCTCGGCGCCGTTGATAACAAAGGTGCCGGACTTGGTCATCAGGGGGAAATCACCCATGAAGATCTCCTGCTCCTTGATCTCCTCCGTCTCCTTGTTGCGCAGACGAACGCTGACCTTCAGGGGAGCGGCATAGGTACAGTCGCGCGCCTTGCACTCCTCCACATTGTACTTGGGGGGCTCGTCCATGCTGTAATCGATGAAGCTCAGCTCCAGGGTGTTGGCGTAGTCGCTGATAGAGCCGACGTCAGCGAACACCTCGCGCAGACCGGTCTCCAGGAACCACTTGTAGGAGTTCTTCTGGATCTCCAGCAGATTGGGCATGGGCATGATCTCCTCATGCCGGGCAAAGTTCTTTCGCAGTGTCTTGCCGTAGAGTTTGTCCTTAGCCATGATTCACTCATCTACCTTTCTTGTCCCGCCGCACCTTGACCCGAAGGCCGGGGAACAGTCTTGTACGTTTCTTCTTGATACACACGGGATCGTTGTTACTTTTATCAATTTTTACTATTGCATTCTCTGTGAAAAACTGCTATACTTCGGATAGTAGGTGGAGTATTCCTCCAACGATCCATTCAAATAAGCAACTTAGTTTACCATGAATTTTCGCTCTTGTCAAGGCGATTTTCATGGTTTTTTCCTTTTTCGCCCAAATTTTCTTGCAGACAAAAAGGCCGCCCCACTGCTTCCAGTGGAGCGGCCTTTATTTTTGCAGCTATATCAATCCTCGTAGAGCAGCTCGTCCTCGTAGTCGCTGAACTCAGAATACTTGCCCTTGCCGCGCAGCGCGTCCTTCATCGCGCAGCAGCTGCCCACCAGCTTATCCCAGCAGGCGACCACCAGGCACACCGCGCCAGCAAAAGCCAGGGACGCGCCGACGATCTTCAGGACAAAGCGCCAGGTACTCGTTTTCTTCATAACAGAACCTCCTGTGTTGAGACCGATCGTTATCAGTTATCAGTATACACCATTTTGGTGTAAATTACAACATTTTTCTGTCCGCTCCGCCGCTTCCTCAGAAGGACAGGAAAAGCTCCATCTCCACCTTCTGCTCGCCAATATCCACCCGCGTCTCATCCAGCATCTGTCCCACCAGGTTCATTTCGCTGTCGCTGGTGTACTGCTCGCCGCCGGCCAACTCCCAATAGGCCTCCACCAGCGCCGGATTGCGCAGCACGGGCTGCAGCATCTCCGCCATGCGCTCCACCTCACGGCGGTGCTCCGGCGTATAGTCGCTGACCACATGCAGGCGCAGCCCCTTCTCCTCCTTGTGCAGGCGCAGCTCGACCTCTCCAGCCCCCGCACGAAACAGAGCGCTGTACAGCTCATCAATGATATGACTCATCTTGCGGCGGGCCATATGGCCGCCATGATTCCTTCTGATCGCCATTTCTCTCTCCCTCCTGTTATTCCATCGGTTCCTGCTGCAGCGCCTCAATGATCGGCACCAGCAGCACACACACCAAACCGGCCGCGAAGCCGTTGTTATACAGATTCATCCCTCCGTGCAGGATGGAAGTGTTTTGCACCACCGTCATGTGGATAAATCCTGCCACGATGCCCCACTTCCAGCCGAACTGACCAGCAATGGGCGCAAGGCCGGTGCAGAGCAGCGTAGCCAACAGCACCCCCGGAGACGTAATGGGTATCTTCACCAGCAGCAACGCAGCCAAAATTGACCCCGCCATCACGGGCAGCACATTTTTCGGGTGCTTACCAAAGGCACCGAAGCCCACCATGCTCAGCACACAGCACGCCAGCGGACCATTGAACCGCACGCCGAAGGGATACAGCGCCAGCAGATAGAAGAAGCCAATGAAGCCGGTGACCGCCATGTTCGTCAGCGTGATCGCCGAGCCGTCCAGAATTACGAAGTCCGCCACCGCACGGCCGGAGTGGCGCAGTACCCGCCGATAGGTCTTCCAGTTGGGGCAGCCATGCATCATCCCGACAAACAGCAGCGCCAGCAAACCAAAGCCCAGCAGCACGATCAGGACTGCGTGCCCCTCTGTGCTCCAGGTGCTCTCTGTCACGAACTCCACACCAAAGCCCTTCATGATGCTGGCCAGGCCCAGCCCCAGTATTCCTGCCGCAAAGCCCACATTATAGAGGTTATAGCCCTGGTGGACGCGGATGGTATAGCCCGCGATAGCAGGGATCAAAAAGCCGATCAGAACACCGACGAGCACCATGGAAATCCACTGCCACGGGTGGGGCAGCCGATTCAGCAGAAAGCTGACCATCGGCGACAGGCAGGTGCCGAACAGCGTCAGATAGACATACTTGGAAAAGCTCTCATACTGGTAGCGGGAGTAGAGCCAGCCGCCGAAGACAATAGGGGCGATATTCAGCAGATTCTTTCCCAACATCGCAAAGCCCGCCATCATAAAAAGGCAGGCAAAGGTGACGCCCGTACAGGGCAGCCCCATGCGCCAGACCAGGAAGGTACTGGCCGCCAGCACCAGCGCCGCGTTCAGCAGCGTGGCACCCACGCCACCCACCGCCATCGGGTCCGTGATGAGTCCCGCCTCTTCAAACTGTATCTTCCAGAAGCCGGTGAGCAGCGACAGATTCGGCTGCGCCGCCACCGCGAAGACCGCCAGCATCCCGGTAAGAACGACCAGGACCAGATACAGCTTGTCGTGCAGCAGCTCCTTGCGCTTGTATTTGACCAGATACTTGATCTTATTCTTTATCGTGTACAGAAAGTCTTCATCCATAAACGCACCTCATTTCCTCCGAATGTTTTTATTGTACAGAAATCCCCCGTTTTTCGCAAGAGCTTCCGTACATTTTGTGAAGGAAATGACAAGGAGGTCCGGCAGCCATCCGCCGGACCTCCCTACTCTATGCGCATTTATACCTGCTTACCCATCTCATAAGCCTGTGCCATCGCGGCAGTATCCCGCACCTTGCCAGGCTCATACACCCCGCCACCGATGATAACGCCGCGCTCACCAGTTCCAGCCCGTGCTGTCATACCAGTCGTCCTTGATCAGCTCATCAGCCCAGAACATCTGGCCATCCTCGTCCAGAGCATAGGCCATTTCCGGATACAACTGCTGCCGCCCCAGCTCGTCCGTCACCAGTGCGGCCACCGCCAGAAGGTCTCCCTCCTCCACCGGAACATCGCACGCCGGCACCTGATAGAACTGCGCGTCGCCCTCTATGCCCCGATAGTTTTCCGGGATGCCCTCGCAGAGCGTCAGCCAGGTCACCAGCTCCCGGTTTTTAAAGAGCCCCACCTGGACCTGTCGGATCTCCGGCACCGGAAGCGCGTCGTCCGCTCCGATCACCATGTGCGACTTAATGTAGTAGGCATAGTCATACCCGGTAAAATGCAACGCGCCATCCTCTCGGGGCTTCATTCCCATCAGCACATGCTCCTGGAGCAGCACACTGGGGAACGTACCGCCGTACAGTCCGAACCAGGTGCCGAGCAGCTGTGTCTCCCGGGTATCCCCATGGAGCAGCGCCACCGACACCGTGGTGGTATCCGTCAGGGGACAGATGATCTCCGCTGCGAACTGATGACTCTCCATCTCCCCGGCGGGGTACTCCACCGGCCCATCGCCGGTGTCCACCAGAAACACCGCCTGCATACCTCCGGTGTAGGTCCTGGGCGTAACTTTTGCCGACAGGAACAGCTTCTTGCCGCTCAGGTCCGCACCCGTCAGCTCCACCTGTTCCTCCACCAGAAGCGAATTCTGACTTTGCAGCACCTCCTCCACCCGGTCAGCGATGCCGCTGACCGGGTTGTTGACGCTGCTGCTGACATTGCTGACGGAATTTTGCAGCTGGTAGTACCGGCTGCTCAGTGCATTCAGCTCGCCGCCGAGATCCGCCAGCGTCCAGAGCAGCGCCGCCGCCGCGCATACGCCTGCCAGCCGCAGCCAGCGCCGCTTTTTCGGTTTTGGCTGGGAGGCAATATAGCGGTCCACGATCTCCTGCACCATGCGCAGCTGCGCCTCGGTCAGCTCTCCGTCCTCCCGCTCCGCCGAGTCGGTCTCCGCCGTCTGGGCGCTCTCCCGCGGCGTGGCCGCCTCCTCCACCCCCAGCAGCCATCCTACTGTCACTTCAAAGAGGCGGCTCATGGCGATGAGCTTGTCGATCTCCGGCAGAGCGGCGTCGCTCTCCCATTTATATACTGACTGCCGGGACACGCCCAGCTGCTCTCCCAGAGCCTCCTGGCTGAGTCCCCTCTCTTTTCTCATGCGCGCGATGCGCTGTCCAATGGTCATTACCTCGACCTCCTTTTCCCGTTCAGCATAGCAAAATCGCCCCGGTCGAGCCACCAACCGGAGCGTTTTTTCTGCTAACTGTCAGTTTACATTTGCTGGAAAAGCACCGTCTCACAGGGCCTCAGCGGTTTTTCAACACCTGGCGGCGTATGTAGTCGACGGTGCGCTCCTCCCCCTCGTCCCGCAGCATCAGCAGCAGCTGCTCCAACAGCGCCGCGGTGTTTGGATGGATCAGATAGTGGTCCCTGGATCGGGCGTAGTAGAGCCAGGGGGAGGCATCGGTATACTTCTCCTTCTGGTAGATCCGGCAGGCCGCCACCCGGTCGCAGAACATCTCCACCACATAGTTGACCGGCATCTCCACGCCGCTCATCTGCATTCCCTGAGCCGGATCATAGTCGACCCAATATTCCAGATGGTGGCGATTGCGCCCCTTGTGGTGGAGCCACGCGGTGGAGCGCCCCGTCTCCAGCCGCTCCATCTCATTGGGGCTGCGGTCGCCCTGATAGTATCTGGCCCCGACCAGGAACTCCGTAGGGCCATATTTGCTCAGATCGTGGAGCAGCCCCTGCCGATACAGCCCCACCCGAAAGCAGTAGCGCATCACCAGCAGCTTGTGAGCGGTGATCGTTTTAAAATGTCCCAGACAGTTCGCCATCGTTTCCCTCCGCCTCACATCAGCTGCTGGCCGTTGATCTCCAGCTGAAAGCGCAGTCCCAGCCGGTCTGCCGCCCGGCGGCACAGGATCATACGCTTCATAAAGATCTCAAAATAATCCATAATAGAGCTGAAGTGGGTGTCCACCGTCAGCTCCAGCAGCGCCACCTTTTCCTCTGTCAAAACCCGCAGCCTGGAGCGCTCCACCGAGTAGTTCACCCGGTCGTGGATGTCAAAGGTGGCAATATCCCGGTTGCGCACACGGTTGCGGCGCACATCGGATTTGTCCGCCAGGATCAGCGCCGCCGCCACCGCGTTCACCGGCACGCCGGTGCCCTCGTCGTGGTTGCCGATAGCGGTGACCACGGTAGCGATGTCAGCGGCATCCATGTCCATGTGGTCCAGAATACGAAAGGCCATCACCGCGCCGCTCTGGGAGTGGTCCGTCCGGTTCACCAGGTTGCCAATATCGTGAAGATAGGCGGCGATCCTGGCCAGCTCGACCTGGTGATCATCATAGCCCAGCGTGCGCAGGATACCTCCGGCCACCTCCGCCACCCGGCACACATGAGGAAAGCTATGTTCTGTAAATCCCAGCGCCGAGAGGGACTCGTCAGCCCGGGTAATGTAGGTGTTGACAGCGGCGTCCTGCCGCAGCTGCTCGTAAGAAATCATAGTACCGCCTCCGCGATCCTTCATAGTTGGAATAAAATGGTGCGCCGTCATCTGTCCGGCAACCCGATGTTTCTACGCTCAGTATAACACGCCCCGCGCCAAATGCAAAGTACGGCCTTTCCGTTTTATGTCAATTCTTTGTGAAAATGCGGTAGATTTTTCGAGTGGCATCTGTTCACCGCAAAAGCAGCGCCAGCCCGCCGGCCTATGGCCGACGGGCTGGGCTGCTCAGAAAAGTTCCTCAGACTGCGCTCTTTGCTCAGTCCTTCATCTTCTGCTCGTAGGACTCGATCATCTTCTTGACCATCTGGCCGCCGACAGAACCGGCCTCGCGGCTGGTCAGGTGGCCGTTGTAGCCCGCCTTCAGATCAACGCCCATCTCGTTGGCGGCCTCCATCTTGAACTTGTCCATCGCCTCGCGGGCCTCAGGGATATTGATGCGGTTGGTCTTCTTAGACATAATTCTGCTCTCCTTCTCCTTTTTTACGGCTCATACGCCTCAGAGCCGCAAAAAGAGCATCGCTCCCCGCCGCTCTGCCGCGCCAGGGAGCGATATATACCGCTTCCCGTCTGCCGCACCCATATCATGTGCAGAGCACCGCTGTTTATGCGGTCAGAGAAACCGGCAAATTATGTAGAATGATCAGCTGCCAGCGCAGTCACTTCGCCGGGGGAACGTAACGGAGATCGTTGTCCCCTCGCCGAGTCTGCTGTCGATCTGTATCCTGCCATGGTGATACTGCACCGCATGCTTGACGATGGACAGTCCCAGTCCCGTACCGCCCGACTGCTTGGAATGACTTTTATCCACCCGGTAGAACCGCTCAAATATTTTCTCCTGCTCCTCGGGCACAACACCGATGCCGGTATCCCGCACCCGCGCAGTCACCGTTTCCAGCGTCTCCTCGATCTCAACGCTGACGCTGCCGCCGGGGCGATTATACTTGATCCCATTGTCGCAGAGATTGTATATGACCTCATACAGCGTCCCCCGGACACCATCGATCACGCCGCTGCCGCCGGTCACCTCCAGCGTCACCTGCTTCCGCTCCGCCGCATCCGCGAGCGTCTCACAGGCCTCCTCCGCAAGGGTGCGGAGCGACACGCTCTCCCGAGGCAGCTCCCTGCCCTCGTCCAGCTGGGCGAGACGGATCACGTCGTCCACCAGCGTGACCAGTCTGGCGGCCTCCTTGCGGATACGCCCCACAAAGCGCGGCACATCCTCCTGCTTCACGATGCCATTTTCCAGCAGCTCCGCAGAGCCGATGATCGACTGCAGCGGCGTTTTCAGTTCGTGGGACACATTAGCCGTGAACTCCTGCCGATTTCGCTCTGCATTCACCTGCTCCGTCACATCAAAGGCCAGCAGCACCAGACCGCATACGCCGCCGGCTGAATCGATCCGGCTCAGATCGAACTGGTACACCCTGCCGCCATTCGGCGCGCGGAAGGACGCATATCCCCGCTCCTTTGCCTCCTCCAGCGCCGCGCGCATATCCTGTCTGCGCTGGATGCTCAGAATATCCTTTCCCATGCAGGCATCGCCCACATCAAACAGCACCTTCGCCGCAGGATTGATGTTGAGGATCTTGTCCTCATTGTCCAACAGGACCATCGCCTCCCGCATATTCCCGGTGATCTGGTCCAGCTCATCCTGCTTATGCCGCAGCGTCTGCATCTGTTCCCGGATCTCCTGATGCTGCGCATGGATCCGGCGCAGCAGCGGAGACAGCTCCTCATACACATCGTTCTCCAGCGGCTCTTCCAGATTCAGCGCGTTGAGCGGCTCCACAACACGCCGGGCCATGCGGTACGCCAGCCAGGCAGAAGCCCCCAGTGCCACCAGCAGGACCACGCAGATAGGCCGCAGCATCCCGATCACCAGGACCAGCCCTGTCGCGCGGCTGACCGACATACGCAGGACACTGCCATCCTCCAGCCGGAGCGCCTCATAGACCGTCTGCTCCGTCAGCGTGGCAGAATTGCGAACGCTGCTGCCATAACCGTCAGCAAGTGCCTCGCGGATCTCCTCTCTGTCGCTGTGGTTTTCCAGCGTGTCCGCTTCTGCGAAGCTGTCAAAGAGAACAGTGCCGTCACCGTCGACCCATGTCATGCGGAAATGGTCCGTTCCGCCCCCCTCCAGATAGCTCTGGCCAATCTCCTGCACGGCGCTGGCCGCCAGTTCCAGTTCCTCCCGCAGCTGCGCCTGCTGCATCGCGCCAAAATACGCATACAGTACGCTGACAATGATCAAAACGCTGGCCGTCAGCACGATCAGCGCCACCGCAAAGGTCGATTTAAAAATTTTATTTGTCACAGTGTCCCTCCCAGCGGTACCCGATCCCCCGCACAGTTTCTATCCCTCTGCCGTGTTCACCCAGCTTTTGGCGCAGTGTACGGATGTGAGAATCCAGGGTGCGTGAATCGCCCATGTAGTCCAGCTTCCACACCTGGGAGAACAGCTGCTCCCGTGTGTATACAGTTCCGGGGCGGGACAGAAAGATCCGCAGCAGTTCAAATTCCTTATAGGTCAGTTGGACACGCTGGCCATCAGCGGTGACCGTGTGTTCATCCAGGTTCACCACTAATCCGCCCGCCCGCAGCAGTCCGGATGTCTGCCGGCCCTGGCTGCGGCGAAGCACCGCCTTTACTCTGGACACCATCTCCATGATGCTGAACGGCTTCACCATATAGTCGTCCGCCCCCAGATCCAGCCCGCGGATGCGGTCGTACTCCTGCCCCTTGGCGGTCGCCAGGATCACCGGGACCTCGCAGTACGCCGCCGAACTCTTCATCCGGGACAGCAGCTCCAGCCCATCCAGTCCGGGCAGCATCACATCCAGGATGACCAGCTCCGGCTGTTCCTCCTGCAATGCCCCCCAGAAGGCTACCCCATCCTCAAAGCCTCTGACCGCGAAACCGGCGGACTCCAGTGCATAGATCTCAATATCCCGGATGTCTCTGTCATCCTCCACGCACCATATCATGCTCACGCCTCCTTATGCGTACCTGTTACAGAATAGATCACCCACTCCGCAAGATTGACCGCATGATCTCCGATTCGCTCAAAATACTTGGAGATCATCAGGAGGTCGAGGGCAAACTCCCCCTCCGCGGGACTTCTGGCGATCAAATCAATGATACCACATTTTACGCTGGAAAAATAGTGATCCACCACATCATCCTGCTCGATCACTTTTTTTGCCAGCTCCAGATCCCGCTTGACGAATGCATCCACACTGGTACTCACCATCTGTGTCGTTTCACGGGCCATGTCCGCCACCAGCTCCACACCGTCCATCGTATGACCGTTCAGGAAAATGACGATCTCCGCAATGTCCTCAGCCTGGTCGCCGATCCGCTCCATGTCCGTGATCATCTTCAATGCCGCCGAGATCAGGCGCAGATCCCGGGCCACCGGCTGCTGATGAAGCAGCAGCTTCATGCAGCGCTCCTCAATGTCACGCTCCATCTGGTCGATCGCCCCGCCGTTCGTCCGGACCTTGGCCGCCAGCTTCACATCGCCGTCCACAAGGGCCTTTGCCGCTCCGGCGATAGCCTCCTCGCACATCGCTCCCATCTCGATCAGCTCACGGTTCAGCTGATAGAGCTGCTCATCAAATCGATTTCTCATAGCGTCCTCCTTATCATCCAAACCGGCCGGTGATGTAGTCCTCTGTGCGCTTGTCCGCCGGCTGCGAGAATATATCATCAGTCCTGTCAAACTCCACCAGCTCTCCCAGCAGGAAGAACGCGGTATAGTCGGATATACGGACAGCCTGCTGCATATTGTGGGTGACCATCACGATCGTATACCGCTCCTTCAGCTCCATCGCCAGTTCCTCGATGCGGGAGGTGGAAATGGGGTCCAGCGCCGATGTCGGCTCATCCATCAACAGCACCCGCGGCTGCACCGCCAGCGCCCGGGCAATGCACAGGCGCTGCTGCTGTCCGCCGGACAGACCAAGGGCATTCTTCTTCAGCCGGTCCTTGACCTCGTCCCAGATCGCAGCATCCCTCAGCGACTGCTCCACGATCTCGTCCAGCTTCGCCCGGTTCGTAATGCCGTGGGTGCGGGGGCCATAGGCGATATTGTCGTAAATGCTCATGGGGAAAGGATTCGGCTTCTGGAACACCATACCGATCTCCTTGCGCAGTTGGTTGACATCCACCTCCCGGGCGAAAATATCATTCCCCTCATAGCGCACACTCCCTGTGATCCGAACATCGGGCACCAGGTCGTTCATGCGGTTCAGCGTCTTTAAAAACGTGGATTTTCCACAGCCGGAGGGACCGATCAGAGCAGTGATGCTCTTTTCGGGGATCTCCATGCTGATATGCTTCAGGGCCTGGGTATTGCCATACCACAGACACAGGTCAGTTGCAGTCAGGATGCTCAAAGGATATTCCTCCTGTTGAAATATTTACCCACAAGGGTGGCACACAGATTGATGCATACCGTCAGCAGCATCAGAATCGCAGCGATGGCAAAGGCCACTTCGAATTCGCCGTCCGTCTTGGCATAGGAGTACAGCGCAACGGACAGCGTTGAACCCGGGCTGAAAATGCCGGAAAAGAAGCCATTGAGCGTATGAGCGAACCCGGCGGTGAACAGCAGCGCGGCAGATTCGCCCAGGATCCGCCCCACCGACAGGATACAGCCGGTGATGATGCCGTCCACGCAGCCCGGCAGCACGACCGTGCGAATGACCCGCCACTTGCCCGCCCCGAGGCCAAAGGCACCTTCCCGATAGCTCTGCGGAACGGTTTTCAGGCTCTCCTGCGTAGTTCGCATGATGGTGGGCAGATTCATGATCACCAGCGTCAGCGCGCCCGCCAGCAGGCAGGAGCCCATACGGTTGGAAAAGAGCAGCATCCCCACCAGTCCATAGATGATGGAGGGAATGGCGGACAGTGTCTCCGCCGCGTACTCGATCAGACGCACCAGACGCCGGTCAGTGGCATACTCGTTGAGATAGATGGCGGCCCCCACGCCCAGTGGGAGTACCATCAGCAGCGTTGTAATAATGATATAGACCGTGTTCAGGATGTTGGGCAGGATGCCGATGCGGTCATTGAGGACGCTCACACCAGCAGACAGAAACTGCCAGGTAATGTGGGGCAGGCCCTTGGCGAACACATAGCCGACCATAAACAGCACCAGCGCCGCCACCAGCGCGATGGAGAGCAGCATCAAACCGTGCATAACGGCAGCATATGCGCTTCTCTTTGCGTGTATCTTTTGTTTCATGGTCATCCCTCCCTGCGGCCCTTCAAGAAGAAGTTCAGAACAGCGTTGATCAGCATAATGAACAGGAACAGCACCAGCGCGATAGAGAACAGCGCCTGCCGCTGCAAACCGCTGGAATAGGCCATCTCGCTGCCCACGATGGTGGTCAGGAAATGGACGCTCTGGAAAATCGAATCAGGCATATTGGGCGCGCTGCCGCAGACCATCATCACTGCCATCGCCTCGCCGATCGCCCGGCCGATGCCCAGCACGATCGCCGTAGCAATGCCGCTTTTGGCCGCCGGAACAGAGACTCTGAAATAAGTCTCCACCGGCGTCGCCCCCAGTGCCAGCGAGGCATCCTCGTACTCCCGGGGGACCGCCTCCAGCGCGGTCACAGAAACATTGATAATAGAGGGCAGGATCATGATCGCCAGCACCAGAATCGCAGCCAGCAGGCTCGCACCGTCCGAGAGATCAAATGCCTTGCGAATGCCCGGGACGAGGACCATCATCCCCACCAGGCCGTACACCACCGACGGGATACCCGCCAGCAGACTGACAGCGTGCTGCATGATGCTCTTTACCCGCCGCGGAGCCAGCTTGGCCAGATAGACCGCGGCAAAAAAACCCACCGGCACCCCCAGTACGATGGCACCCGCCGTGCCGTAAATGCTGGTCAAAAGGAAGGGCAGGATCCCGTATTTCGGCTCCTGCGCAGAGGATGCCCATTCCTGTCCGAAGAGGAACTGGCGCAGCCCGATCTCCCGTATGGCCGGAAGCCCGGAAACGATCAGATAGACCGAGATCAGAAGGACGCAGCCGACAGTGACCGACCCCAGGATCAGAAAAACACCGTGTATCACGTTCTCCCATGCTTTTTTCTTATCTTTCATCTGCTCTTACCTCAACAGTCATCAGCGGCGGCATACTGCCGTCGCTGCTATTGCCTTTAGTTTGCCGGAACAACACCGGCCGCGCTGATGACCTCGTTGGCATTGCTGGAAGTCGCGTAGTCGAAGAAGCGCTGCGCGGCTTCCGACAGCTTTGCGTCCGCCTTGGTCACCAGGACAAAGGGGCGCTGCACCGCGTAGCTGCCGTCCTTGACGGTGTCCTCACTGGCGGCGACACCGTCCACAGTGATGACCTTCACCGTGTCCTTAATGACAGCCAGAGAGGCGTAGCCGATGGCGTCGGGGTTGTTGGCAACAGTGGTGATCACATCGCCGTTGGAGGAGAGCTCCTGGCGATACAGGCAGGAATCGGTCGTGCCGGTGATCGTCTCAAAGCCGTCGCGGGTACCGGAGTTTGCCTCGCGGCCGATCAGGACGATTTCTCTGTCGCTGCCGCCGACCTCTCTCCAGTTCGTGACCCTGCCGGTGTAGATGTCGGCGATCTGCTCCAGCGTCAGGTCGGAGACCGCATTTTCAGGATGAACGATGACCGCGATGCCGTCATAGGCCAGGACCGTCTCCGTGAGACCGGCATCTTTTTCCTCCGCCTTCAGACTGCGGGAGGACAGGCCGATGTCGCAGCGTCCCTCCTGTACGGCCTGGATGCCGCTGCCGGAACCGGTGGGGTTGTAGGTGACCTTGATGCCGGTATCGCCCTCGAAAGCTTCGCCCAAAGCGCCGATCACCTTGCTCATAGAGGTGGAGCCGTCCGTTGCAACAGAGCCCTTGCTGCTGCAGCCTGCCAGCATGGAGAGCGCCATGCAAACCGCTGCCACTACTGCGATCATTCTTTTCATTTTTTGTGTCTCCTTTCAAACTATCCTGTGTTGTACTCTTTTCGCTACGGTCCTCATTGTAGAATGCCCATGTGAAATCCAAAATACAAACTATGTGAAATCCAGGTCAAATCTGCACCATTTCCCCCTCACTCCGCCGAAAAACGCAGTCTCCCCGCACAGACCGATCTGTGCGGGGAGGCAAAAAAGCCGCAGCGAACGACAACTCGTTCGCTGCGGCTTGATACAGATATGGTGGCATAAATTCACACAACAATGGTCTGGGCTTCCAATGGCAGCGTCAGCATTCCACTTCAAAACACTTCAGCCTCGAAGCCCCGGCGGCCGCTCATTCAAAAGAAGCGCTTTCGTCCCAGGCAGGTATCTCCTTCAGCAGCAGTTCTTCACCCTGGATCAGCCTGTTGAACTTTCCCAGAACAAACTCTTCCTTGACCTGCCGGATAAACTTCGGGTCATTGATCAGCCTGTGCATAGTCACGATCAGGCCGCCAATATCCAGGTTCTTGATCTGGCTCTTATCTCCTGCGGATACATTCGCTCCGACCCAAATCAGATTGCTGGTGGTGGCGATCGTGTTTGAAATCATCAGGATCCTCCGGGTCTTTACGCTGTAGACTTCTCTCGAATCATATTTGCTCTCATCATACAGCAAGCCATGCAAAACACCGATAATGTAGTTGATAAAGGCCGCAATTCCAGCAGATGCCCCCGCCTTCAGCACATCACCAAAGCTGACAGACTGCGTAAGCTTCTCCACGTTGGTATTGGAAAGGATCAAATTCGCCCCGGGGATCTGGATCCCCATCGGTGTATACAGGTCTGTACCAATATGAATGATTTGCTTGATCAAAGCGGCCGTGATCGCCTCCCTGTCATCCTCATACCTTCCGACAGCTTCCTTCAGCATCAGTCCAGGGATCGTCCGTGTCCCGATTTTGGGATTTTTGAGATTTGCGTCATAGACCACATGATTCGTGTGACACTTTACAAGGGCCAAAGGGATCGCCTTTGTGCTGTGTTTGGAGAGCAGGGATTCATCCACAACTGTGATCGTATTGGTCAGAATATTGGCCGTCCCAATGATCAAGCCCAAAACGGGGTCATGACCGACCGTTGCAAATCTATGATTTGCCCCTTTGAAAAAGCTCTCTTTATCCTCCAGAAAAGCAGTTGCGTCATACGGCACGCCTCGCCCGGTAATGATTTGATTTCTCGGTGCGTAATAGGGTCTTGCTTCTTCAATGATCCCATTGTCATACTGAGCAAGGACCTTCTTTTGTACCCTTTTCAGAATATCCTCTTTGGTATTTCCCTGCCCAGCTTTTTCAACTTCTGTTAGGGCATTGATCAAGATGATCCTTCCAAGCTGCAAGGCTGTCGCCAGAAACAAAAATGCGAAGTCAGCTTTCTTTAAACCTGTCTGCTCCTCAAACTCCGCGTCCAGGTCATCGAATATCTGCCTGGAATTGTGAGCAACATCAGCAGCGCGATAGCTTTCGTCCGCTATCATCTGCATATTCTCAAATACGACATCGCCGCTTTCCTTCAGCCGCTGCCTCTTTTTTCTCAATTCATCAGCGCCGACAGCTTCTTCCGGATCATGGGCAGCGCTTTCCGCTGTCTCCTGCCTCATTTTTTTCAAATCCTCAAGCTTCATAAAATGCCTCCATGTATCAGGAACACTCTTTCAGATCACGGAGCACCTTCAGATCGTCAGTCATTGCGGCATAACTGCTGACCAGATAGTTCGGGACCTCAAGCTCTTCCGTATCCTCCAGCGCCTTGATCTGCTGTTCAAGGATCCCAATGTACGTTTCGTATTCATCCAGAAGCTTCTCATACGCGTCACGCTGCTCCCGCGCGTAATACTTCTGCTTGATAAACGCATCCGCTTGCTTCCTCAGCTTCGCTTCATACTCATTAGAGGCGGCCTCATACCCTGCCTTCATGCCCTCAATTCTGTGCTTCGCTCTGTCCGCTTCATTCAGGCTTGTGAAGTGCTTTACCGCCACCCAACCAATCGCTTCTGTGATGCCAGCAGCCGTGGCCGTATTGATGGCGTTTCCAATGCCGGGAATCCAGCCAACAAGCAGCTGAGACAGAGATCTGCCAACCATAGCAGCTGCTACAGAGCCAATGATCCCCTTCGCCGCGCTCTCCGTTATCCGCAGCTCAAATACCGCTCCAAGACTGGTGATCATCGCCACCTGGATCGGGGTGATCACCGCATTGTCAGATAACGGGATCTGCGCCAAACCGGTTCCGACGGCACCAGCAAGAACCGAGGCTGAATGGATAATGGCATGGCACTTCTCCAGCTGCCCAGTGGTAAGTCCATACTTTCCGATCTCACCAGCCTCCCGATGTCCATATTCATCATTCCAGGTCATCACAACAGGGATCAGCCTGTTGAGTATTTCGGCCATAGCTGCCGCTTCGTTGCCGGTCGTATATTTTGTCCCATCATTCAGCCGGATCTCGAGCTTTCCATTTAATCCATATGTCCTGCCTTTTTTGTCCGGAAGAATGCTGTAATCAACAATATCAGAATAGTTAATGTAGAACGCCTTTTCAAGGGATCGCCTGTCATATAAGCCCGTCAACGTATACACTGTCCCAAGCTTGCCATTCAGGGTCAGTGACGTATCAATGAAGGCTCCCACATGGCTGACATTGATATTGGGGTCAAACCCGGTCGTGAGCTTTGCCAGTGTCTTTTGGGAAAGTTCGGGGTAATAATGCGCCTTGCACCAGGTGACATACTTTACAGAGCGGACAATGTCACTAACGGTTTTGACTCTTTCTTCGACCACACTCATGTTTTCAATTCCTTTCTTCTCCATCATAATCAAGAAATATTGTCAGGCAATGCCCGTAAATCCATATCCTGCTGACAGATTTTAACTTGGCCGCATCATTCCAGAACAACCGTCCCCTTTCTGTTCTCTCGGAGTATTATGTGCTGACAAACATGTAATACTATCTAAAAGATATAATAATATATTTATTAGCTCATGTCAATTTCTGCCGCGATTCGATACCATAAAACCATCTGGAGGAATCGCAAATGAAATCAATTTATGCAGAGAAATATCGTCAAATTGGATTGAAAATAGCTTATTATCGTAAACTCAGAGGGTTAACGCAAGAGGAGCTTGCCGAACAGATCGGGTTGACGCCTGCTTTCATCGGCCACCTGGAGGCCCCCAATATTTCAAAAGCTTTGTCATTAGACGCGCTGTTTGATATTGCTGCCGCACTGGACGTAGCCCCGCACAAATTTCTCGTTTTTGAGGACGATTAACAAATCCATCATAACAGACAGTCTGGACAGTTTCTGTCCCTCTCCGCGTGGATTTGATTTTTTCTCTTTTGGCGCAGTTTTTTCAGCCGTAGTATATGGAGGTATCGTAAGGCGGCATCGCCCACTGATGAGCGCACTACCTGATGGAGATGTCTATAACCCCCAAGGTGAACGGTACACCGTTCAATGCCGGTGGGATTTCTCCACACACAAACACAAAACCGGCTGATGCCGCTGTCTCTCCAACAGCAGCATCAGCCGGTTTCATATTTCAGCGCAGGCAGCGGTACAGCCTCTTCCGGAACAAAGCTCTGATCGAAAACCAGCGGAGCGGTTTTGATTTGTGAAGGAGGAGCAGCGGCATGAGCGCGCTGCCTTATAAAACAAGTCGGAGCAAGCGATATAAAGCTTGCTCCGACGTGGTGCACCACAGCAATCCAAATCCGAACCGGAAGTCCCATCGGGGGCTTCCTTT
>CAYSDG010000034.1:0-16984 GCA_964429705.1 uncultured Oscillospiraceae bacterium | reverse complement strand
ATAATATATAATATAAAATTATAATTGGAGATAAATATGAAAACAGTTATTAAGTGTAAAATGTGCGATAAAGAATTTTCAATCATTGGTTCAAATTTCTTTGTTAAGCATATAGATGTAGATAGTGAAAGTTTAGATTTGTTAATATTGAAGTGTCCGCATTGCAATTGTGAAGTGATTGGTCAAATTGATTCTCATAAGACATATTTGATGTTAAATGAACTTCAGAATAAAATGAAAGTAGTTAGCAGATGGATGTCTTTAGGAAATAAAAAGACACAAAGACAATCAGCACAACTTAAGAATCTAAATGACAGATTAGACCGAGAAAGAGAAATGCTTAAAAACAAGTACAAAGATTTCTTGGTTAAAGAATATAATTTAGATTTTTATTTTGATTCTTAAGAGCTGTTTACATATATTTATTTCTATTCTACCTGTTGTCAGGATTAAATATACCACTTTGTGGAGTAAATTATACCATTGAAATGGAGAGGAAAATTAAAATGTACTTAAAAAAGTTTCTTATGACAATTCTGTTGCTTCCTGTTCTTCCTGTTTTAGGAGCAGCTGGAGGTTCAAATTCTGACAGTTCGGATGACGTTGAGAATGAAAATACCGAAACTGAAGATTCCGAAAACACTGAAGAGAACGAAAACGAAAAGAAAAATGAGCGCACTTTTTCTCAAGCTGAAGTTAACAAGATGATGTCAAGAGAAAAGAAACAAGGTCGTTCTGGTTTACTTAAAGAACTCGGTTTTAAGTCTGTAGACGAAGCCAAAGCTTTTTACGGTAAGTATAAGCAGCAAGAGGACGACAGCGAATCAGACGAACAAAAGCAAAATGAAGTCAATGAGCAGAATCAAGAGTTACAGAATAAATTAGCTACAGCAGAAGCACAAGTTGCAGCAATGAAGTTTGGTGCAAAGAGTGAATTTGTTGATGATGTAATTACTTTAGCTCTTGCAAAGCTTGATGACGAGAATGACGACCTCAATGAAATATTCAGCGAGATTAAAACAAAGCATTCTTATATGTTTGTTCTCAATGATGAGGATGAGAAGAAGAATGCCGGTAAAAAGGGTACAGGTGGCAGCCCTAACGGAAAGGGTTCTTCTAAGGATAATGCAAATAGTCTTGGCGCGAGACTTGCTGCATCCAAGAAGAGCGGAACTATTAAAAGCCACTATTTTACAAGATAATGGAGGTATTTATTTATGTTAATGCAGTCTGGCATTACTAAGGACACTTTAGGTGCTCCTGCTCAAATTGATGCATTTCCTCAGGTTACTGTTGCAGTTGGTGTAGTTGTTGCGCAAGCTGTCGGTATTACTGTTGGAGGCAAGAAGATAGCGAAAGCTGGTACTCCGCTTAATGGTGATTTAACCGCACGCACCACTGCGTTTGTCAAAGCTGCCGACGATTCTACCGGTAGTGCAGGTGACGCAAAGCCCGCCGTTGGTATTTTGCTTCACGACGTTGATGTTACTGCCGGTGCGGCGAATGCAACGCTTATGATTGGTGGTTGGGTTGACCTGAAGAAGCTTGACTCTACCACTGCTGCTCTTATTACTGCAAAGCGTAAGACTGAGCTTCCCATGATTGGGTTTATTAAGTAATTAGGAGGTAATGTATAATGACTATTTTTGATTTAGTTACTTCTCAAGAGCTTGTTGCTTATTGGGAAACTTTAGCACGAGATAGAGAGCCTTATATTGGCGAAGAGCTTTTCCCGAACCAGAAGAAATTAGGACTTGACCTTAAGTGGATTAAGGGTTCCAAAGGTCTCCCTGTTGTTCTTAATGTTTCTGCTTTTGATGCTCAAGCTATTCCTCGTGCAAGAATTGGTTTTGACCGTCTGACCGCTCAGATGCCTTTCTTTAAGGAGTCTATGTATGTCGACGAAGAGCTGCGTCAGCAGTTAAATATGGTCATTGAGACTGGCAATCAAGCGTATATTGACTCCATTATGAGTCGCGTGTTTGATGACGAGACTACGCTTATTGAAGCTGCCGCTGTTGCCCGTGAGCGTATGCGCATGATGGCTCTCACTACTGGTACTATTTCTATGGCTGCAAATGGTCAGACTTACAGCTATGATTATGGTATTCCTGAGGGTCATAAGACCACTGTTACCACTCCTTGGGCAACCACCTCTACTGATATTATTGCCGACATCCGTGGTGCAATGGATAAGATTCAGGATGATACTGGTGTTCGTCCTACTCGTGCTCTTTGCAATAGAAAGACTTGGGGCTACATGCTCAAGAATGAGACTATTAAGAAGTCTATATTTGTTCTTTCTAATGGTCAAGCGTCTCTTAATGACGCACGTCTTAAGGCTTATTTAATGGACGAGTTAGAGCTTGATGTTGTGGTCAATGATAAGCGTTATAAAAATGAATCTGGTACTGCTACTAAGTATGTTGCCGACGATACGTTTGTTCTGTTCCCTGCTGGTACTCTTGGTAATACGTGGTTTGGCACCACTCCCGAAGAGTCCGACCTTATGAGTGGTTCTGTTGCCAATGTCACTGTTACCAATACCGGTGTGGCAGTTACTACCATGAATAAAGTTGACCCCGTCAATGTTGAGACCAAAGTTACTCAGATTTGTCTGCCGTCCTTTGAAGCTGCCGACGAGGTATATATTCTTGATGTTACTCCGTGATAAAGGAGCGAGATAAAGTGTTTATTAATATTTCAAATGGCATAGCGACTTTTAGAGTAACTAAAGCAGCTTTTGAAAATTCTTTTAAGAGTCAAGGTTTTAGAATTGTAGGAAATGCTTACGAGATTTGTTCAGAAAGCAAGGATGATGCCGACGAATCAATTTTTGTTGCGAATCCGCAAGTAAACGAGATTGTAGATGAAAAAGAAGTGATAGAAGAGGATATAAGTGAAGATGAATTATATGTTAATCAGATGCTTGAAAAGCCTATTTCTGAGTGGACTAAAGGCGAATTAAAGCGTGTAGCGAAGATTAAAAATATAGATTTATCCAATGCAGAATCCACCTCTAAAGCAAGACAGATAATTAGCAAAGTGTTAAATTAAGGAGGACTAAAGATGAGCAGCATTGAAAAGATGATGGTCATACTTAGAGAAGCTGACATACCTTTCTTTAGTGAAGAAGATTTGCAGTTTTACCTAGATGAAAACAATGGTGATATAAACGCCGCTTTATATCAATGTCTGCTCATCAAGTCTGAAGATACGACATTAGAAGTAAACGGCTTGTCAATTGCAGATAGTTCTAAATACTTTAAGCGTCTCGCAGCTCGGTATCGTCCAAATAATACTGGAACATTAGTGGGTGATTAAAATGGAATGTAAAAACTTTCAAATAAGTAAAGTTTCAAGAGCAATAAATCGTAGTGGTCGAGAATTTATATTTGAACGACCGGTATTAAATAAATTTGGTGAGCCGACTGACGAGACGAGTAAAATTAAAATAAAAGGTCTATTCCATGATGCAAGAGGACAAGGAATGTATATTGATAAAAATAGTTCAGATGCTGCAATTTTAGTTGGTAAATCTTCTCCTATGATTTTATGTCTAGATTATAATGGAGTTGAAAAGGGCGATATTCTTGAGTTTAATAATAAGAAATTTCAAGCAAATGAGATTAGTGATATAACCGAGTCTCAAGCAATATTTGATATTTCTTTGGAAGAGGTTCAAGATGGCTGATTTTACGCTAAACATCGAGAACTTGCTTAAAGGTCTATCCGATTGTGAAAATAAAGCGCAAGTTGCAATGCTGATGTATGCTCAAAATGGAGCGTTAAAGCTTCAAAATTCAGCCAGGAAAAATGCACCTTGGACAAATAGAACAGGGCAAGCAAGGCAAAGATTATCTTGCGAAACCGAAATTGTAGAGAACGGGTATAGAGAAAAGTTAGCTCATGGAGTAGATTATGGCATATGGCTCGAGCTTGCTCACGAAAAAAGATTTGCAATAATTGAGCCAACTATACAAAAAGAAGGGCCAGCTGTTTTGTCTGGTTTTAATAAACTCTTGGAGAAGTTATAAAATGAGCAATCAAGAAACAAGACTTCAAGATGTATATATTCATCTAAAAGAAATAGGCAATTTTGACGTATATTTTCCAGCACAGCACAAAGGAGAATGTACATCAAACTATATAGTGGTAACAACAGGAACGACTACACAGGTAAATACGTTTACAAGCACGCAGACTGTTTACGATATTCTTTGTTATGTACCTCAAAATAGACCGAGTCAAATGGATGTATTTTTTGAAAAAGTAAAAGAGTGTATGAAACAGCTTAATCCTATGATAAAGCCACTTCATACAGAAACTGAAACGTTCTATGACGATACGATAAAAGGATATATGAGAAGTGTTCAGTATGTCAATTATCGTAAATTTTAATGATAGGAGGTAAATATGGCTACTGTTAAGAAAGGCAACGAGATACCTACTATTGACGTATCTCTTGTCACAATAGAGGAAAAAGGCGGAAGCACGATATACGCTTTTGATACTGCTAACAAGATAGGCGTAAATGTCCAGAGTGAAACCCAAGACGCTACTAAGCTTGTCGTAAAAGGCAGGTTAATTGCTCAAAAACCCGAGACTGTTACTATTACCGGTCATACGTTAGTGTTGACCGACAATGTGTTTATCCCTGAAGTTGTTAAATTGCTTCAAGGTGGCGCCATTAAGTGGTGGACTTCAGCCGAAAAGACTGCTTCGCAAGACACCGAGACGGCATTTGGTATAGCTCAGTATACTCCGCCCGTTGCAGGTTCTAGCGAAAAAGGTAAAGTTTGTGTTGTAAAAGCGTATAGTGCGATTTATAATGCAGCTGGTTTAATAACCGGTTATGAGCAAATTACATATCCTAATTGCACAGGTACTCCCGTTGCGCTTAGTTCTGAAGATAATGTGTTTAGAGCGCCTGAATATACTATTTATTCCGCACCCGATACCGGCGAAGCTCCTTATACGATTGATTATATTGGTGCAGATGATTTACCTGAGGTAAGCTAATGAGTTTAGATGTTACAAGTATAACTCAATTAAATGAGTATTCTAACGGGCAGATTGTAGAGCTTCCTCCGTTTGCCGAAGGACAGCCTTTTGTTGCTAGAATCTGTAGGCCGTCAATGCTTTCGCTGGTCAAAAACGGAAAGATTCCCAATGAATTGCTTGTCACAGCAAATAGTTTATTTGTAGATGGTAAGATAAATACTGAAGCAGATATAAATGCTATGAGTAAAGTATTTGACGTGTTCGATGCTTTGTGCGAAGCTTGTTTTATAGAGCCTACTTACAGTCAAATACAAGAAGCAGGAATTGAGCTTACAGATGAGCAATATATGTTTATATTTCAATATTCGCAAGCAGGTGTAAAAGCTTTGAAACCCTTTCGTGAACAGTCAAAGAATAGTGGAGCTGTGCGCAATGTCGAAAACATATCGCGAAAGACCAAGCAAAATTTTAGGAGTAAATGATACTTATACAGCTTTTTGCTTAGATGAAGCTTGTGCGTATATAATAAACAAGCTTGAAAATAAAGAGCAACCGAAATTTATTGTTAATTATTCTAAGCCGTCCGATTTGTATGAAAAATATAAGTGAAAGGAGGAGTGACTTATAGCTTTTAATTTAGGAAGTGCAGTCGGTTACTTATTACTTGATACCTCAGGCTTCGAGAAAGGGTTTAAGAAAGCGTCTTCTCAATTAAAATCTTTCTTTGACAGCAGTCGGTCAATGAATGAAAGATTGACAAGTTTAAGAGACGGGTTTAATATAATAGGAGCTAATTTAACCAAAAATGTCACCCTTCCTTTGGTTGGTTTAGGTACCGCCGCAGTAAACTCAGCGATAAAGTTTGAAACTGCTTTTACTGGCGTTAGAAAAACAGTAGATGCAACTGAAGAGGAGTATAAGCAGCTTGCTGAAGGTATAACTGCAATGAGTGAAAGAATGCCTCAGTCCGCAGCAGATATTGCTTCTGTTATGGAAATAGCAGGTCAGTTAGGCATTCGAGGTACTGAAAATCTTCTTACTTTTACTGACACGATGATACGTTTAGGCGACAGTACTAATTTAAGTTCAGAAGAAGCCGCTACTGCTATCGCAAGAATAATGAACGTAATGGGCACTTCTACAGAAGACGCAGGAAGATTTGGCGCCACTATTGTCGATTTAGGTAATAATTTTGCAACAACTGAAGCAGAAATAGTTGAAATGTCAAATAGGTTAGCTGCTGGTGGTAAAATAGCTGGATTAACTGAGCCTGAGATAATGGCTTTAGCTACCGCAATGTCTTCTGTTGGTATAAATGCAGAAGCTGGTGGTACAGCTATGACTCAAACATTTAATGCTATAGAAAAAGCAGTTGCGAACGGAAGTGAAAAATTAGAATCGTTTGCTTCGATAGCCGGTATGTCGGCAGAGGATTTTGCTGCAGCTTGGGAAGGTAGTCCTATAGACGCAATTACTTCTTTTATTCAAGGTCTTGGCGAGTTAGAAGAAAATGGCGGTTCTGCTACTTTAGCTTTAGATGATTTAGGACTTTCCGGGATTCGTCAGTCCGATATGCTTAAAAGTTTATCTCAAGCAGGCGATTTATTAAACGATACTTTGGACACAGCAAATGCAGCTTGGCAAAGCAATACGGCGTTAACGGACGAATCTAATAAAAAGTATGAAACGCTTGAGTCTAAGCTTAGTATGATGAAGAATAGTATCATAAATTTAGCAACCTCTTTTGGTAATCTGTTGATGCCAGCTATCGAAAATGTATCTAGTTTTATACAAAATTTAGCTGAAAAAATAAATTCTTTGTCTGAAAGGTCAAAAAAGATAATTGTAGTAATTGCCGAAGTAGCTGCCGCAGCTGGTCCTGTTCTTCTTATTTTAGGTTCTGTTATATCTACAGTGACTAAAGTTATATCTATTGTAAAAACAGTCGAAGCTGCAATCGCAGCAATAGCATCGCCCATTACAATCATTATTGCTATAATTGCTGCACTTGCTACTGCGTTTATTTTGTTATGGAATAATTGTGAAGAGTTTAGAAACTTTTGGATAAATTTATGGAACGCGATTGTAGAAGCTTCTAATGCAGCAGCTGAGTGGATAAAACAAGCTATAGAAGATATTACGTATGTTTTTGAAAATTTCGGCACAATAGTTTCGGGCATATGGAATACGGTTAAAGAAGTAATAGCTCAAAAAATAAAAGATGTAATAGATGCAGTCGTAGCTTGGGGCTCCTCTTTATATAACGGAGCTATTCAGTCGTTCAACCAAATGTTGCAAGCTATCCAAACAGTATGGGCAGAAATTACTAACTGGTTGTCCAATGCAATACAAACAATTGTTTCTACCGTTGAAGGGATAGGTTCAGATTTGTATAATGCTGGTGTGAATATATTTACGTCATTCTGGAATGGGTTAATGTCAGTTTGGGGAAGTATTGTCTCGTGGGTGCAAGATGCAGTAAATTGGATAGCTAGACAACTTAGCGGAGCAGTCGCTAATGTTAGCAATGCTGCTAGCGGTTCTTATGCAACAGGCTTAGACTATGTTCCCTCCGACAGAATTGTAAAGGTTCACGAAGGAGAAGCGATTCTAAGTAAAGAGGAAAATGCTAGATATAACTCAGGAAATTCCAATGGTAGAAGCGTGGTTTATAATTTCTATTCTCCAAAAGCATTGACTCCGACCGAATCTGCAAGAGCTATGAAGAAATTAAACAAACAATTAGTTGTCGGGATGGTGTAAAGTGATAGAAGATATTATTCTTGAAAATCGAAGTATAAATTCGTCAATTGCTATAAATACAATTGACGGGCCTTTATTTACAGAAGAGATTGAAATTGGACAAGTTTCTGGGAATACGTCTTCATTTCCTTTCCCCGGTCAAGATGGCGAGTTTGTAGAGTCTGTTACACTTGCGACTAGAGATGTTTCTATAACCGGCTGGATAGTAAAAAATGAAATTCATGACGTATCTTATTATAAAAGTCTGCTTAATAAGATGGTAAATCCTAAGCAGCCGCTTGATTTGACTTATAAAAATTATACTTTGTCGTTTTATCCCGATGGTTCAATTCAGTATTCTTTAAGCAGAAAAGAGAACAATGAAGTTGTTTGTAAATTTTTAATTACAGGAGTAGCTTACAATCCGTTCTGGATTAGTAAATCTAAGTTAGAAACTCCTCTTTCGTATATAGATTTAAGATTTGTTTTGCCTTTTTATATGATTGAAAATAATTGGGTTTTAGGTGTATCGCAGCCCGCAGCGTTGGCGAGTATAGAATATGATGGTGAAGCTACAGGTTGCATAATAAGTATATTAGCAAAAGGTACTGTTAAAAATCCAAAAGTTGTATGTGTTGAAACTCAGCAAGAGTTCGAGATAAACAAAATGCTTGTCGAAGGCGAACAAATTGAGATAAATACAATTCTTGGTCAAAGAAAAGTAAAAGGTTGGCTAGATAATGAAGAATTAAATTATATGCAATATATGACAGTAAATTCCTCTTGGATTGACATAAAGAGAGGAGTTAATACGTTTTCTTTTTCCGCTCAAGACGGGCAAGCAAACTTGAGTATTTATCTTACCGTCGTAGCTCGATATTTAGAGGTGGAAAATGACTAATATTTATGTCTTAGACCAAGAGTTAAATAGACTAGGAATAGTAAATAATTATACCGCCTTAAGTTGGTCTATAGTATGGGGAGGAAGCGGCTCATTTAATTTGTATGCGCCAGTTACGGACGAAAATACAGAGTTAATTGTTGAGAAAAATTTAGTCTGGATAGAGAAAGAAAATGTTGGAGTCATTGAAGTAATTAGTAAATCAATTGATGAAGATACCGGTCTGCCTAGCATAGAAGCTTCCGGGAGATTTGTTGAGTCAGCTTGGTTGAGTAAGAGAATAATCTGGGGAACGTTGGCTATAAATGACTATCCTTCTTCTGTAATTAGAAAAATTGTAACATCGCAGGTGATTTTTCCTGTCAATCCTAAAAGAAAGATTCCGAACATAGTTTCCGAACAAACTGAAGATTTTGGCGAAAAATATCAATTTGTAAATAGCTACGGAAATTGTTGGGAGCAAATTGAGAAAATAAATTCTTTATACGATTTAGATTCTATTTTGTCTTATGATAAAATAAATAATATCTTTAAGCTAGTTGTTAAAGAAGCTGCTGATAAGTCTGAATTAGTTAGAATAACAACAGAGCTAGGTGCTTATTTTAGTTCTGCGTATGATATAGATGTTTCAGATTTTTGCAATGTAGCTTTAGTCGCAGGTGAAGGCGAAGGCGCTGATAGAAAATTAGTTATAATAAATCCGGAGAATTCTGGAGTCGAAAGAAACGAATTATATGTTGATGCTAGAGATTTGCAGAGTGAAAATTCCGACGGTACAGTTTTGACAGAAGAAGAATATATTGCATCATTAGTTGCAAGAGGAAAATCAAAACTGTTAGAGCATAGTATATTTCAAGAGTACTCTGCAAACCTTAGATTGACAGGAAATGAAGCTTTCGTTTACGGTAAGGATTACACTATTGGCGATTTAGTTACAATTGAAGATTCTCAGCTTATGGTTAAACTAGTGGCAATAGTAAGAGGGCATACATTGAGCAGAGATAGAAGCGGTGAGACAGAATCTTTAGTCTTAGGATTGCAATTGCCAACAGTTACTAGATTATTGAAAAGGAGGGGTAGTTAATGGCTTTTACTTTTGGTTTTTTTAATGCGCAGCAAGTAAATGGTGATTATGACCGTAAGTATGGCGCCGACGAGCTGGCAGAATATTTTTCGTATTTAATTGGAAACGGCATTTCCGGCGATGTATCGAATTGCTTTAAAGTGAGCGCTGGAAGTGGAATGCAAGTTTATATTGAGCCAGGTTATGGCTGGATAAATGGCTACTGGTGTAAAAGCAATGCTCGTGTCACAAAATCGTTAAGTGTTGCACCTTCGATTGGTAATCGAGTTGATTCAGTTGTGCTTCGCTATATTAGAGCTGACAGGAAAATAGACATTGATGTCGTCGAAGGTGAAGCTTCTTCTTCTTCTTCTTATAAGCAACTTGTTAGAAATTCTGATATATATGAAATAATGCTAGGGTATATCACTGTATCAGCCGGTGCAACAGCAATAACGCAGTCTATGATAACTGATACCCGTGCCGATAATAGCTTGTGCGGGGTTGTTTCAACTTTTTCGCAAAAGGTGCTTGCCGACGGAAGTGTAACTTATGAAAAGTTAGCCAGCGACGCAGTGAAATTGACCTTTAGCAACATATTAGTTAATAAGAATGAATTTGTAGCAGATACTACTTATGACGATTTTCCGTTTAGAGCGGCGGTGCCGCTTGCTAACGTGATGAGCAATATGGTTCCGGAAGTTGTTTTGTCTTTGCAAGATGCAACAAGTGGCAATTTTGCCCCGATTTGCAATAGTTACACTAGTGGTATCTATTTGTATGCAGCTTCGCAGCCCGAAGCGGCAGTAAGAATACCGACAATCATATGTTGGAGGGGTGCATAATGGCAATAGGCAGAGTTAACACAGGCGGCGGAGGCACAGGCGGTGAACTAACCGTCAACGCCCCCGCTGGTGTTACCGTAATCGCAGTTAACAGAGAAACGGCAAAAACCTACACCAAAAACGCCAACAGTAGCGGCGTAGCAGTTTTTAAGGGGTTGCCTGAGGGTAGCTACAACGTACATATCGAGCAGGGGAGTAACGAGACCGAGCCGATAAGCGTTACAATTACTTATAAATCCTCAGTAACTATCGCATGGTTTGCCGCAACCATCGCCATTACCTACCCCGCTGGCTCTGTATGTACTTGCTCCAAAGACAGCACCACTTTTACCGCGCCCGATACGTCAGGCTTGTGGACATGCACCGTGCCTAGCACCGGGACATGGACGGTGAGCTGTACAGACGGCACTGACAGCGTCAGTAAGACGGTAGACATTACAACCGACAGACAGAGCGCGAGTGTGGAATTGTTATATGCATATATTCTCTACGACGCAGCAAAGAACATCAAAACGGGCGGTTGGACTGACAAAGGTTATGGGAATCATACCGTAACATGGGGCGATACTGAGCTTATCATACACAGTCGACCGGATGCCGGACCGAGTGTAGCGTGGGATGCGAACGCATACGTCTACACAAGTGACCTCGACTTGACCGATTATAGTACAGCCGAAATAACCGTCACAGAAGCTACTGGTAGCTGGAAATCATACACAGCCGGTTACTGGGTTGGCATAACTAACGGCGCACCAGGCATAACCGACAAGGCCAACGCTGCAGATTATCCCAACAATCAGGTTGCATCAACAGAATTTTCGGAGGCTGGTGTAGTGGAAATCGATATAACAAGCGTTACAAGCGGGAATATATGCTTGTTCACGGCGGCAGGATATGGCCAATGGTCGAATTCGACGCTGCATATAACAAAAGTTTTGCTTAAATGAGGTAAACAAGAATGACAATCTACATAGACACCGATTTTAAGTGCCACCTCGACAACGACGGCACAACGACCGCCGTAGAAACTCACGCTTTTGACGGTAAATGCGCGACATACATTGAGGGCTACCGCCTAGTGCCTAATGGTGAGACATGGACACGTGCCGACGGCAAGATATTTAAGGGTGAAATGATATCACCGTGGGTCGACTGGCGAATCCTCGATACCGCACAGCGTGAGTACGACGCGCTAAAGGCGCAAGCAGATGATATGGCAGCGGCACTTGAATTACTGGGGGTGAGCGAATGAGTTACTTAGAAAACGCACAATCCCTACGCACGGCAATGGACAACGCGGCGGCGGTACTCACCGACGCACAAGCTCTCACCGCTAAAGAGTTGTACCCCACTTGGGAAAGTCTCCTCGGCTCACCCGCCACAGAGGGGCAGAGATTTAGGCACGGCGAGACACTGTACAAGGTAGTTCAGCCGCACACTTTTGCCGCCGAGTGGATGCCCGGAGCGGAGACAGCAAGCTTGTATGAGGCTATCGACGATACCCACGCGGGGACGATAACCGACCCGATACCGTGGATGCCGCCGATGACGCTCTACAACGGCAAGTATTATACCGAGGACGGCAAGCTCTATGAGTGCTGGCGAGACAGCGGCACAGCAATGGCGTATAGCCTCGCCGACCTCGTGGGGCAGTATGTTACGGAGGTTGAGGCGTGAGTATCCCCGGCGTTGCCCTCTCGTGGGCGCGGCAAATAGCCGCAGACAATGCCCACGGCTACGACCAGACCAGTCGCTGGGGCGTGGACTACGACTGCTCCAGCTTTGTAATCTCGGCGTACAAGGCGGCGGGAGTGCCGCTGACTTGTACGTATACCGGCAACATGCGCGGGGATATGCTCAGGAACGGCTTTACCGATGTAACAAGCTCGTGCAACCTCGCAACCGGCGCGGGCTTGCAAGCGGGGGATATCCTGCTCAATCACAAGTACCACACTGCCCTGTACATCGGCGGCGGGCGTATTGTCCACGCCTCAATCAACGAGCGTGGCACGACTACCGGCGGAACGCCCGGAGACCAGACAGGGCGAGAGATATGCGAACGGGACTATTATAACTACCCGTGGGACTGCGTATTGCGGTATGCAGGTGAGAGTCAAGCAGAGGAAATAGCAAGTAAAGTTCCTTTAGAATTCGTAGACGTTAAACTTCCTATGTTAGAGAATGGGCAAGTAAATGTCATAGTTGCAATGTTACAAGCAGCATTGAAGTATTTAGGATATGACCCAAAGTGGATAGATGGTGAATTTGGCACAAAGACAAAAAAAATGCTCATAGCGTATCAAGCAGAAAATAGTTTAGATGTTGATGGAATCTGTGGTAAAAATACATGGTCAAGCATAATTAACAAAGTTAAGGAGTAATGTTTAATGATTAACTGGACTGTTAGATTAAAGAACAAGAACTTTTGGCTAGCTTTAATTCCTGCAATTTTAATATTAGTTCAATCAATTGCAAAAGTATTTGGTTTTGACTTAAATTTCGATGTTTTAGGTGAAAATCTTATTTCTGTTATAAATTCAATTTTTGCTGTACTTGTAATTTTAGGTGTAGTTAACGACCCCACCACCGAAGGTATTTCCGATAGTAATCAAGCTTTAACCTATCAAGAGCCCAAGAAAGATTAAAGCTATGGATGCGTCAGTTCTTACATTTATAGCTGGCATACTTTCTTGCGTAATTGGCATAGCAACTTTTATAGTTGGTATGAAAGCAAGAGCATCAAAAGAAGGCATGCTAGAGCAAAAAATTGAGCAAGCTTTGCAAGGAATCAAAGATATTAAGGATGAAGTAAAAGCTAATGCAAATTCACAGAACGCCGTAGCGCTGCTAGTCAACTCTCATGATGAGCGTATAAAAACCTTATTTAACAATCAAATGAGTTTGGAGAAGCATTTTGAAAGTTTAGACAATCGCACTAATGTTATAATTAATAAGTTGCATATGGTAGGAGTACAGAATAGTGAGCAAGATTGATATTGACAGTACTAAAGATGAGAAAGATGCTTTAGACCAAAGTATGGCAGCAAATCGCATAGCAATGCAATTGCTAAAAGACAGAGCTGCTGATTGCAAAAGACTCTGGATTGCTTTAGTAATTAGTATTGTTGTAAATTTAATTTCCGTTGGCGCTTTTCTCTGGTATGAATCACAATGGGAATACAATGTATGTGAAACGACAAGCATAGTGCAAGATGCAAATAAGCCAGGTAGCAATAATATTTATCAGTCAGGAGAAAATGCAATATATAATGATATTGTTCCGGAGGTAGATTATGGCCAGGCAGACAATAACAATTAGACGTGTAGTTAGAAGTAAAAAGAAAAGCTCCCAAAAAGGCACTAAAAGATGCCCTACTTGTGGCAAATATATGAAATGAAAGAATCGAGCAAAGAGGGGCATGAAGTTCATATAAATACAAGAAAAGTGCTTAAGAATTTACCCGAAGTATCTGACTTTGAGTTTGTTTTATCTCGTTCAATGCTGTCCAATGAAGATAAAACAATTTTACGTATGATTTATTTAGAAGATAAAAATATAAATTTAATAGCAGATACTTTGGGCTTTTCTGAGCAGACGATAAGAGTGAGACATAAGAAAGCTTTGAAGAAAATAAACAAAGTGGTAAATAAATATTATTGACTGCAAATTAAATAATAACTTTTTAAGAGCTAATTGGTAAATAACCAGTTGGCTCTTTTGTTTTATAATTAAATTAGAAAAGGAGGAATGCTTAATGGCATATGATATGTATGGCAACCCAATTATGCAGTATCAAAATCCTATGATAAATGCTCAGCAAAGACTAAATATGCTTCAGCAACAGCAACAAATGCAGTACAATCAGCAAATGCAAGGATTATTAAAAGGTAGACAAGTTTCCAATTTTGATGAAGTTAAGTCTGCTATGGTTGATTTAGATGGTACTCCTAACTATTTTATAGACAATGCAAATAAAAAGATTTACGTTAAGCAAATAGGACTTGATGGCTCAGCTATGTATGATGTATATGAGAAAGTAGCCGCAAATACTTCTCAGAAGCCGCCTGATATGCCTGTGATGCATTCCGAAATTGAGGATATAATAAATAGTATATTAGATAAAACGTTTAGCAGAGAGCTTTCTAGAGCTTCTGGCAAGGAGGTAAATAATGTTCAATCCTATGCAGATGATGATGCCAATGTTAATGCAAAGGTTTCAAAGCAATCCAATGTTTCAAAGAGCGCAGCAAATGGTTCAAGGAAAGAATGAACAGCAGCTACAGCAGACCGTAATGAATTTGTGTCAGCAAAGAGGTTTGGATATAAATCAAGCTTGGCAAAACTTTCAGCAAGCAATGAACAGCGGATTTAATAATTTTATGTAAATAGTAGTCCGGACTATTTAATATAATTTTATTTAAGGAGGTTTGATTATGGGAATGGAATCTGGTAGCGGTTTATCTGTAGCAGATGCTCTTGCTTTACAAGACAGAGGAAATGATGGAATGCTTGGCGGAGCAAATGGCACGTGGATTTGGGTGTTTTTCCTGTTTTTCTTATTAGCATGGGGCGGTGGCGGATTTGGCTTTGGGAATGGTTCCGCAGCGCAAGGAGCTTTAACGAGGTCTGATATGTGTGAAGAGTTTAACTTTAACAATCTTCAGCGTTCTGTTCTTGGTTTGCAGAATGGGCTTTGTGATGGCTTTTATGCAATGAACACGACAATGCTTAACGGGTTTAATGGTCTTGGCAATCAAGTTCAGGAAAATCGCTTTGCTTCTCAGCAATGCTGCTGTGAAACTAATCGCAATATTGATTCTCTTAAGTATGAGAACGCCAGAAATACCTGTGATATAATTACTGCGATTAAAGCAGACGGCGATGCCACTCGCGCTATGATGACGCAGAACACTATTCAAGAGTTACGTGATAAACTTCAGGATGCTAAATTTGAGAATAGCCAGTTTATGCAGAATCAGTATTTAGTGAATCAGCTTCAGCCCGTTGCACGCCCTGCATATATTACTTGTAGTCCGTATGTAGCCAATGGGTGTGGCTCCGGTTATGGCTGTGGTAGTTGTGCTTAAATAAGCATATAATTTAATTTGGCATATATTTATGCCCTAATTTTGGGAGGGCAAAAGTCCTCCCTTTATTTATTTTAGGAGGGATTTATAATGAGTTGTAATAATCAGTATAAGAAATCATGCGTAAGAGTATATAATAACAATACTCAAGCTTTTGTAGCATCAGGAACGCAATTGAATATTGAAGGTACGCCAGTTGTCAATAGTGGTTGCTCTTTAACTCTCAATACAACAAATATAAGAATAAATAAATCCGGTTTATATCATGTATCGGCAGATGTTACTTTTGTTCCGTCAGCAGCCGGGAATGTGTCCATTCAGTTTTTAAGAAACGGTGTAGTTTTACCTTGTGCTGTCACTGTTGAGACTGTTGTAGCTAATAATGCTTATACAAAGCATATAGAAACGGATTTAGAGATAGTGACGTGCTGTGTAAACCAGCCTTTAATTACTTTGACAATTAGTGGTGTAGCTGGAAGCGTAAGTCATACTTGTGTCGGAATAGTTAAATTAGCATGAATTCAAGAAATGAATTAACACTTTTGGATGTAATTACGATTGTATCGTTTATAATTGGTTTGGCGAACTATGAAGAAAATATAAGTCAAACTGATGTTCAAAATGTTGTTAAAGCCGCTGTAGATGATATTCATGTGCACTTGTCAAAACAAGATGAAATAATTGAAAAGTTGAGTATTTTGTTGGATAAGAAAGCTGGTGAGTCAAATGCCTGAAATATACGAATATAATGGTAAACAAGTAAAAGATATGAATTGTCGTGAAATATTTCAATTCATAAATGCAAGGCAAATTGCCGCTTTGATGTTTCATGACCAAATGGCAGATACTTATGATTTCTTAGGATTGAACGGATTTAAGCGTTTACACGAATATCAGTATTTTGCAGAGTCAGCCGAGCATAGAGGATTAAAGAGATATTTTATAAATCATCATAATAAGCTTTTAGAGTCCGCCAAGATTCCTACAAAAAAAGTCATCCCGGAAGATTGGACAAAGTATGATAGATTTGATGTAACAGCTCAAATTAGAAAACAGCACATAGAAAAATCGTTTGAAATGTACGAAAACTGGGAGTCTGATACTAAAGAAATTTATGAATATTGTGCAAAATGTTTGTTTGATTTGGGTAGAATAGCAGACTTTGAAAAAGTAAAAGAGCTTATATGTGATGTAGATATGGAATTAAAATGCTTAGACAGATTGTTAATTGAGCTAAAATCGGTTGATTTTAATAATGTTTACATGGAAACGATACAAAGCGAACTACATGAGCGTTATGATAAAAAGACAAAAGAAATAAATATTAATATATGCTAATAT
>CAYSDG010000033.1:0-17411 GCA_964429705.1 uncultured Oscillospiraceae bacterium | reverse complement strand
GGCCGCGGCCGCGGCCAGAGCGATGATGCCGATGCGGACCACATACCGGAACACGCCGTCGAAGGACACTGCGCCGGGGCCGATCATATAGTCGATGGCGCTGCCGCAGAAGATGGGGACCAGCAGCTGCGCCAGGGCACTGAAGGCGGCGCAGAGCACGCTGCATACAACGAAGGGGGCGTGAGGTCTGACATAGCGGAGCACCCGCTTCAGGGTGGATACATTTTGCTTGGGAGCGCTCATTGTGCGTTGTCCTCCTTTTTCAACAGAGTTTCGTGGATCTCGCGATAGACCAGGCAGCTGTCCAGCAGCTGCGCGTGGCTGCCGCAGCCCACCAGACGGCCGTCGTCCAGCACGAGAATCTGGTCGGCGTGCTGGATGCTGGAGGTGCGCTGGCTGATGATGAACACCGTAATGTCCCCAGGCAGCTGCCGCAGTGCCTTGCGCAGGGCGGCGTCAGTGGCGTAGTCCAGGGCGGAGGAGCTGTCATCCAGGATCAGGATGCTGGGGGAGGTGATGAAGGCCCGGGCGATGGTCAGGCGCTGGCGCTGACCGCCGGACAGGTTGCGGCCTCCCTGCTCGATCACAGCGTCAAGCTGGCCGGGCTTCTCGCGGACAAAGTCCGCTGCCTGCGCCAGCTCCAGCGCCCGCCACATCTCCTCTTCGGTGGCGTTTTCCTTGCCCCAGAGCAGATTGCTGCGGACGGTGCCGGCGAAGAGCTGCGCCTTTTGCAGCACCACGGACACCTGGCGGCGCAGTGCGTCCTGCTCCCAGTCGGCTACAGGCCGCCCCAGCAGCTGGACTTGACCGCTGGTGGCGTCATAGAAGCGGGGGATCAGGCCCGCCAGGGTGGATTTACCGCTGCCGGTGCCGCCGATCACGCCGATGGTCTGTCCCCGCAGGGCGCAGAAAGAGACATCGGTCAGTGCCTCATCGGCAGACGCGGAGTAACGAAGGCTGACATGGTCAAAGCGAACGGCCTCATTGCTGTCTGCCGCCTCACTGGTGCTGCCGAAGGCCATGGAGATATCCATATCCAGGATCTGGCCGACGCGACCCATGCTGGCCACGGACTTGCCCAGCAGCACCACCAGGTTCGCCAGCTTCACCAGCTCCACCAGGATCTGGCTGATGTAGTTGACCAGGGCAATCACGTCGCCGGACAGCAGCGTGCCGCCGTTGACCTTGTTGGCACCTGCCCAAAGAATGGCGATGATGCCTGCGTTCACCACCACATAGGTCAGGGGATTCATCATGGCGCTGACGCGGCCTGCTTTCAGCTGCATGTCCACCAGAGCGTCGTTGGCAGAGGCGAAATGGGCCATTTCGTCCGCTTCGCGGCCGAAAGCCCGCACCACGCGGACGCCGGACAGATTCTCGCGGGTGGAGGTGGTGACAGCGTCCAGCCGGCGCTGCATGTCCTTGTACATGGGATTGGTCAGGCGCATGATGCCGAAGACGATCACAAAGAGAACCGGGATGATGACCGCAAAGATCAGAGCAATGTCCCGGTCAATGGTAAAAGCAAGGATCATTGCGCCAAAGACGATAAAGGGACTGCGCAGGAAGAGACGCAGGAACATGTTCAGGCCGTTCTGCACCTGATTGATGTCGCTGGTCATGCGGGTGATGAGGGTGGAGGTCCCCAGCTTGTCCAGCTGGGAGAAGCTCAGACTCTGGATGTGCTGGAGCAGCTGATGGCGCAGACCGGTGGAGGCGCCAATGGCGGCCTTGGCGGCAAAATACTGGGCCGTAAAGCTGCACAGCAGGCCGCACAGAGCCATCACCAGCAGCAGGGCAAAGTGCCGCAGGATGAAGCCGCGGTCCTGTCCAACGATGCCTATGTTGATGATCCGCGCCACCACCAGGGGCACGATCAGGTCAAAGGTGGCCTCCAGCATTTTGAACAGAGGCGCCAGGATGCTCTCAAGCCGGTACCGCTTGAGGTAGGGAACAAGATGCTTCAAATCAATATCCGTCCTTTCTGGAATTCTTTTGGCAGTATACCACAGAAGAAATCAGTTGAAAAATAGTTAGTTCCTGCTATAATTATACGAAAAAAGTATAGATCACAGTGAAAGCGGGAGGATACGCCATGGACATTCGGCAGCTGCGGTATTTTACCGCGGTGGTAGAGGAAAAAACAGTGACAGCCGCGGCACGGCGGCTGAACATGACCCAGCCGCCTCTTACGGCGCAGCTGCACCAGCTGGAGGACGAGCTGGGCTGCCGCCTCTTTCGGCGGGAGGGGCGGCGCATCACCCTGACTGAGGCGGGGCAGCATTTCTATCACCGGGCGGCGGAGATCCTGGGTCGCTGTGATATGGTGGCCCAGGAGATGGCGGACTATCGGGAGGGAACGGTGGGCACGCTGCGCATCGGCGTGATCTCCTCGGTGCAGGGGACGCTGTTCACCGCCTGGATGAAGCGTTTTCAGCAGCTCTATCCCGAGGTGCGGCTGGCCATCTACAACAAAAATACCTATCAGCTTCTGGAGAGCCTGCACAACCGGGAGATCGACCTGGCGATCATCCGTACGCCGTTTTCCGCGGTGGATCTGGACAGTATGTATCTGCGGCGGGAGCGCATCCTGGCGGTGGGGGACCGGTCCTATTTCGGCAGTGAGGACGCATCCTCCATTTCTGTGCCGGAGCTGGCCGCCATGCCGCTGATCATCTACCGCCGCTGGCAGAAGGTCATCGAGGCCAGCTTTGAGGCGGCGGGCTGCGCCCCGCAGATCTACTGCGTCAACGATGATGCGGGGATGACGCTGCTGCTGACGCTGCAGAAAATGGGGGTCGGCCTGCTCCATCCCTCGGCGCTCCCCGCGACGCTGGACAGCTCCATGGTGTGCCGCGCCATTGAGGACGACGCCCTTGCCTCGCAGATCGCGCTGGTGTGCCGGGACAAGCGCCTGCTGCCCCAGCCTGCTTTGCTCTTTTGGCAGATGATGGAGAGCATGGACCCGCGCTGAGACGGGCAAAGGCGCCCCGCTTTCGAACAGAAAGCGGGGCGCCTTCACGTTTTTATTCCGTCAGCAGCGCCAGCAGCTGCTCCATGCTCTTCCGGCCAAAGTGGACCTGCTCGCCGTTGATGACCAGGCAGGGGACGCTCATGACCTGGTAGCGCTGGCGCAGGGCTTCGAAGTGCCGGATGTCGTACACATGGGCGCTGATCTTGGGATTCAGCACCGCGATGTGCTGGGCGGCGATGACCAGCTCCGGGCACATGGAACAGGAGAGCGTCACCAGCAGCATCAGCTCCGTGGGGGCAGTGATGGCGGCGATGCGCTGCCGGATGGGCTCCTCCAGGGGCTGGCCCGGCCCCGCGGCGTTGTAGAGACTCAGGGCGAAGGTGGTGAACTCATGTCCGCCGGGGACGCCGTGGAAGGCGAGGCCCGTCTCTGTGCCGTCGGCGAGGCAGATGCTGACCCAGGGGGCGGACTCGCTGGGGGCATCCCGGTCCATCACCTCGGCAGAGAGCTTGTCGGAGAGCCCGGTCAGTTCGGTTATGAACTGCTCCAGCTCCGCTGAAACTGGCCGCCGGTCCAGATACAGCCGCAGCAGCAGGGGCTGCTCCATTTTGGCGAAAACGCCGCGCAGCTGCTCCTGCAGATCGGCGGAGAAGAGATTGCTGTCCGGTCTTGGATGGGGAGCGGCTGGAGGTTCCGGTGCGGCTGCGATCTGCGGGGTGGCGACGCGGCGATGGGCGGCCACATACTTTTCCAGCGCGGCGGCAGCGACGGCTCCGTCTCCGGTGGCAGTGACCACCTGCCGCAGGGCTTTGGCGCACACGTCGCCTGCGGCGAAAACGCCGTCCACGCTGGTCTGCTGCATAGGGTCAGTCACGATATAGCCCTGGGCATCCAGCTCCACCATGCTCCGCAGTGATTCGGTGGCGGGCGCGCGGCCCGCCAGCACGAACACGCCGAAGCTCTCGCCCGGCGGAGTACGGATCTCCGTCACCTCACCGGTGGCGGTGTTTTGATAGCGGGCATAGGTGAGCCCGTGCTGGCCGGAGACCTCCTCCAGCACGGTGTTGGTGAGGACCGTGATTTTAGGGTGCGCCCGGGCCTGCTCTGCCACAGAGGCGGCGCAGGAGAAGTCACTTTTCCGGATCAGAATGGTCACATGGCGGGCGTAGCGGGTGAGAAACACACTCTCCTCCGCCGCGGCGTAGCCGCCGCCCACTACATAGATGTCCTTCCCGGTAAAAAATTCTCCGTCACAGGTGGCACAGTAGGCTACGCCGCGGCCCCGGTAAGTGTCCTCGCCCCGAAAGCCCACGGTACGGGGATAGGCTCCGGTGGCCAGCAGCAGACCGAGGCAGCGGTGGTCGCCCTGACTGGTGCGCACGGTCTTTACATCGCCGGACAGATCGAAGCCTGTGGCCTCCGCGCTTAAAAATGCCGCACCGAAGGTCTCGGCCTGGGCGCGCATCCGCTCAGTCAGTTCCCTGCCGCTGATGCGCGGGATGCCGGGGTAGTTCACCACCTCCTCGGTGGTGGCGATCTGACCGCCAAGCTGCTCCTTTTCCAGCACCAGCACCTTGTATCTGGCCCTGGCCAGGTATAGGGCGGCGGTCAGTCCGGCAGGACCGCCGCCCACGATGACGACATCGTATACATTGTCCATCACAGCTGCCCCACCAGGTCCAGACTGGGCTTCAGTGTCTCGTCGCCGGGCTTCCAGTTGGCGGGGCAGACCTGGTCGCCGTGGGCGTGTACGAACTGGCAGGCCTGTACCCGCCGCAGCAGCTCCTCGGCGTTTCGGCCCACGCTGCCTGCTGATACCTCATAGCTCGCGATCCTGCACTCGGGACCTACGATAAAGGTCCCGCGCTCCGCCATGCCGTCGGCTTCGATGAGTACGCCGAAATCACGGCACAGGGCGTGGGTGGGGTCCGCCAGCATGGGGCAGGAGAGCTTCTGGATGCGGGGAGAGGTGTCGTGCCACGCCTTGTGGACAAAGTGGGTGTCGGTGGATACGGTGCACACCTGGCAGCCGATGGCCTGGAACTGGTCGTATTTTTCCGCCAGATCCTCCAGCTCTGTGGGGCAGACGAAGGTGAAATCCGCCGGGTAGAAGAAAAATACGCTCCACTTTCCCAGCAGCTCCGCTTTGGAGACAGTTTTGAACTCCTTTTCGTGGTAGGCGTTGACGCGGAAGTCAGCGACCTCCTTGTTGATGAGAGACATGGTCTATTCCTCCTGTTGCAAGATTTTACGAGGAAAGTGTGTCCCGTTTTTGGTGAATCATGCGCCGAAGGCGGGACATACTAGCGGCGAAGGAGCGGAGAATATGGAACGACACAGCGATTATCGAAGGGGCTTTGTGCCCTATGCCGCCGCGGCGCTGCTGATCGGGCTGGTGGGCGGATTTTCCACGGTGCTGGGGCCTGCCTTTGTGCAGGATCTGGGCATCAGCTACAGCAACACAACCTGGACGGCACTGGCCCAGGCCATGTCCACAGCCGCCTGCGCCCCCGTTCTGGGAAAGGCGGGGGATCTGGTGGGGCGGAAGTTGACGCTTCTGGCTGGTATGGCGGTATTCACCCTTGGAAATGTGCTTTCGGCCCTGGCGGGCTCGCTGGCGGTCATGCTGCTGGCGCGGTTCGTGGTGGGCATCGGCATCGCGGCGATGGCACCGACGATCATGGCCTATATTGTAACGGAGTTTCCGCCGGAGCAGGTGGCGGGGGGCTTTGCCCGGTATATGCTGCTGTCCAGCGCGTCAGTGGTCGCGGGACCTGCTCTGGGCGGCGTGTTGGTGGCTGCGTGGGGGTGGCGGGCCATGCTGTGGCTCTGCGCGGCTCTGTGCGCGGCGGCCCTTGCTGTTTGTGCCGCCAGCGGTGAGCGGGCGGTCCTGGTCCGGGGGATGCAGCAGCAGTTTGACATTGCCGGCGCGGTGCTGGTGCTGCTGTTTTTCAGCCTTGCGCTGTGCATACCCTCCGTGGGGCAGAATCTGGGCTGGCACACCTGGGCGTTCCGGGGCGTCCTGGCCGGGGCAGCGGTCAGTCTGCTGCTGCTCTGGCAGGTGGAGCGGCGTGCGGCCCAGCCCATCCTGTCCGGCGGCTTTTTGCGGCGGCGGGCCTTCGTTCTCAGCGTTTTGGCTTTGTTTTTGACCCAGGGGCTGATGCAGGCCAACATGACAAACACCATTATCTTTGTCAACTACACCCAGCCGGACAACACCGCGGCCTCCGGCTACGCGATCTCGGTGATGTATCTCGGCATGTCCCTGGGAGCGGTGCTGCTGGGGCCGCTGGCGGACCGGTTTGAGCCAAAGCTGGTGCTCTCCGGTTCGCTGGCGCTGACCGGCGCAGGGTGCGCACTGCTGTTTTGCTTCTCGGCTGAGACCCCGCTGGCCCTGCTGATGGCATCACTGGGGCTGCTGGGGTTCGGGCTGGGTGGCAACGGGACGATCTTCATGAAGGTGACGCTGGCGGGACTGCCGCCCCGGGAGGCCGGGGCCGGGACAGGGGCCTACGGGCTTTTCCGGGATCTGGCTGCGCCCTTCGGCGTGGCGGTATTTGTGCCGCGCTTCACCAACCAGATCACGGGTCTGCTGTCACAGGGCGCGGTGGAGGCTGAGGCCGCTGTTCAGGCAGCCCATACGCTGGCGACAGCGGAGCTGCTGTGCGTCGCCGGAGGGCTGGCGGCGGTGCTTTTTCTGCCAAATATGAAGCAAGGGGGAGCAAATGGATGAGATTGCGGGATAAGGTAGTGCTGGTCACGGCATCCACCCGGGGGATCGGGCTGGCCTGTGTGCGCGCCTGCGCGGCGGAGGGGGCCTGCGTCTATATGGCGGCCAGGGATATGGAGAAGGCGCGAAGGCTGGCGGAGGAGATCCGCGCTGCAGGCGGCCGGGTCCAGTGTGTCTACAGCGACGCAACGCATCCGGAGAGCATCACCGGCATGGTGGAGACGGTGGCAGAGGAGCAGGGACGGCTGGATGTGCTGGTGAATAATTTTGGCATTTCCGCTCCGGGGCGGGATCTGGACCTCGCCCGCACAGAGCCGGAGGTATTTCTGGATACTCTTGCGGTGAATCTTCGCAGCGTCTTTGCGGCCAGCCGGGCCGCCGCGCGGCTCATGGCGGCGGGGCAGGGGGGCAGCATCGTCAATATCTCCTCGGTGGGCGGCGTGGTGCCGGATGTCACCCAGGTGGCCTATGGGACCAGTAAGGCGGCGATCAATCACCTGACGAAGCAGATCGCTGTCCAGGAGGCGCGAAACGGCATCCGCTGCAACGCGGTGCTTCCGGGGATAACGGCCACGGAGGCGGTGGAAAAGCACCTGACGGAGGAGCGTCGCCGCCTGTTTTTACGGCAGGTCCCTCTGGGTCGGATGGGGCGGCCGGAGGAGGTGGCGGCAGCGGTGGTGTATCTGTCCAGCGACGAGGCGGCTTACGTCACGGGGCAATTGCTGGCTGTCTCCGGTGGATTCGGTCTGGCCACGCCGGTATATGGGGACACCGTGGGGCAGGCCGGGGAGAAGCGCTGAGGCCCACCGGCAGTCAATCATGCGTCTTTGCGCAAAAAGAAGCTCCCTGATGCGGAAAACCGCATCAGGGAGTCGTTGTTTTTGGAAATGCTTCAATACAGGGCCAGTCCCCAGCAGCGCCACAGGCGCTTCCATCGGGAGGGCTCCGCGCGCAGCTGCCGCACCTCTGCCTCGGCGGCCTGGCGCAGCGTGTCCAGCTCCTCCGGGGAGGCGCTGTGCTGACTGAAGCGGGCCTTCTCGGCCAACAGCCGCAGCGCCGGGTCAGGGGAATGCCCGCTGACCTTCCACAGCTGCGTCAGCCAGCGCCAATAGGCCAGCAGGCTGGCGTTGGGGTCCTGCGCGGCACAGGCTCTTCTGCGGCGGTGCAGGATGAGCCAGCGCCGGGCGGCGACACACAGCATGAGCAGCGCTGCCACTGCCGGCGGGAGCAGCCAGCGGATGCCATCGGATCTGGTTTCCTGCGGAAGCGCATCCACTCTTGTTGAGGCCTCTGGTTCCGCAGGGCTGTCCGCATTCTCCTCCGACTTCTCCGGTTCGGGTCTGTCCGGTTCGACCGGCTCCTCTGGGTCCGGCGTTTCATCAGGCGCGGTCGGCTCCTCTGCTCCCTGGATGGGCAGACTGCTCTCCTCGCCGGATTGCTCGTCCGCCGGTGTGGGGTCCAGCACCTGCCAGCCTGCGCCCTGCTGGTAATACTCCACCCAGGCGTGGGCCTGGTCCTCGGTGACGGCGGTCCATGTCCCCGGCTGGTTGGACACAGCGTAGCCTGATACATACCGGGCCGGTATGCCCTGGGACCTCAGCAGCAGCGCCGCGGCGCTGGCGAAATGGACGCAGTAGCCCCGGTGGCTCTTTTGCAGGAAGTGGAGGACAAAATCCTCGCCCTCCGGGGTCTGGGGCGTGTCCAGATCATAGACGCCCGCACGCCGGACGTGTCCGGCAATGGTCTCTGCCGATGCCCCTGTCAGTTCATTCTCCTGACAGTACTGCGCCAGGGGATCCTCCAGCTCCTCCGGGAGCTGGAGATACTGGCTCAGTACATAGCGGTCGTAGGCCGCGTCGGGGACCAGGACCCATTTGCTGTAGAACGTGGTGTATGCTTCGATGTCTTCGTGGTTGCTCCAGTAGGCATCATCCACCGCTGCTCCGTCCGCCGGTGTGGCGGCCAGCTGATACGTGGTGTACAGCAGATCCATTCGGCTGTCGGTGCGGATATCCAGCCGCTTCTTATCCCGGCCGCCGGTGATCTGGGGCTGGCGGACAAAATCTGCCGCCCGGAAAGCACTGGAATTCACCGCGCTCCAGGTTTGATCCCGATAGATGCCCAGCGACACGCCGCGGAGGTAGGAGATCTCGGTCTCCGCGCAAAAATCCAGTGTGTGGGTACCGGTTTTTTCCTTCGGCCCCAGCTGACTGAGGTCCAACTTGCGCAGCTTGCCGGACCAGCTCGAGGAAAAGGGCAGCTGGATAGGCGACGCCATATCGATCTTCAGGTCCACCCCATTCTCTGCTGTCTCCTGCAGCAGCGTGATCCAGTCTGTGCGCTGATAGGTCTCCGGTGGGAACAAGAGGATCACCGCTGTCAGCAGCGCCGCCACGGCGGGCAGCAGCCGCCAGGCCAGACAGTTGCCCTGTACCGATGACCGGGCGCGGGCACTCTGGGTCACCAGCAGGAGCAGCAGCGCCCCCGTCAGCAGCACCAGCCAGAGAAGCGGCGCGATATTTACGATCAGAAGGCAGAGCGTCAGCACCGGCGCGCAGACAGCTGTCAGCGGCAGGACGCTGCCGCCGTTCCAGGCCCGAACTGCGGCCCAGGCCAGCAGGATACCTGCCAGTGCCAGTACATATATCGGGTCGCCGCCGCGGACCCCCAGAGAGGGGACAGAGAAGAATCTGGAGAGCGTGGTCGTCACCTGGCGGAGCGCCAGCTGCCAGCTGCCCGCGATCTGCGGCCACTGCCAGCAGATCCCAAGCAGCAGCAGAGCGGCCTCGGCGGCGGCCAGCAGGCCCCGGCGTTTCGGCAGCGTACTGAGGGAAAGCAGCAGCGCCGCGCCGATGCAGATGGCGGCGAGCTTTTCCGGCGCGCCTCCCAGCTGGAAGGACTCTGCCAGACACAGGACCGCACTGACGCTGGTGAGCGCGGACATGAGCCATATCAGGAAAAACGAGGCGAGCTTTGCGGCGCGTGGGTGCTTCATATCGCCACCTCCCGCTTCGGCAGAATGTGACAGCGCCAGGCTGCGTCCGGGAAGGTCTGCTCCGCCAGAGAGGGGAGGTCCGCCTTCACCGGTGTACATAGGATCTGGCGCAGCATCGGCAGATGATCCCCCCGCTGTCGGACCCACGCGGCGGTGCCGCATGTGTCGGCAGGCCACAGGACCTGGTGCTCCACACCGTGGTCCAGCAGCCACCCGGACAGCCACACCAGCTGGTCCAGCACGGAGTCCATGGCGGCTCCGGGCTGCAGCAGCTCGATGGTCAGCAGACACCGGCTCCGGACAGGCTCCTGGGCCTCCCGCACCACCAGAGAGTCCGTCTTGGCGGACAGCTTCCAGTGGATGTCCCGCAGGCTGTCGCCGGGGCGGTAGGCGCGGTTTTCATACTGCTCAGTCAGCCCGCCGCCGTACTTGGGGCGGTACTGTGCCGCCAAAAAGGGTGTCAGATCCGGCAGCGTCTCCGGCGGCGTCGGTACAGGGCACACCAGAAGCTCACCTGTGCCGCCGCGCCGGACCGGCAGGCCGATCAGACCCAGGCAGTCGTAGATGCGGCTCCGCTCCACGCTGCACCGCAGCAGCGCACAGTGGTCTGTGCGGATGGGAAGGTGCAGCTCGCCGCTTCCCCGCAGCGTCCGGTGTGCCGCTGTCCGGTTCCCTGTCCCAGCGCACCGGACGGTCCATTGCAGCCGACAGGCGCATACGCCGTGACTGCCGTCCGCAACGCGCAGAGAGGCCTGCGCCTGCTCTCCTCGCCCGCATCGCTCCGGAACGTGCAGACGCAGCTGCAAACGCAGCATCGACGGCAGACTGACCAGCAGAGAGAACCCGGGCAGCGCCAGAGCCAGCACCAGGATGAACCAGGAGTACCAGCCAAAATAGAAAATATGGAAGAGCACGGCTCCCGCCAGCCCGATACCATACAGCAGTCGATTCTTTTTCATAGCTCAACGAAGGCGGGGGGAGGCCGTCTCCCGCAGAAGCGCCTTCAGCAGCTGCTCCGCAGTCGCTCCCCGGGCTTCTGCCTCAGGCGTCAGCAGCAGGCGGTGGCTGATGGTCTCCACAAAGACCTGCTGCACGTCCTCCGGCGTGACAAAGTCCCGGCGGCGCAGCAGCGCCACCGCCCGGGACATAGCGGCCAGATCCAGTGTGGCTCTGGGACTGGCGCCCCGCAGCAGCTGCGGGTGGGTCCGGGTGGCCGACACCAGGGACACCAGGTAGTCCACTACCTCCGGCTTGATGTAGACCTGCGCCGCCATGTCCTGCAGTGCCAGCAGCTCCTGGCGGCTCATGACCTGGCACACACGCGCCAGCGGGTCTCCCTGCTGGCGGCTGAGGACCATCTCCCGCTCGTCCTTTGGGGAGGGGTAGCCGATGGAGAGCCGGATGCTGAACCGGTCCAGCTGGCTGTCCGGCAGCAGCTGCGTACCGGCGGCTCCCACAGGGTTCTGGGTGGCCATAACGAAGAAGGGTTTTGGCAGCTCATAGGTCCGGCCATCCACCGTGACCCGCCCCTCCTCCATGGCCTGCAGCAGGGCGGACTGGGTGCGGGAGGTAGCGCGGTTGAGCTCGTCCGCCAGGAAGATATTGGTCATGACCGCACCGGGCTGGTAGGTCATGGCCCCGGTCTCCTTCTGATAAATGGAGTAGCCGGTAATGTCGGAGGGTAGCACGTCCGGCGTGAACTGCACGCGGCTGTGCTCCAGTCCCAGCGCCCGGGAAAAGGCCAGCGCCATGGAGGTTTTGCCCACGCCGGGGATGTCCTCCAGCAGAATATGCCCCCGGGCCAGGACGGCGGTGAACACCCACAGCAGCACCCGGTCCTTTCCGACGATGACCTTTTTTACCTCGTCGAACACCTGATTGATCGTTCCCATGCGGCATCTCCTTTCATGGTTTTTATCAGTTTACCATAATGGAATATGAAAAGCAAGCACAGGAGAAAATACCGCGATCGCTCCCAATATGGCCTGACAGCGGCAGAACCCACAGCATTTTGCGGCAGTGTTTCGCTTCAGCATACTCGACAAGTCCGCTGTTTTGTATTATACTATATTCATATTAAAACAATATGGAGGTCACCTATGAGCGCTGCTGTTTATTTTTCCCGTACCATCACCCCTGAAAAGGTGCTGGAGCTTTTCAAGCTGCTGAACAAGGAACTGCCCGGCAAGGTTGCTGTGAAGGTCCACTCCGGTGAGAAGGGAAACCAGAATTTCCTGCGCCCCGATTTCTGGCGTCCCATGATCGAGCATGTGGGCGGCACTGTGGTGGAGTGCAACACCGCCTATGAGGGCCAGCGCAACACCACCGACAAGCATCGGAAGCTGATCGAGGAGCACGGCTGGAACCGCTACTTTTCCGTGGATCTGCTGGATGCCGAGGGCCCTGATCTGGAGCTTGCCATCCCTGATGGCAAGGTGATCCGGAAGAATTTCGTGGGCAAGGACATCGCCAACTACGATTCCATGCTGGTGCTGTCCCACTTCAAGGGCCACCCCATGGGCGGCTATGGCGGCGCACTCAAGCAGCTCTCCATCGGCGTGGCCTCCTCCTACGGCAAGGCCTACATCCACGGCGCAGGCGAGCCGGAGAAAATCTGGACCGCCGATCACGACGCTTTCCTGGAGTCCATGGCGGACGCGGCGGGTTCTGTGGTGGAGTATTTCAAGGGCCAGCTGGTCTATGTCAACGTCATGAAGAATATGAGCGTGGACTGCGACTGCTGCGCCAAGGCGGAGGACCCCTGTATCGCCGACATCGGCATTCTGGTCTCCACTGACCCCATCGCCATCGACCAGGCCTGCATCGACCTGGTGTACGCCTGCTCCGACCCCGGCAAGCCCCATCTCATCGAGCGCATCGAGAGCCGCAACGGCGTTCACACCATCGAGGCTGCCGCCGCTCTGGGCTATGGCAGCCGGGAGTACCAGCTCATCGAGGTGGAATAACGATCACCCAGCATTGGAGGTAGTCATTTGAATCGTCTGGTACGCATGATCCTGAAAAACATCGGGAAATTCCCCGGCATCTACAGCAAGCTCCGCCGCTATGCCAAGCATCCGGAGCAATACACCGAGGCGGAGATGTACGGCCACATCCGCCATATGCTGCAGTTGGCCGTACAGGCCGGAAATGTGACCGTAGAGGTCCACGGCGCGGAGCACATCCCTCAGGAGGGGGGCTTCATTATCTTCGGCAACCACCAGGGCCTTTTTGATGTGGTGGCGCTGGCTGTCTCCTGCGAGACGCCGCTGGCGGCTGTGTTCAAGAAGGAACTGGCGGACACGCCCCTGGTGAAGGAGATCATCGCCTGCACCAGGTCCTACGCGCTGGACCGGGAGAATCCCCGGCAGTCCATCGAGGTCATTCAGAATGTGGTGCGCGAGGTGGGCAATGGGCGCAATTATGTCATCTTCCCCGAGGGGACCCGCAGCAAAAACGGCAACGAGATGCTGCCCTTCCACGGCGGAAGCTTCAAGTGCGCCACAAAGGCCAAGTGCACCATCCTGCCGGTGGCCTTTATCGACAGCTTCAAGGTCCTGGACCAGAAGGGGAGCGCCCCTGTCACCATGCAGCTGCACTATCTGGAGCCCATCCCCTATGAGGAATATCAGGGGATGAAAGCTGTAGAGGTGGCGGAGCTGATCCGCGGCAGGATCGAAGATACCATCAAACAATACGCCGGTCAGGCAGAGGCCGACCGGTAACAGGAAAGGAACCATTTCATATGCTTCAGGATCTGCCTTTTGGCCGTCTGGAAAATGAATTTCGCCGTCTGAAGCCCCAGAAGGGGGATGTCGTCGTCTGCGTCCGCGACAGCAGCATTCTGGTCTGCCGGGACAAGCTGGACGCGCTGCAGCTGCCCACCTATGAGCAGGCGGCAGCCTGGTCTGCGGCCTGCGGCTGGGACCACTGGAACGAGGAGACGTTCCAGTATGTATTCCGGATGCAGGATGTCAACTACTTCCTCTGGATGGGGGAGGCCGGGGACTGCCCTGACACCAGCTACACCTATGAGAGCGCGCGTACCCTCCGACAGGTGGTGTCCAAGCACATCTGCTTCGCCGCCATGACGGCGTGGCATCTGTTCGTCTGGTACCGCAGCAGCCGCTTCTGCGGCCGGTGCGGCGCCCACACGGTACATGACGAGAAAGAGCGCATGATGCGCTGCCCCGAGTGCGGCAACATGATCTTTCCCCGCATCAACCCCGCTGTCATCATCGCTGTCACCGACGGGGACCGGCTGCTTCTGAGCAAGTATGCCAACCGGAACCAGACCCGCTACGCTCTGCTGGCGGGCTTCACCGAGATCGGCGAGACCGCCGAGGAGTGCGTCCAGCGCGAGGTGATGGAGGAGGTCGGCCTGCGCGTGAAGAACCTCCGCTACTACAAGAGTCAGCCTTGGGGCGTGGACGGCAATCTGCTGATGGGCTTCTACTGCGACCTGGACGGCGACGACACGATTCATCTGGACCGCAACGAGCTGTCCATGGCCGGCTGGTACGACCGCCATGAGCTGCCCGCCAAGGACGACGGCATCAGCCTGACCCGTGAAATGATCCGCGTCTTTGAAGAGGGCGGCGAGCCCCGCTGACGCGTGCATTATCCGCATAACCGCTGAAATAACAGAAAGAAGGGAACTACCCATGAATCTGCAGGAAAGACTTTCTGAGATCCTGCGCCTGAATCTGGCAAAAAACTATACCGCTGTCTCCTACGCCATCACGGTGGACGGCAAGCTCTGGGCGGCTGACGCGCTGGGCACCGACGGCAGCGAGGAAAATACACCTGTCACCACCGATCATACTTTCAATGTCTGCTCTATCTCCAAGATCTTCTGCACGGTGGCCGTTATGAAGCTGGTGGAGCAGGGCAAGGTGGACCTGGATACCCCGGTCTGTCAGTATTTGCCCGACTTTAAGATGCTGGACGAGCGCTATCGCCGCATCACTGTCCGCCATCTGCTCAACCACTCCAGCGGCCTGCCCGGCACCCAGTGGAAGCATTTCTCCGCCACCCATGTGGGCAGCGCTGAGAACACAGAGTATTATCAGGAGGTCTATGACCACCTGGCCAAGAGCCATCTGAAGGCTGAGCCCGGTGCCTACTCCGTCTACTGTAACGACGGCTTCACGCTGGCGGAGATGGTGGTGGCCAGGGTCAGCGGCATCCCCTTCGGCCAGTTCTGCCAGCAGTACATCACCGAGCCTATCGGCGCCCACTCCACCCGGACCTCCACCACGGTGAACCCCGACTACCCCCTGGTCCACGAGAAAAAGAAGGTGCCGGAGTACTTCTATCTCCAGGGCTGCGGCGGATTTACCACCAATATGATCGACCTGTGCAAGTTCGGCAACCTGTTTTTGACGGAAAATGACATTATCAGCGCCGAGAGCAAGGCGGAGATGGGCAAGTACCAGGGCGCGACCTTCCTCAGCGATGACACCGCCAGCATCCGCTATGGTCTGGGCTGGGATAATGTGGATGTCCGGGAGCCTCAGTTCAATCTGGGCGATCACGTTGTGATGAAGGGCGGCAACAGCTTCCAGTTTACCAGCAAGCTGTATGTGATCCCCAAGTACAACGCCGTTCTGGCCATCAGTGAGACCCACGACTGCAAGATCGATGTGGCCGAGGTGATCCTGCACATGTTCGCTACCGCTATGCTGGAGGAGAAGGGTATCAATATCTACCAGCAGTATCAGCCTGTTCCCCGGGAGCTGGCGGAGAAGTTCAGCGGCACCTACCTGAACCCCAGCCAGATCATGAACACCCATTTCTTCGGCACTAACCTCACTATCACCAACGACACCACCGGCGGTGAGCACCACGCAATCTACGCGGATCTGAAGTTCAACGGCAGCGAATTCGTGGGAAGCGACGGGGAGAAATATTTCTTCCGGGAGCACGGCGCGGACAAGTATTTCTTCTACACCTACCACGGCCGCACCATCCCTGCGGCCATGATGGCCAAGCCCTATCCCGCCCTGAGCCAGGTGTGGAAGGACCGCATCGGCAAGCGCTATCTCCCCATCGACTACACCGAGCAGGACATGGTGGGCCACGAGATGATGAACGGTATGCGCCTGGCGGAGCTGCCCGGTATCGAGGGCGTGGTGGTCTGCGCCTTCAGCGCTCTGGCTGGCGCGGATATTTACGGCAACTTCGAGGGCTGCGTTGTCCCTGTTGATGACAACACCGCCGCGGGTTTCCTCCAGACACCCTCCAATGGCAGCCGCGATCTGGTGGATCCCTACTTTGTCACCATCGACGGCATCGAGCACTGCTACATCGGCTCCTATCTGTTCCGGGATGTGGATTCCATCCCCGACTACGCGAGCGAGGATTTTGACAGCAAGCCCTACAATCCCGGCTACAACAGCGTGTTCCGCATCACCGCCGAGCTGAAGGAGCTGCCGCAGGTCCCTGCCGGCCGCCGCCTGATAGTTCTGGACAAGAATATGTCCATGGTATACGACAGCCAGGTCAAGGGGGACTACAAGCCCATCAGCGAGGGTTTCGTCAGCCTCATCTGATCCCGTAATGCTTTCTCATCCAGGCAAAAAAGCGCCCGTCGGCTGCACAGCCGACGGGCGCTTTGCTTTCTGAGGGGTGGTCGTTACTGCAGGAAGCGGGCCAGGAACTCCCGGGTCTCCTGCTGCTGCGGGTCACCGAAGACCTGGGCCGGAGCGCCCTGCTCGCAGATGACACCGTTGTTCATATAGACAACGCGGTTGCTGACATCCCGGGCAAAGGCCATCTCATGGGTGACAACCAGCATGGTGACGCCCTCGCGGGCCAGGTCGCGCATAACGGTGAGGACCTCGCCCACCATCTCCGGGTCCAGCGCGGAGGTGGGCTCGTCGAAGAGCAGTACCTCGGGGTCCATGGCCAGGGCACGGGCGATGGCTACGCGCTGCTTCTGACCGCCGGAGATCTGCCGGGGCTTGGCGTTGATGTAGGGGGCCATGCCCACCTTCTCCAGATACTCCATGGCGTGGCGGCGGGCCTCATCTCTGCTCTTTTTCAGCACCTTTACCTGACCCACCACGCAGTTTTCCAGCACCGTCATGTTGTTGAACAGGTTAAAGGACTGGAACACCATGCCCACACGGGAGCGGTAGGCTGCGGCGTTGACCCTGGGACCCGCCACGTTTTCGCCGTGGTAGAGGATCTCGCCGCTGGTAGGGGTCTCCAGCAGGTTGATGCAGCGCAGGAGGGTGCTCTTGCCGGAGCCGGAAGCGCCGATGATGGAGGTGACATCGCCCTTGTTCACGGTGAAGTCGATGTCCCGCAGAACCTCGTGGCTGCCGAAGCTCTTGGAGAGGTGATTTACCTGTAAGATCATGTCGCTCATTGTTATCGCGCTCCTCTCTTGCTGCCGCGGCGGCCCCGGCGGGACGTGCGGTATTCCTTGCTCTGCTCGTCAAAGGGGGTGGTCCGGTCGGGATGGCTGTAGGTACCGGCGGCCATCACCAGCTGGTCGGCCTGCACCAGCTCGTAGCTGTCAGAACCGTCCATCCGCTTCTCCACCCAGCGCAGGAGGATCGAGGCGGTCAGGGTCATGGTCAGATAGCCGATCATCTCGATGGCGGCGGAGGGGAAGTACATGTTGTTGACGCCCACGATGTAGCGGTGCCAGGCGAAGAACTCCGTAAAGCCGATGATGAACATCACGGAGGTGTCCTTCACGT
>CAYSDG010000032.1:11043-17837 GCA_964429705.1 uncultured Oscillospiraceae bacterium | reverse complement strand
GGGGAGGGTCGGATGCCGATGACCTCCTGCAGGGTGTCATAGGGCGCGCCCACGGGGGAGAGGATCTCGTCCCCGGGCACCACGTTGGCGCCGAGGGCCACCGCCAGAGCGTGGGTGCCGCAGGTGATCTGGGGGCGGACCAGGGCGGCCTCGGTGCCGAAGGTGGTGGCGTACACCCGCTCCAGCCGCTCGCGGCCGTCGTCGTTGTAGCCATAGCCCGTGGTGGCGGCAAAGTGCTGCGCGCCGATCATGTGCTCCTGCATGGCGTGGAGCACCTTGGCCTGGTTGTACTCCGCCACCTGGTCGATCTGGCGGAAGCGCTCTTCCAGCCGCGCCAGGACAGCCTCGCCCCGGTCGTACACCGCCCGGCTCAGGCCCAGCTGCTCATATATCGTAAAGAGTTCCATCATGTCCTCCTGTTTTGGCAAAATTTCGCCAAAAATTATACCAGATGCACCGCCGTATTGCAAGGGATTTCTTTTCCCGGGCCTGCCGCGGCGTGTGGCAGATCTGCACGGCTTTTCACTTGCCATGATTTGTTTTTTTTGGTATGATTGAACAAAACGGTGGGATGCGGACACTGCGGGAGGAGGATATATGGGAGCGAATTGTCGAAAACTGTTTAGACCGCACCGGAGGCTGCTGGCGCTGACGCTCAGCGCGTCGGCCCTGCTGGTGCTGGTCAGCACGGCGTTGCGCAGCTATCTGGGGTCCTCTCTGGACGCGCTGCTCCAGGGGGAGGGGGATATGGTCCGGGTCGCGGCCGTCGGCCTGGCGGGTGTCCTTCTGCACATCGGCCTGAGCGGGGCCAAGGCCTATGGCGCGCAGCTGCTCCAGCACAGGATGCGCGCCGCGCTCTACCGCGGCGCTTACCGGAAACTGCTGGCGGCGGAGCAGGGGAGCCTCTCCATGGGGGAGATCAGCAACCAGCTGTCCAACCACATAGCGGGGCTGCTGCGGGCTGTTGACCGCTTCGTGTACAAGGCCTCCGGCGACATGGCCAGCTATCTTTTCGCCGCCGTCGCCATCGCCCTGCTCCACCCCGCAGCGGCGGTCATCGCCGTGGGCGTCTCTCTGCTGCCCACGGTGTTCATCCGGGCGCTGAGCAGGCGCGAGCAGGCCGAGCGCAGGCAGTATATGACAGAACTGGAGCGGGTGGAGCGCACCGCGTCCCAGGGGCTGTACAATCTGGAACTGGTGAAGGCCAACGCCATGGAGGATGACTTCTGCGAGGAGTACCGCCTCTCTCTGGACGGGCTGCTCCGCAGGCGGAGAAAGCTGGCCGGGACCGTCATGAAGCTGACGGCCCCCTCCGTGCTGTGCGCCTTCGGGATGCAGATTCTGATCCTGCTGACGGCGGGCCTCTTTGCGGCCCTGGGGCAGATCACCTTCGGCGGCATGATCACCATGGTCTCCCTCATGTCCTTTCTTGTGGACCCTGTGATGTGTCTGGAGAACACCGTCGTGGAGCTGCACGCCTTCCAGGTGTCCCTGGCTGCACTGGAGGGCTATCTGGACGAAGAACCGGGCGGCGGGGAGGAGCGGCAGGAAATGCCGACAGCGGCGTTTCGTTTCAGCATGTGCACTTCGCTTACCCGGATGGGACCGAGGTGTTCCGGGAGCTGTCGCTGACGCTGGCTCCGGGGCGGCTCCACATCCTGCGGTGGGAGAACGGCGCGGGCAAGAGTACCCTTGTGCGGCTCATCTGCGGCGCACTGCGCCCCCAGACGGGCAGCATCCTTCTTCTGGGCGAGCCGACTGCCGCCCTGTCGCCCGGACAGATCGCCGCGCGCGTCGCCGCCATGCCCCAGGAGGATGTGATCCTTGGGGGGAGCGTGCTGGAAAATCTGCTGCTCTGCCGGCCGGACGCCACCCGGCAGCAGGCGGTGGAGGCGCAGGCATTCACGATGAGATCATGGCCCTGGCAGAGGGCTACGACACCGTGCTGACCGGGAACGGCGGAATGCTCTCCGGCGGCCAGCGGCAGCGGTTCTCCTTCGCCCGCACCCTGCTGCGGGACGCCCCTGTGATGCTCTTCGACGAGCCCTCCGCCGCGCTGGACGATGTCCACTGCGCCCAACTGCGGCAGGAGCTGGAGGCCCTGAGCCGAGAGCGGACCGTCCTGGTCATCACCCACGACCTGCGCATGATCGGCGGGGACTGCGATATGGTAGATCTGAAAGGAGGCGGGGCGTCATGCAGATGATCCGCAGACTGTGGCGGTATGCGGAACCGGCGCGGGGCGTGTTTTTATGCAGCTCGCTGGTGATGTCGGTCCGCTATTTTGCCATCAACTATCTCACGGCGTATCTCACGGGCCGGATCACCGACGCGGCCCAGCGCTGGGATGCCTCAGGCATCCTGCGGGATATGGCGTTTTTTGTGCCGGGGCTGCTGGTGTTCGTCCTTGTGGACGTGACGGCCAAGTATGCCCACGATGTGAGCACCCAGCGGATCGCCAACGACCTGCGCCTGCGCGCCTACAGCCGGGTCCTCCACGCGCCGCTCTGGCAGGTGGAGATGCGGGGGACGAGCCGCGGCGAGGTGCTATCCCGCCTGAACCACGATGTGAGCGCCGTGGAGAACCTCTATCGCTCTTCGCTGCTGGCACCCTGCATCTTCGGCATCGCCGGAATCGGCGCCTTTGTGAGCATCGGGGCGGTCAGCTGGCCGGTCGCGTGCTTTCTGCTGCTGCTGGGACTGCTGTCCTTCCTCCTCCAGTATGGCATGAGCCGGAGGAAAAAGGAGGTCGCCGGGCAGCTCCAGGGGCTGCTGGCGTCCCTTTTCACCGCGGCGGGGGAGTGCCTGACGCACGGCGCTGCACTGCGCGTGATGAACGCGCGGCAGGGCGTTCTCCGCTATGCGGACCGGCGTCTGGACCGGTACGCGGCAGCCGGACGGAGGGACGCGGCCGTGAAAAGCGCCTCGGATATGGTAGTCAATGGGGCATCCGTGCTGCAATATGTGGGCGTGATGCTTCTGGCGCTCAGCCTTTTGGCGAGGGGGCGGCTGGCGGCGGCGGAGATCATGTATATCCTGAGCCTGTCGGGCCTGGTCGTCTCCGCCTTTACTCTGGTGGGCAATTCGCTGATCTCCCTGCGGGGCTTTCTGCCCGCGCTGGAGCGTGTGGAGGAGATCCTGGCCTTTGAGCGGGAGGAGTTGGAGCAGGGCGAGGCGTGGGACGGAACTCTGGGCGGCGGGCTGGACCTGAAAAACGTATCGGTCTGCTTTACGCCGGAAAAGAAGCTGTCCATCCCGGGGACGCTCCATCTTCCGGCTGGCACGGCCACCGCGCTCTACGGCGACTCCGGCTGCGGCAAGACCTCTCTGCTCAAAACGATCATGGGCTTTTACCCCTACGAGGGGGAGATCACCCTGGGGAACAGGCCGCTGCGGGCCGTCTCCAAACGCGCACTGCGCTCGCGCATCGCTTATCTCCCGCAGCAGACGCTCATCACGGCGGGCTCTGTGCGGGACAACCTCACCCTCGGCTGCCGCCGACCGGTGGAGGAGCGGGAGATCGGGAAGGTCCTTGCGCTGTGTACGTGCGATGAATGGATCGCGCAGCTGCCGGATGGGCTGGATACCCGGCTGGAGGAGGGGGGCCTGCGGCTCTCCGGCGGCCAGCGGCAGATGCTGAGCCTTGCCCGTACTCTGCTGCGGGACGCGGACACCATCCTTCTGGACGAGGTATTTTCCGCCATCGACAAGGGACGCGCTGCGCAGATCCTGGAGAACCTGCGCCGGGCATATCCCGAAAAGACGGTGATCGTCATCAGTCACGAGGCATCGGTTCGGCAGGCATGCGGCCGCAGCGTGTCCGTTCCGTGACGGCGGCGGTATGCTCTGTATAATTATTTTCCCGGTTTTGCGCTTGACGCTTGCAAAAGGGAGGGGGAATATACTATACTAGGGACCATAGGACAAAAGAAAGGGAGGAACCTTTTTCATGAAGTTTTCCGAGATGAAGTACGAGCGCCCCGATGTAGAGGCGGTGAAGGCCCGCCTGGCGGACCTGACCGAGCAGCTGAAGAGCGCTGAGAGCTATGCCCAGGCCAAGGCCGTGTTTCTGGAGAAGGAGGCGGAGAGCAAATATCTGGACACCATGACCACCCTGTGCAGCATCCGCCACACCATCGACACCCGGGACGCGTTCTATGACAGCGAGGAGACGTTCTGGAACGCCACCATGCCGGAGCTGGAGGTCTACAGCCAGAACTGGACCCAGGCCATGCTGGAGTCCCCCTTCCGCAAGGATTTTGCCGAGGAGTACGGCGAACTGATGTTCGTCAACGCGGAGATCCAGCGCAAGACCTTCTCCCCTGAGATCATCCCCGAGCTCCAGCAGGAGGCGGAGCTGACCCAGCAGTACCAGAAGCTCATCGCCTCCGCCCAGATCCCCTTCGAGGGCGGCGTGTACACCCTGGCGCAGATGGGCAAGTTCACCACCGATCCCGATGACGACCGCCGCCTGGCCGCCTGGAAGGCCAACGGCAAGTGGTATAAGGAGAATCAGGCCGAGCTGGACCGTATCTATGATGAGCTGACCCACCTGCGCGACGCCATGGGCCGCAAGCTGGGCTACGACGGCTACACCCAGTTGGGCTACTACCGCATGAGCCGCAACTGCTACACCAAGGAGGACGTGGAGAAGTTCCGCGCGGCCGTGGTGAAGTATCTGGTGCCTGTGGCGGACAGCATCTACCGCCAGCAGGCCAAGCGCCTGGGCAAGGAATACCCCATGAGCTACGCCGACAACGCTCTGGAGTTCCGCTCCGGCAACCCCCGGCCCCAGGGCACGGCAGACGATGTGCTGGCCCAGGGCAAGAAGTTCTACGACGAGCTCTCCCCCGAGACCAGCGAGTTCTTCCGCACCATGCTGGACTGCGAGCTGATGGACGTGCTCTCCACCGAGGGCAAGGCCAGCGGCGGCTACTGCACCTCCATCCCTGACTACGAGGTACCCTTCATCTTCGCCAACTTCAACGGCACCCAGCACGACGTGGAGGTGGTCACCCACGAGGCAGGCCACGCCTTCGCCTCCTGGATGAACCGCAAGCGGGTTCCCATGGACTATATCTGGCCCAGTCTGGAGGCCTGCGAGGTCCACTCCATGTCCATGGAGTTCTTCGCTGAGCCCTGGGCGGACGGCTTCTTCGGCCCCGACGCGAAGAAGTTCCTCTACAGCCACCTGTCCGGCGCCCTGACCTTCATCCCCTACGGCACCCTGGTGGACCACTTCCAGCACGAGGTCTATGCCCACCCCGACATGACCCCCGCCGAGCGCCACGCCACCTGGAAGCGGCTGCAGGGCGTGTATATGCCCTGGGTGAAGCTGGACGGCGACATCCCCTTCTTCGCTGACGGCGAGGCATGGCAGCGCCAGACCCACATCTACGGCAGTCCCTTCTACTATATCGACTACTGCCTGGCTCAGACCGTGTCCCTGCAGTTCTGGGCGCTGATCCAGGCTGACCCCAAGAACGCCTGGGAGCACTACATGGCCTACACCGTCCAGGGCGGCAGCTGCACCTTCACGGAGCTGCTGAAGAACGCCGGGCTGGACAGCCCCTTCGAGGAGAAGTGCCTGCGCACCGTGTGCGAGACCGCCAAAGCGTGGCTGGAGCGCTTTGACATGACGGGTATCGTGTAAGCCTCTGCAAAAACCGCAAAAAAAGAGCCGCCGGGAAAAGGGCGGCAGCCATAAAGAGTTGTTTTGAAAAAAGCCGAAAAGTCTCGAGTTTTCAAGGGGCGGCGTGGTGTGAGCCACGCCGTTTCCTTTTGCTCTGATCATTGTTTTGTCCGTTCCTTCAGCGAAATAAAACTGATTCCATCATGTGGTATGTGGATGTTCTGCCTGCGTTTTCCGATGAACTTGTCAGGTGCTTCGGCATAGATCGCCTGGACAAGATTTCTTAGTGTACCATATGTTTCGAAGAGTGATGCTGCCAGTATGTAAACAGACTTTAGAGAAAGCTGTTCAAGTCATAAAACGATCTCGCTAAAAACGAAAAAGCGCCGGGGATATTGTACAGCTTGTGCAGGAGGTATGTAGTATGAATTTGCAATTTCTATGTATCTCGACTTATGATGCGGAAGAACTTATTTCGGTATTCTTTCGGGGTATAGCCCGTCTGCTTTCTAAAGACCCGGATAAAGTGACTTTGTGAACTGAAAGCAAGGATAGCACTGATCTCGGCATAACTATAATCTGAAAATTTCAGCATATTTTCTGCCGCCTCCATGCGCTTTGAAAGGATATACTCAGAAACAGATTTGCCCGTTTCCTTTTTGAACAGCGTGGAAAGATAGCTCTCGTTCAGCTTCACCTGCATGGCCAGATCCTTCACATGGATTGGCTCATGCAGGTGATTGTATATGTAGTCGATGCATTGTGTAATCGGCTTGGAATAAACCGCCTGCTTGTCAAGCGCCGCCATTTCTTTTGTATAGAAAGCAAGCATATCAGCGTGGAGGGCCTTTACCTCGTCCACAGTTTGCAATAAATCCATTTTCAAAATGTAGAGATCGCTGATATTATATGCCCTCTCAGCATCCATTCCACCGGCAATGGCGCTACGGCTTGCCAGCGTAATCGCCGCCACAAAAAGATATTTGTAATTTCGCAGTGGATCATCGGAAATGTGTCCCGTAAGATCAGAGGAAAACATCCGCATCCCTTCCTCTACGGCTCTCGGATCGCCCATGCGGAGAAGATCGTATTGATACATATCCTCGGTATGCGTATGGTGCCGATCCGCAGTTTCCCGATGAATAAACTCCAAATACCGAAG
>CAYSDG010000032.1:0-10943 GCA_964429705.1 uncultured Oscillospiraceae bacterium | reverse complement strand
CTGTTTATCGGCAACATTTTTCAACAGGTCTACAGCATGGTGGATACGATGGTTGCCGGATACAATTTGGGCGATAATGCGATTGCGGCTATCGGAGCAACATCATCGCTCTATGCGTTATTGATAGATTTTGCATCCGGTCTTAACAGTGGTTACGCTATCGTTGTTACCCAGCATTTCGGAGCGCACGATGAGAAAAAATTACGAGAGTCTATCGCCGGTATGATTGAATTGGATGTAGTCGTAACGGTTGTTTTAACTGCGCTGTCTCTTATTTTCCTGAAGCCGCTGATGCGATTTATGAATACGCCTGATGCAATCTTCGGGGAGGCATACAGCTACATAGCTGTCATTTGCGCCGGAATGATCTCTACAATCTGCTATAATATGTTTGCTGGCATTTTGAGAGCAATCGGTAACAGCCGTACATCTCTGTATTTCCTGATTATTTCAACCATTTTGAATGTTGGAATGGATCTGTTTTTTGTCGTTGCTTTGAAAATGGGCGTAGCAGGAGCTGCTCTTGCAACCGTGATTGCGCAGACAGTTTCTGCGGTGCTTTGCGGAATATATGTATTCAATAATTACCAGTCTATTCTGCCAAAAGGAAAGGACTTCCGGATATCGCGTGAAATACTCTTCGAGCTGTTTTCGCATGGCTTTGCGATGGCGCTGATGCTCTGTGTGGTCGATCTCGGTTCTGTCATTTTCCAGAGAGCCAACAACGCTCTGAATGAAATGATCATTTCAGCGCACACGGCCTCCCGCCGTATCATCGGAATTATGATGCAGCCTCTCGCTACCATTGCGACAGCTTCTTCCACCTTTATCGGGCAAAATTGGGGAGCGAAAAAAACGAAACGTATTCAGACTGCATTAAAGCAAGTAATGGGTATGGAGATCGCGTGGGCGCTGTTTTCCTGTGTGATCGTGTATGCCTTTGGCGAAGGTCTTGTTCGTTTCACAACCGGAACATCAGATAGCGGAATCGTAGACAATGCGGTTATGAGTCTGCGGTGGCACTTCGCATTTTTCCCGGCGCTTGGCTGTCTGCTTGCGCTGCGGACTGCTATGCAAGCGATGGGAAAGAAGATTGCTCCGATCATTTCAAGCTGTCTGGAGCTGGGTATGAAGCTGTTGGCAGCCGCGGTCTTGATCCCCAAGCTTGGTTTTTTCGGCACGAGCATCACGGAGCCTATCACATGGACAATTATGCTGCTGTTCCTGATTACAGCATACTTTGCGATAAGAAAAAATCTATTTGGAATCGAAGACGAGGGGAGAGAAATGTATGACAGAACTTGAAAAAATGAGAGCCGGTCTGCCGTTCAGCGTGCGTGATCCAGAGGTGGACGCTATGAAGCTCCACGCCGTAAAGGGCTGTCAGAGGTTAAACGGTATCGATGTAACCGATGCAGCGGCAAAGGAAGAAGCAATCAGAGCGCTATTTGGCGAAGTAGGAATCGAGCCAATGATTCTTCCTACTTTTACCTGTGACAATGGGAAGAACATCTGCGTGGGGGATTATTTTCTGGCAAATTACAATGTGACCATTTTAGACATTGAGAAATTCTGCGCAGGAAACAATGTTTGGATCGGCCCCAATACACTGATTACCACCATCAACCATCCGCTGTCTCCAAAAGGGCGGCGTGAACATCTTGGCATCGCAAAGCCCGTCAAAATCGGCAACGATGTCTGGATCGGTGGTAACTGTACGATCTTGCCGGGCGTGACCATCGGCAATAATGTTGTCGTTGCAGCAGGAGCGGTAGTCACAAAGGATGTGCCGGACAACTGTGTAGTCGGCGGTGTCCCGGCGAAAAAGATCAAGGACATCGAAAATGATGTTGAGGAATAATTCGTGCATACAACTCATGCGGAAAGGGAGTAAAATATGTTTACAGGTAAAGTAGCCGTCATCACCGGCGGAGCAAATGGTATCGGTAGGTGTATCGCTGAGGAATTTCAGAAGAATGGCGCACGGGTCGCTGTGATAGACAAAGCGCCAGGAGAACATTTTGTGGGCGATATTGCCGACAAAAGCGTATTAGAGGATTTTGCGCAGGATGTGATCAGGAATTATGGCCGCATTGACTACCTCATCAATAACGCCTTGCCGCTTATGCGCGGCATTGATGAATGCAGTTACGAGGAATTTCAGTATGCAATGTCGGTGGGCGTGACAGCGCCGTTTTATCTTACCAAGCTGTTTATGCCATACTTCGGGGAAGGTGCATCCATCATTAACATATCTTCCTCTCGTGACCGCATGAGCCAGCCGCAGACCGAAAGCTACACAGCCGCAAAAGGCGGCATCGCTGCTCTCACTCATGCACTTACGGTAAGCCTCGCAGGAAAAGTACGGGTGAATTCCATTTCTCCCGGATGGATTGACACGGCCTGCCGTGTGTATGATGGCGCGGATGCAATCCAACAGCCGGTGGGCAGAGTCGGCAATCCTATGGATGTAGCCAATATGGCTTTGTTCCTATGTTCTGATAAGGCCGGCTTTATCACCGGTGAGAATATATGCATCGATGGTGGCATGACCAGATTGATGATTTACCACGGTGATAATGGGTGGAAACTGGAAATGTGATGCAAAGGCCACAAAAATCTTTATAGTTTGAAATAATAAGGAATACCGCTTCAATGCAGTGTTAAAAGAGCCTAAGCCACCACCAATCAGGGTAGCGACTTAGGCTCAATTTTTCTTCTATAGTGTAGCCTCGATGATAAAACGAAAGGTGATTCTGTGCCTGTGCGTTCAAAGCAGTCAGATGTGACCACAGTTTACTGCCGCTTTATCCGTTTGCCGGCCCGTCCTGACTGCCCCGCAGGCCATTGATCCGGCGGAAGAAGCTGGGCAGCAGCACCAGGTCGGCTCCCAGCCAGGCCATGGGTTCGCAGAGGTAGATGCCCAGCTCCCCGATGTAGGCCGGGGCCACATTGGCGATGGTCAGGCGCATCACCAGCTCAACGATGCCGGAGACGAAGGGGGTCACGGTGTCCCCCAGACCCTGGAGGGCGGAGCGATAGATGTGCAGCAGGTAGAGGATGAACAGCGGCACGCACATGGTCACCAGGAAATCGTAGGCCACCTGGGTGGCCTCCTGGGCCACGACGGGGTCCTCGGCGGAGATGAAGAGGCCCACAATCCAGCGCCCCAGGGCGATCATCACCGCCCCCACCGCCACCGAGGTGGCGACGCCCATCCAGGCCGCGTCCCGAACGCCCCGATTCACCCGGTCGTACTGTCCGGCCCCCAGGTTCTGCCCGGCGAAGCTGGACACGGCGTAGCCGAAGTTGATGGCCGCCAACTCCAGAATGCCGTAGAGCTTGTTGGTGGCGGTGAAGCCCGCCACGAAGATATAGCCGAAGCCGTTGACCACCTGCTGCAGGGCCATGCCGCCCACGCCGATGACGGCGTTCTGCAGCGCCATGGGCGCGCCCAGGGCCAGCTCCCGCCGGATCAGAGACAGCTCCGGACGCCAGTCCGCCCGGGCGAAGCGCATCTCCGGCATCCGCAGCAGGCGCAGCGCGCTGTAGAGCAGGGCGGCGCTCTGGCCGACGAGGGTGGCGGCGGCGGCTCCCACGATGCCCCAGCCGAGCCCCACCACGAACAGCAGATCCAGCGCGATGTTCACCGCCGCGCCGATGACCATGGCGACCAGGGGGTCCCGGCTGTTGCCCATAGCCCGCAGCAGGGCGGCGCAGATGTTGTAGCCCGCCACGATCAGGATGCCGGAGAAGAGGACGGTGAGATAGGCCGCGGCATCAGAGAAGATGGCGCTCTCGGTGTGCATCAGGCGCAGCACCGGGCGGATCAGGGGCAGGCTCACCGCCGTCAGTGCCGCGCCCAGCAGCCCGGTCAGCAGCAGTCCGGCGGCGGCGGAGCGGCGCATGGCCTCCATCCGCTGGGCACCGAAGCGCTGGGCGGGGAGGATGGAAAAGCCCTGAGCGAAGCCGGTGATGATGCCCAGCACCAGCCAGTTGAACCAGTCGCCCGCGCCCACGGCGGCCAGGGCCTGCACGCCCACGAACTGGCCCACGATGGCGGCGTCGGTGATGGTATAGAGCTGCTGGAATACGCTGCCCAGCATCATGGGCAGGGCGAACTGCAAGATCAGCTTCGCGGGTTTGCCGGTCGTCAGATCCTTTGCGGCGGTAGCCATAGGGAAGACCTCCTGTGATACATTATAATATAATAAAATACTGGTAAAAATCGCACCTGGTCAGTGTATCACAAAACCCCTCGGGACGCAAGAGCAGGCTGGTGCGGCGGACGGAGCACGGCAGGGAAGAGGTGCATTCATATGCAGTGTCGACCCGGAAAATATGGACGCGGAGGCGGCCAGCGGAAGCTTGCCAACGGCGGCAAACCGGCGCTTGAATGCTGTATGCAATATTCATTCCGAAAAAAATGTATTTTTTTGCGAAAAATCTGGTTTAAACTATTGAAGTCTCCGGACGCTGGTGCTATAATACGACCATCGTTTGCGAAAAAGTGCTTTCCGCCCGTGCCGGCGGTGGCGCTTCGGCGCGAATACAAGCGGGCAGACCCTCTGCCCAATCGTTAGGAGGAAAATGGAATGAAAACAATTATGAAAAAGGAGAACCTGTTTCTCCGCGTGATGATCGGCTTCGTCCTCGGTATCATCTTTGGTCTGGTGCTGCCGCAGCTGAGCATCGCCACCAAGATCATCGGTGACCTGTATCTGAACCTCATCAAGCTGATGATCATCCCCATCGTGTTCTGCGCCGTGTTTGGCGGCATCGCCAATATCAAGGACGGCGCGCTGCTGCGCAAGGTCGGCTTCCGGACCGTGGCGCTGTATGTCGTGATGTTTGTCGTGTCCGCGGTGATCTCTCTGGCCATCGCCTGGACGATCCGCCCGGGTCTGGGGACCGTGTTTGAAAATCCCCCTGTCTATGAGGGCACGATCACCTCTCCCACCATCAGCAGCTTCCTGGCAACGATCGTTCCCACGAACATCGTGCAGGCCGCCGCGGACGGCAGCACGCTGCCCGTCATCCTCTTCACCGTTGTGTTCGCGATCGCGATCCTGAACATCGGTGAGAAGGGCAAGCCCGTCGTGGATTTCATGAACAGCCTTTCTGACGCGTTCTTCAAGATGCTGAGCTACTTCATGGAGGTCTCTCCCATCGGCGTCATGTCCCTGATGGCCTACTCCGTGGCCCAGTACGGTGCCGGCATTTTCGGCGCACTGGCCAAGTACATCGGCACCTGCTGGCTGTGCTGCATCGTGGTGTTCTTCCTGGCCATGGTCCTGCCCGCCTGCCTGTACACCAAGGTGTCCCCCATGAAGTACATCCGCGCCTGCGGCAAGATCGCTCTGGTGACGCTGTCCACCACCTCCTCTGCCGCCACGCTGCCCACCACCATCAACGTCAGCATGAACGACCTCGGCGCGCCCGAGGGTATCTCCAAGTTCACCCTGCCCCTCGGCTGCACTATCAACATGTGCGGCGGCGCCTGCTCCTTCTGCTGCCTGGCTGTGTTCGTCTCTGATTTCTACGGCATCAACCTGTCTCTGGGGACGATCATTTTCCTGATCTTCACCGCGACCCTGATCAACATGGCGGCCCCCGGCATCCCCGGCGGCGGCGTGGTCCTGGGTGCGTCCTTCCTCTCCATCCTGGGCCTGCCCATGGATCTGATGGGCCCCATCAGCGGCTTCTACCGTCTGCTGGATATGGCCTTCACCACCATCAACGTTGAGGGCGATGTCGCCGCGAACCTGATGATCGCCAAGAGCGTCGGGGAGTACGATGGCTCCAAGGTGAAGTGATGAAAAGAAAGATCAAGATCGGCTATCAGGGGATCGTCGGCAGCAACTCCGAGGCGGCCAGCGCTGGCTTTACGGTCACCCAGGGGATGAAGAACGTGGAATATGTCCCCCTGGTCAGCTCGAAAAATGTGGTGGCCGCCCTGATGGCGGGGGAGATCGACTACGGCGTGATGGCCTCCCGCAACCATATCGCGGGCTATGTCCGGGAGACGGAGGCGGCCCTTACGGGGATATCCTACCACCTGGCAGCGGCGCTGTGCCTGCCGATCCACCACTGCCTGTTTGTCAAGGATCCCTCGGTCACACAGCCGACGGTGATCGCATCCCATCCCCAGGCGCTGGCTCAGTGCAGGGGGACGCTGGTACAGGAGTTTCCCGACGCGGAGCAGATGGAGATCGAGGACACCGCTATCGGCGCCCGCTATCTCTCCGACGGGACCCTGCCGCCCAATGTAGGCGTGCTGTGCCGCCGCAACGCGGGCGAGGCCTTCGGGCTGCACCTGCTGCGGGAAAATCTGGAGGACGACCCCACCAACGCCACGGACTTCATCATCATTGAGAAGGAGGAGCGGAAAAAGGAGCCGAAGAAGATCGCCGTTGTCGCGGGACTGGGTCTGATCGGCGGCTCCATGGCGAAGGCGCTGAAGGAATACAGCGACTACATCGTGTACGGCTGGAACCGCACCACCTCCATTGCGGAGGCTGCGCTCCGCGAGGGCGCCATCGACGGGATCGCTGACGAGGAGATCTTCGCCAAGTGCGACCTGCTGCTCCCGGCGCTCTTCCCGCAGGCCACCATTGAATTCCTACAGCGGGTCATTCCCACCATGAAGCCCGGCGCGCAGGTGGTGGACCTGGTGGGCATCAAGGGCAGCATCATCGAGGCGGTGGAGCCGGTGGCGCTGGCGCACGGCATTCGCTTCACCGGCGGACACCCCATGGCCGGTCTGGCGAAGGCGGGATATGAGCGGGCGTTCGCGGATCTCTTCCAGGGTGCCAACATGATCCTGGTGCCGACGAAGGCCACCGCCGAGGGCGATATTGCGGAGCTGACGAAGCTCTTCGAGCAGATCGGCTTCGGCATGGTGCGGGTGTGCGACAGCGCACAGCACGACAAAATGATCGCCCACACCTCGCAGCTGGCCCATGTGGTGTCTGTCAACTATGTGAAGAGCCCCGTTTCCGCCAACTATGTCGGCTACACCGGCGGCAGCTATAAGGACATGACCCGCATCGCCTGCCTGAACGAGATGGTGTGGAAGGAGCTGTTCATTCTGAACCGCGAGGCGCTGGTGCCTGAGATCGACGGCCTGATCGAGCACATCTCCCAGGTGCGGGATGCCATCGCGGCGGAGGATATGGACACGTTGGAGAAGCTCCTGCGGGAGGGCCGCGAGGCCAAGGAGGAGATCGACCGGAGCAACCCGAAGCAGCCCTCCGAATAAGCGTCCGGCTGGAAATTGACAGAATATGACCCTGGGGGAGACCGCTGACACCAGCGGTCTCCCTCTTTTTGCGCCGGTGGGCGGGGGAGTAGGTATGCATCAAATGCCCATGATATGAACGAACTGTAAATAAACATAAAATGCAGCTCTAATATTCTGTATATGCACTTGCATATTCAAAAGCTTTGTGCTATACTGATACACGCTAACGATGGTGCAGTATCCTAGTCAGATCTGCCGCTTCTGAAGAAGGGCCTAAAAATCCTTTAAAGGGCATAGCTGTGAAACCCTTGGTGCCTGCTTCTTACGCCCAGTTTGGGGTGGGTGCTGAGCGGAAAGCGCTTTTTTGATCAATTTGCGCTTGCGGATGTAGGGCGTTCCCCAATGGCATGGGGAAGCCGACCCTCCTTTCGTGGAGACCTGTTTACGTGCACAGGCGTACTCCCTTGTGGTACTTCGACCTGCGTACGACTCAGGTGAGAAACCTGCAATGCGGTGTGACCCGGCCTTTGTGCCGTTAACGCTGTGTGCAGATGTAGCCTGCCTTGCGTGGGCATGGCGGATAGGAGAACAACGCGGATGGCTCCCCGGCCAGGGAGCCGCCGTGATCGCTCCTTGAAACCATGGCTGCAAAAGAGGCTAAGAAGCGGTTTGACTGCAGTGGAAATCACCTAGGCTGTCGTAACTGGGCAGACAGGGGATTGCAGTGCGGACTAAGTGGCAATCGGGTCCCGCGGGCGGTAACACCGCGGCCTGGCGCTGAAAGGGAAACCACCTGATCGGCAACGAGAGGCGCGCCTTGGGGAAAGCCTACCCGTACCTAAGCCGTAAGATTTACCCTGTTTGCTGCCGTCTGTTAGCATTTATCGACAATACCGGCGCGCGCCGGCGAAAATGATCCGTCACCGGTCCATGGGGGCGGATATTTTTCTAGGGCGGCGCGTCTGGCAGGCAAGCAACAAATACGATCAACAAGAGAGGGACAAAATTTTGGACGCAGGCGACAGTCAGAATCAGAAGAAAACACGGGAAAAGAAGGGAAAACGGGACAAGCAGAGCCGAAAGCGGGTCCCCTGGGCGGTCAGGGTATTCTTCCTGTCCGTGGCGCTGTCGGCGCTGCTGAGCTTTCTGTCCAGCGAGGCGCTGGGCGGCGCGGGGCTGCTGCTGGCCTTCGGCGTGCTGGCGGCCTTTATCCTGCTGGGCATCCTCTTCGACATCATCGGCACCGCCGTCACCGCCGCGGAGGAGCGGCCCTTTCACTCCATGGCAGCCCACAAGGTCCCCGGCGCGCGGGAGGCACTGACCCTCATCCGCCGGGCCAACGAGGTGTCCAGCTTCTGCAACGACGTGGTGGGCGACATCTGCGGCATCATCAGCGGCAGTACCGCCGCCGTCATCGTGGTGCGGCTGCAGGAGGCACTGAGTCTGGAGTCCGTGCTGATCTCCCTGGCCATCACAGCCCTGGTCTCCGGCGCCACCATTGGCGGCAAGGCCGTGGGTAAAAGCTTCGCAATCGACCAGAGCACTGCGGTGCTGCATCTGGTGGGCCGCGTGCTGCATCTGTTTTCTGCCCGCAAGAGGTGACAGCTTTGATCTTGGAACGCATCTCCTCGCCAGAGGATGTCAAACAACTGAATCAGGCGCAGCTGGCGCAGCTGTGCGATGAGCTGCGCCGGTTTCTGGTGGAGCGCATCGCCGCAACCGGCGGCCATCTGGCCAGCAACCTGGGTGTCGTTGAGCTGACGGTGGCCATCCACCGGGTATACGACACCGCCCGGGACCGGCTGGTATTCGACGTGGGACACCAGTGCTATGTCCACAAGGCCCTCACCGGCAGACAGGGGGATTTTGCCGCCCTGCGCCAGTTCGGGGGCCTGTCCGGCTTTCCAAAGCCGTCGGAGAGCGTACACGACGCCTTCGTGGCGGGCCACGCCTCCAACTCCGTGTCCGTGGCGCTGGGCATGGCCCGGGCCAGGACGCTGCAGGGGGCGGACTACGACGTGGTGGCCCTCATCGGCGACGGTGCGCTCACCGGCGGCCTGGCCTACGAGGGGCTCAGCGACGCCGGGGCCTCCGGCGAGCCGCTGGTGGTGATCCTCAACGACAACGGCATGTCCATCGACCCCAACGTGGGGGGTGTGGCGGAACACATCAGCCAGCTGCGCAGCCGCCCGGCCTACTACCGCTTCAAAAAGACCTATCGGGCGCTGATGCAGCGCCTGCCCGGCGGCCAGCGGCTCTACCGCCAGATCCACCGGGTCAAGACCAATCTGAAAAAGGCCATCTACCCCTGCTCCATGTTCGAGGACATGGGCTTCACCTATCTGGGGCCGGTGGATGGCCACAATGTAGAGCAGCTTTGCACCACCCTGGCCTGGGCCAGAGAGCTGAAGGGACCGGTTGTGGTCCATGCAAAAACTGTAAAGGGAAAAGGCTTTGCACCGGCTGAGCGCCATCCGGAGCTGTGCCACGGGGTGTCGCCCTTTGACCCGGCGGTGGGACCATCCCACGCCCAAAAGACGGATTTCTCCGCCGTGTTTGGCGGGGAGCTGACGAAGCTGGCGGGGGAGAACGGGCGCCTGTGCGCTATCACCGCCGCCATGGGTCCCGGCACGGGGCTGCAGGACTTTGCCCAGACCTGGCCGGAGCGGTTTTTCGATGTAGGCATCGCCGAGGGACACGCGGTGGCCATGGCCGCCGGAATGGCCAAGGAGGGGGCGGTCCCCGTGTTCTCGGTGTACGCCACCTTCCTGCAAAGAAGCTTTGACATGCTCATCCACGACGTGGCCCTGCAGGGGCTGCACGTGGTGCTGGGCGTGGACCGGGCCGGGCTGGTGGGGGCTGACGGCCCCACCCACCACGGCTGCCAGGATGTGGGCTTTCTCACCCAGATCCCCGGCATGGCGGTGTACGCCCCCGGCGACTTCGACCAGCTGCGCCGGATGCTGCGCGCCGCGGTGGAGGAGGAGACCGGCCCCGTGGCGGTGCGCTACCCCCGGGGCAGCCAGGACAGGAGCTATCCCCCCTGGCAGGGACAGGCCGCCACGGTGCTGGAGCCGGGGGAGGACATCACGCTGGTGTCCTACGGTGTCATGACCGAGGAGCTGCTGGACGCTGCGGCGCTGCTGCGGCAGCGGGGCGTCCGGGCGGAGGTCATCATGCTCCACCGTATCGCGCCTCTGGATCTCTCCGCCGTGGCGGAGTCCGTGGCCCGGACGGGCCGCCTGCTGGTGCTGGAGGACTGCTTTGCCAACGGCTCCATCGGCCAGCAGCTGGCCGCCGCTCTGGCGGAGCGGGGCTGCGCGCCCCGGGCGCTGCTATTGAAAAATCTCGGCCATCGCTTCGTGGGCCAGGGGACCATCCCCCAGCTGCGGGCGCAGGCCGGTCTGGATGCCGCCCACGTGGCGGACGCTGTTTGGGAGGTGCTCCAATGAGCAAAAAGGTTCGGCTGGATGTACTGCTGACGGAGAAGGGTCTGCAGGAGAGCCGCCAGAAGGCCCAGGCCGCTATTATGAGCGGCATCGTGTATGTCAACGATCAGAAGGTGGACAAGCCCGGCACCCCTGTGGCGCAGGACGCCCGGGTGGAGATCCGGGGCAATACCCTGCGCTATGTCAGCCGGGGCGGCCTGAAGCTGGAGAAGGCCATGGCTACCTGGCCCATCCGGCTGGAGGACACGGTC
>CAYSDG010000031.1:0-18588 GCA_964429705.1 uncultured Oscillospiraceae bacterium | reverse complement strand
TTCATCGACATCCAGGGCGTGGAGGACTTCCACGGCGAGATGGACTTCAAGGTGGGCGGTACCAAGAAGGGTATCACCGCCATCCAGATGGACCTGAAGAACGACGGTCTGACTATGGAGATCATCAAGAACGCTCTGGACATCACCTACGATGCCCGCTGCGAGATCCTGGATCAGATCATGCTCCCCTGCATTGCCCAGCCCCGCGCTGAGGTCAGCAAGTGGGCACCCAAGATGATCACCATGAAGATCGACCCCGACAACATCCGTGATGTTATCGGCAAGGGCGGCTCTGTCATCCAGAAAATCGTGGCTGACACCGGCGCGAAGATCGACATCGACGACGATGGCACCATCCACATCGCCGCTGCCGATTCCGCCTCCTGCGACGCTGCCAAGAAGGCTATCGACCAGATCGTCTTCGTTCCTGAGGTGGGTCAGCTGTACTATGGCCGCGTTGTCCGCCTGATGCAGTTTGGTGCCTTTGTGGAGCTGGCTCCCGGCAAGGACGGCCTGGTCCACATCTCCAAGCTGGCCAACAAGCGCGTGGAGAAGGTGGAGGATGTCTGCAAGATCGGCGACATGATGTGGGTCAAGGTCACCGAGATCGACGAGAAGGGCCGTGTCAACCTCTCCCATAAGGATGCTCTCAAGGAGATCGAGGAGAAGAAGGCCAACGGCGAGATCATCAAGTAATTTCCACAAGATCTGAGCTTTCCGGGCGGGCAGTTTGCCCGCCCGGTTTTTTGTCAAGGAGGGATCGCAATGCCTATAGAGGGGATCGAGCAGCCCGCTGTCCTGCCGGTGTCCCGGCATCTGCGGCTGCGCCGGTATGACGGCGTACACGACTTCGCCCTGGCCTGGTATCAGGACCCGGAGATGGTCCGCCTGGTGGACGGCGTTTCGCAGCCCTATGACCGGGCGAAGCTGGATCGTATGTATCACTGCCTGAATGGCCGCGGGGAGCTGTATTTTATCGAGCAGCTGGAGAATGACAGCTGGCGGCCTGTCGGGGATGTCACGCTCTGCCGGGAGGATCTGCCCATTGTCATCGGTGACGGGAGCTGCCGCGGCCGGGGCGTGGGCAGAGCGGTGTTGGAGGCATTGATCGCCCGGGCGCGCTCCCTGGGCTGGGATCGGCTGTGTGTCCAGGAGATCTACCATTACAATACCGCCTCCCGGCGGCTGTTTACCGGGGCGGGCTTCGCTGTCTCCGGAGAGACCGGGGACGGAAACAGCTATATTCTGTGCCTGTGAGGCGCAAACTATCAAAGGAGGAAACGCCATGTCCACCATCGCTGCCATTTCCACTGGAAATACTGTCTCCGCCATCGGCATTCTGCGCCTGAGTGGGGCAGAGACCTTTGCCATCGTGGACCGTGTTTTTTGCCCACGGGATGGGAGACCCCTGTCCCAGCACCGGCGGCGGGAGATGGTGTACGGAACGCTGCTGGACCGGGAGGGGAGAGCGCTGGACAGCTGTCTGGCGGTGACCTTTGCCGCCGGTGCCAGCTATACCGGGGAGGACAGCGCGGAGTTCCACTGTCACGGCTCACCGGTGGTGCTGGACGAAGGGCTGCATGCCCTCTTTGCCGCCGGGGCGCATCAGGCTGGGCGGGGGGAGTTCACCAAGCGGGCGTTCCTCAGCGGCAATCTGGACCTGACCCAAGCGGAGGCGGTCATTGACCTGATTGAGTCGGAGACTGCTGATGCCGCCCGCAATGCTGTGGAGCAACTGGGCGGCTCTCTGCGTCGCCGGATCGAGGAGATCTATGACGCGCTGCTGGACATATCCAGCCGATTCTACGCCGTAGTGGACTACCCGGACGAGGACATTGAGGACCTCTCCCGAGCAGACATCGCCCGGACGCTGGAGGCGGCAGAGGGGACCCTGCGGACCCTGCTGGCCACAGCGGCCCGGGGGCGGGTGCTGAAAAGCGGCGTGGCCACAGCGATCGTAGGCGCACCCAATGCGGGAAAGAGCTCCCTGCTGAATGCCCTGGTGGGCTATGACCGGGCCATCGTCACCGATATTCCCGGCACCACCCGGGATACCGTGGAGGAGCGGGCCGTAGTGGGTGGCGTTTTGCTGCGGCTCATCGATACTGCGGGCATTCGGGACACGGAGGACACCGTAGAGCAGCTGGGGGTAGAGCGGTCAAAGCGGGCACTGGAGGGAGCGGATCTCATCCTGGCCCTGATCGACGGCAGCGTTGCACCGGCGGAGGAGGATGCCGAGAACTTTTTTGCCCCTCTGAAGCTGGCGGCCACCAGCGGCAAGCCGTGGATTCTGGTGCAGACAAAGGCCGATCTTGACGGCGGCTTTGGTGTGCTGATCGACGACGAGGGCTGGAGCCAGCCGGCGGCGGTGCTCTCCCTTTCCAGCGTGACACACCAGGGCTTCGACCAGCTGGAGCAGGCTGTGGCTGCGCTGTTTCCGGCGGGGGAGACCCCGGCGGGCCAGATCCTCACCAACGCCCGCCAGACTGAAGCGGTGGAGCGGGCTGCCGCTGCCATTGCCGGGGCAAGGGAGGCCATGGCGCTGGCACCGGACGCGGTGCTTACCGATGTGGAGAGCGCCATGTCTGCTCTGGGGGAGCTGACGGGCCGCACGGTGCGTGAGGACATCGTGGGCCGCATTTTTGAGCGGTTCTGCGTGGGGAAGTAAGCCCTGCGCTTTGAAAGGAGAACGTCATCCGGGTACCCAGCCGGGTACCCGGAGAGACTTCTTGGTCACTATAACAACCTATTGAACGATTTGAACGATTCTTGGAGGAAACAACATGCGCGGAGTTCCGTCTCTTATCACTGATATTCGCAAGAAGGTCTTCACCGAAGTCGCCAGAATGGCCTATGCCGGTGGTGACTACTCCCATGCGGAGGATCTGCCCTATGTGATTGTGCCGGGCGACCAGCCGCTGCACCGGGAGTCGGTGTTTCTGGAGCGGGCTATTGCCGGTGAGCGGGTCCGGCTGGCGATGGGCCTCGGCATCCGCCCGGTGCAGGAGCGCAGCCTGATGACGGACGGCATGGACGCTGCCGCTGTGGCGGAGCAGTATTATGAGCCGCCGCTGATCAATATTATTCCCTATGCCTGTCACGCCTGCCCCACGGACCAGTACCGGGTCACGGAGAGCTGTCAGAACTGCTTGGCGGCCTCCTGCCAGAAGGTCTGTCCCAAGGGAGCCATCGACTTTGTCAACGGCAAGAGCCGCATCGACCCGGACAAGTGCATCCGCTGCGGCAAGTGCCAGAAGGCATGCCCCTATCACGCCGTCATCCACCTGGAGCGCCCCTGCCAGGCGGCCTGCGGCATGGATGCCATCCATGCGGACCAGCATGGCCGTGCGGTGATCGACCAGGATATGTGCGTATCCTGCGGTCAGTGCTTGGTCAGCTGTCCCTTCGGCGCCATTGTGGATAAGGGCCAGATCTTCCAGGTGATCCAGTCCATCCTGCGGGGGGACAGGGTCATCGCCATCGTTGCCCCGGCCTTTATCGGCCAATTCGGCAAGCACTCCACCCCCGGCAAGTTCATCGCCGCCATGAAGGCCCTGGGTTTCAGCCGCATCGTGGAAGTGGCGGTGGGCGCGGATATGTGTACCATTGAGGAGGCGAAGGACTTTGTGGAGAAGGTCCCCTCCCAGCAGAAGTACATGGCGACCTCCTGCTGCCCCGCTTGGCACTCGATGATCTACAAGCTGTTCCCCGATGAGGCGAAGAACATCTCCATGACCCTGACGCCGATGGTATTTACCGCGCGGCTGATGAAGCGGAAGTACCCCGGCTGCAAGGTGGTGTTCGTGGGTCCCTGCGCCGCCAAGAAGCTGGAGGCGATCCGTACGGATATCCGCTCCGATGTGGACTTTGTCCTGACCTTTGAGGAGCTGCAGGGCATGTTCGAGGCGAAGGAGATCGACTTTGAGACCATCGAGCCGATGTACGACTTGAACGAGGGCACCAGCGCCGGCAGAGGCTTTGCCGTGGCTGGCGGCGTGGCCAAGGCGGTGGAGGATCTGATCCACGAGACGGAACCGGACCGGGAGATCAAAACAGCCCGGGCGGAGGGTCTGCGGGACTGCCGCAAGCTGATGCTGATGGCCAAGGCGGGCAAGTACAATGGCTATCTGCTGGAGGGCATGGCCTGTCCCGGCGGCTGTGTGGCCGGTGCGGGCACGATGCTGCCGGTGGAGCTGGCGGCCAATGTGGTGGGCCGCTACCAGAAGGAGACGGACCGGGTGAGCCCCCTGAGCAGTGTGTACCGGGATGTGGGACACGATTTGGATTAAATAGCCGCAAGAGCAAAAAACAGCACGGAAAGCGATTGCTTTCCGTGCTGTTTTTGTTAAATATTACGATCTGTTTTCAAAATCAGCCCAGATTGCCGCTGCCGAAGGTGTAGGGCAGCAGGTCTTTCAGGGTCAATGTCCGGGTCTTGCCCCGGTTGTTGACCAAGATGACCTCCATCTGAAGATCCGGGTCGAACTCGCTGAGCACCTGGCGGCACACGCCGCAGGGCGGACAGAACTGCTCCGTGTCGGCGGCGATGGCGATGCGGGTGAAGCGGCGGCGGCCCTCGCTGACGGCCTTGAATACCGCTGTGCGCTCCGCGCAGTTGGAGGGGCCGTAGGCGGCGTTCTCAATGTTGCAGCCGGTGAAGACGGTCCCATCCTCGCACTCCAGGGCTGCGCCCACGGGGAAGTGGGAGTAGGGGACATAGGCAAATTTCAGCATATCCCGGGCGGCGCGGCAGAGGTCGGTGGTGGTCATGGTGGGATCCTCCTATGGTTTCATTTCGATATCCACTGCCCAGCCGCACTTGGGGCAGAAGGAACAGGGGCGATTCAGCAGTGCGTCCTGCTTGTTAACAAAAAGACTGTGTCCGCACCGGGGGCAGCGGTACATCCCGTCCAGCCACAGGGCACCGATGACGGCGGCCAGAAAGCAGAGAAAGAACAGCAGATAGGATTGGGAAAATGCTGCGGGGATCGATGCCACCAGGCCAACATAGGATAAGATCTGGGCCAGACGGCGTTTGCGGCGGGAGATGGGGAGGATCTTCTTCACGATGGCGCACTTCCTTTCAAGTGATTGCTGGCATCTATCCGATACACTGTTTACCTCCGGCGGGCCACTTTTGACTGGCCAAAAGTGGCGAAAAGCCACCGGGGGCCACCCCCGGATCCCCGATGTTTTGGGGCGAATGCTCGTGCGGAGGTTCAGCAGAGAAACCGAGCTTCAGCATTTGCGGGTGCGTAGCACTTAGCACGGTCTCCTCACGGCATAGCCGCTGTGGCCTACGCTAAAAATGTGCCACCGGCACATTTTTTTAACGCTGCGGGGCCCGCGACGCCGATAGAAACAGAATTGATGGCAGCTGCCGCTGGCTCACATTGCAGGCCATGGTGCGGTGCGGTCCTGTAGTTTTCGTCAACGGGACTCTCAGCCTTCCACCCGCACAAATGCGCCAAGCCCGGTCAGCGACTGCGGCTGACAAGCTTCGGTGTGTAACAGGGCGAGGGTCGGCAGGCGCACTACGGAAAGCAGAATCTCAGTGGGAGCAACGGCTATCGATAACTTGTTCTATTCTGACCCGCCGCACGAGTACCCAGCTAAGCGGGGAGTCCGGCCCGAAGGGGGCCGGTGGCGTTTTGGTTACTTTGCCGCCATGGGCAAAGTAACTCGGCCTGGAGGCCGAAACACCCCAAGCAAATATTGGGAATTACTCCCAATTCACCCCATAATTCGGCCGGGTATCAAAATCAAAGATCTCCCGGACATCGTAGAACTGCCCATACCGCTCGTCCACCTTGGAGGAGCGCAGGGTCTTGCCGTCGGGGTGGAGACGGTCGCAGATGACGGCGGAGATGTCCTTCTTGATGTAGCTGAAGCTCTCAATGCCTACCGAGGCGAACACCCGGAAGCCTTTGCTCTGGAGGTAGGTAAAGGCCTCGCCGGTGTTGGTCCAGTCGTTGCCGTCCGGCCGGGCGCCGTGGGGGTAGATGAGGATGCTGGTCTCCCCGATGAGGGAGCCTACCTCGTCAAACCAGCGCTGGGTGTCGCTGGTGATCTTCTCCATGTTGCCGCTGTCCAGCCGGATGTGTCCCCAGGTGTGACTGGCGAAGGTCCAGCCGGTGCGGCGCAGCTCCTCGATGATGGGCTTCACCGCCTCGATCTCCTGCTGGCGGTTGGCCTCCCGCTCCGCGGTCCAGCCGTCCTTATCGGTCTGGGTGCGGTAGCCCAGGATGCCCTCGTAGCCCGTCAGTCCCAGGCAGGCTTTGGCCCCAAAGGGGGAGAAATCCGGATGCTCCCGAACGAATTTATCCAGGATGGTGATGGCGTCCAGATCCTGGGACACCACCTCGCTGCCGCTGGGATCCAGTCCCCAGGACCAGATCAGGCCGTCCTCGCCCAGGATCAGCTTGTGGGTGAAGCCGTTTTCCAGCATGTATTCATAGTAATTGGGGTCGTCATAGGTGACGATTAGGGGCTTCTTCCCTTCGGGAACGTACAGTGTGTTGCGCTGCATCCTGACCTCGCCGCTCTCGTTGGTGGTCTCGCTCCACACATCGTTGATGTCCACCAGCACATAGCCCCGGTCATACAGGCTCTGGAGGATACGGTCAAACTCCGTCACCGTTACCATCCAGTCGTCCAATCCCTGTTCCTTGTAGTCGCCGTCGAAGGCCAGCTCCGGATAGGCGATGACGGGGTGGAAAAAGAGGTGCTCCACGATGCCGTCCCACGCCGTGTAGGTCACGCCATCGCGCACACCGCCCTCGGGCATCACAGTGGGGTCCATGATCTCATAGGGCTCCACGGTTGGCTCGGAGGGAATCGGCTCTGCGATGGGATTTTCCGGCAGCACCGGGCTGCCGCTGTTGTCGGCGGGAGTATTATTGCTGCTGCCATTGCCGCAGGCACACACGGCCAGCAGCAGGACCAGCGCCAGCAGCAGCGCTGTCAATTTTTTCATCATCGGTTTCTCCTTTCGCGGTGGATGTTATCATACATTATAGCACGGCAGGCGGTAACAAACCGCCCGCCTGCGGGGCGGAGTGATGACAAAAAAGTTACAATCCGGAGCGGTTGGTCACTCCTCCAGCCAGGCCTCCTTGAAGTCCTCCAGATAGTCATCGATATTGTCCAGGATCATCTGCTCCCACTTCTCCGCAGGTGCAAAGGCAGCGGAGGCGGCAAAGATCTGCTCTCTGATGTCGCACTCCCGGTGGCCCAGCCAAAAGGATACCTCGTCCTTCTCCAGAAGGACATCTACATAAAATTGCTCTGGAAGCTGATAACGGACGGCGGACAGCGTGATTTTCTTCATAATCAATATCTCCTTGGTGAAATATGGTCATACTATGATTGTAGCGCGGGAGAGGGGTACTGTCAAACCATTTGCGCTGACAGGAAAAATGTGCTATTATCCTGTAATATGAGGGAGTATATGTTTCTTCGGTGTGTGTTTCTGAAAAAGGAGCATTGATCCATGGCAAGAGAACGAAATTTTGAAGAGGACGCGGTGCTGCTGCTGCACCGGGGCAAGCGTGGGCTGTTTCATCTGCTGTTTGAGCGGACAGGACTGATCCTGCTCCTGCTGCTGCTGCAGATCGGGCTTTTGGTCCTGGCATTTGTCCGTATCGGGGAGTACTACTATGGCTCCGCGCTGGCGGCATCGCTGATCGTGTCCCTGGTGGTCATCAACAGGCCCGGGGACCCCACCATCAAGATCACCTGGCTGCTGCTGATCTTTCTGGTGCCGGTGCTGGGGATACCGCTGTATTTTTATGTCAATGCGGACGCGGGCTACCGCCTGACTCGTCATCGGCTGGCGGTGATCGGGAAGGAGACGGAGAAATATCTGCCTGACGCGACGGAGACCCGCCGGGCGTTGGCGGCATCCGATCCCGGTCTGGCCTCCCTGTCGGAGTATGTGGAGCGCTGGGGCGGCCACGGGCTGTACGACAAGTCCAATGTGCGCTATTTCCCCAGCGGAGAGGAGACCTTTCAGGAAATGCTGCGCCAGCTGGAGATGGCGGAGAAGTTCATCTTTTTGGAGTTCTTCATCATTGAGGAGGGCTACATGTGGGGGCGCATCCTCAGTGTGCTGGAGCGGAAGGTGCGGGAGGGCGTGGAGGTCCGGGTGATGTATGACGGCACCTGTGTGGTCACCAAGCTGCCCTACGGCTACTACAAGGAATTGCGTGCGCTGGGTATCCAGTGCCATATGTATGCCCCGCCCCGGCCCCTGATGTCCACCTATTACAACAACCGTGACCACCGCAAGATCATGGTGGTGGACGGCCGGGTTGCCTTCACCGGTGGCGTGAACCTGGCCGACGAGTACATCAACCTGGCCAGCCGCTTCGGGCACTGGAAGGATACTGCTGTGATGGTGACCGGTATGGCGGTGCAGGGCTTCACCAGAATGTTTTTGCAGATGTGGAACGTGGAGAGCTGGCAGAAGGAGCCCTATTCCCGCTATCTGGATGCCTCGGTCCCTGTGGAGGGGCGCGGCTTTGTGATGCCCTATGGTGACCAGCCCCTGGACGGGGAGCGGGTGGCCCAGATGGTGTACATGGATATTCTGAACCGGGCCCAGAAATATGTCCACATCATGACGCCCTATCTGATCCTGAGCCAGGAGATGGTGACGGCGCTGCTTTTCGCGGCCAAGCGGGGCGTGGATGTGAAGCTGATCCTGCCGGGTACGCCGGACAAGAAGACGGTATTCGCCATCAGCCGCAGCTATTATAGGGAATTGCTGGCCGGCGGCGTGAAGATCTATGAGTATATGCCGGGATTCGTACACGGAAAGATGTTCGTCAGCGATGATAAGACGGCGGTGGTGGGCAGCATCAATCTGGACTACCGCAGCCTGTTTCTGCATTTCGAGTGCGCCGCGCTGTTTCACGACTGCGACGCGGTGCTGGATGTGGAGCGGGACATGCAGGAGACGCTGCGCAAGTGCGCGGCGGTGGAGCTTGGCGATCACCGCCGGGGGAGCCTGTGGTGGCGTCTGCTGGGCTGGTGCTGCCGCCCGCTGGGGCCGCTGATCTGAAAAATACCGGAGGAGCCGCAGCATATATCTGGAATTTTTGTGCAAATCATAGTTGCAGGCGGCCGGGGCGATGTGGTATAACAAGCCAAGCCTCGGAATATCCGGCGCAAGGGGCCGCCGGGGCCGGAGCAACGCTACGCTCAGGAGGATCAGCCTATGGAAGAATTCAAGGAACAGCTCTCCGTTCCGCGGGAGGAGCAGCTGCGCCGCATAGAGGCAGCGGACAAGGTCAACGAGAGCCTGTATCTGGTGCTGGACATCGGCCAGTACATGCTGCAGTGCGGCGGCGAGGTCAGCCGCGTGGAGGACAGCATCCGCCGGATGTGCCGGGCCTTCGGCGCGGCCCGGGCAGACGTGTTCACGATCACATCCTGTATCATGGTGACGGTTTACGCCCACAGCTTTGGCTCTGTCAGCCAGATCCGCCGGGTCCGGGGGAGCCAGTATGACCTGGACCGGCTGGAAAAGCTCAACCAGCTCAGCCGCCGCATCTGTGCGGAGCACATGAGTCTGGAGGAGAGCAAGGCGGCCCTGGCGGAGATCAACCGGACCTCCGACTACAGCTTCGGGGTGCAGCTGCTGGCCTATGCACTGATCTCCGCCTCTTTCTCCGTCTTTTTTGGCGGCAGCATTGGGGACGCGGTGGCCTCCGGCATTGTGGGCGTTATTTTGAAGTGCCTGGATGGCATGATCCGCCGGACAGAGGCCAACGCGCTGCTGTCGGCGCTGCTGTGCTCCGGCGTGGGCGGCCTGCTGGCGGCGGTCACGGTGCGCCTGGGGCTGGGGGATTCGGTGGAGATGATCAGCATCGGCAACGTGATGCTCCTCATTCCCGGCATTGCTCTGACCAACTCCCTGCGGGATATGTTCAGCGGCAATACGGTCTCCGGTATCCTGCGCTTTTTGGAGGCACTGATCCTGGCGATGGTCATTGCGTTCGGCTTTGCCCTGGTGGCGGCCTGGGTGTGAGGTGAGATGGATATGGAAATGATGGATGTGATGGTCCAGCTGCTGATGGCCTTTCTGGGGACCATGGGCTTTGGAATGATGTTCCGGGTAAAGTGGGACCGGCTGCTGCTGTGCAGTTTGGGCGGCCTGCTGTCCTGGGCGGTGTTTCTGGTGATGGGTCTGTGCTTTCAGCAGGAGGCACCCAGCTATTTCTTCGCCTCGGTGGCGGTGACGATCTACGCAGAGATCCTGGCCCGGGTGGTCAAATGTCCTACCACAGTCTTTCTGGTGGTCAGCGAGGTCCCACTGATCCCCGGCGGTTCCCTGTACCGGGCGATGAGCAGCTTTATGGCGCAGGATTATGCGGCCTTCTCCCAGCAGGGGTTCAATACGCTGATCTATGCCGGAGCCATCGCGGTGGGGATGCTGTTCCCCATGTCGGTGTTCCAGCTGGTCCGCCGGACCCGGGAACTGGTGGAGAAGGAGGGCGAGCAGCTTTGGGCCAGACGGCGCTGAGGGCTGACGATATTCCGAAGAGGGGCGGCGTTGCCGCCCTTCTCCTTTTTTCGCCGGAAAGTTAACGGTTTTTTAAAAAAGCGCCGGTTGTTTTTTTCGGCGGGGTTTGATATGCTGGGTATGCTGAATTTACATCCGGAGGCATTCCAATATGAGAAGATCGTATCACGGCAGACGCTTTCCCTTCGCAGGAGCGCTGGCTGCCGGTATCATAGCGCTCCTGCTGCTGGCGGGGCTGTTTCTGTGCCTGCGCGGGGCAAACAATACGGAAGAGCCCGTGGAGCAGATGCCCTCCGGCGAGCAGGGGGACACCCAGGCGCAGCCTCCAGAGGAGACGCCGACCCATGTGACAACACCCTCCGGCATTGCCTGCGCTCTGGCGGAGCTGGGGGAGGAGGCGGTCCACACCGGGGAGCTGATCCTGGTGAACAACTGGAACTTCTATCACTTCCCGGACCAGGCGGAGTTGACCAATATCTATGAAAACAAAAGCGACAGCTATATCGTGGCCCGGACGGATACGGTGATCGCCCCTGCGGCCATGGAGGCACTCAACGCCCTGCTGGACGCCTTCCGCCAGCAGGGGGGGAGCAAGAGCGTGAACGTGGTGGCGGGGTATCGCACCGAGGAGTTCCAGCAGCACCTTTTCGACCAGAGCGTGGAGCGCAATGGATTGGAGCACGCCCAGAAGTACGTGGCCCAGCCCGGCGGCAGTGAGCACCACACCGGCTATGCGGTGGATTTCTCTATTCTCAACAGAGACGGCTCCAGCGCGGAGTACGACGGCAGCGGCGAATATGCCTGGATCAATGAGAACTGCCATAACTACGGCTACATCGTCCGCTATGAGACGGGGAAGGAGGAGCTGACCGGCATCTGGGACGAGCCGTGGCACTTCCGCTATCTGGGCATTCCTCACGCTACAAAGGCGGCGGAGCTGGGGCTGTGCATGGAGGAATATATGGACTGGCTGAAGGGCTATACCTTCGGCGGAGAGCACCTGACCATCTCCTGCGCGGCAGGGGAGTATGAGGTGTGGTATACCCAGGGGACACAGGTGTATCTGCCGGAGAGCGGCGAGTATACGGTGTCGGGAAACAATGTGGACGGAATCATTGTGACCTGTAAAATATCGTGAGAGCAGAAAAGCGCGGCGATGCCGCGCTTTTTTGTCGGCATTAGCATCTACTCGTTAGCTGTTTGTTTCCGACGGGCCGCTGCGGTTCGGTGCCAGATGTATCTCGCGGCACTTCGGCTGTCGCCCCACGATGCCGAGACAAACGGACTTGTCAGCTTTTGCAGCTGAATCAGATTACAGCCCATGGCGCGGAATCTCCTCCGCCCGATAGAAATATACGTCTCGCTTTGTTGTATTCCACAGAAATCGCCGCCCTATTTTGGTGAAAATACACATTGACTTTAGAACTTTAAAGCTTTAAAATACAAAACAAGTTAGCGCCGGGTGTGCGGCGTGAAAAAGGAGATCAAGATGATGAAGAAGTTGAAAAAGATCCTTGCATTCGCTCTTGCCCTGACCATGGGGATGGCGTTGACCGCCTGCGGCGGTACGGACAGCTCCAGCGGCCAGGCTGCGTATACTGTTGGCATCTGCCAGCTGGCGCCCCACGTGGCGCTGGATGCCGCGACTGAGGGCTTTCAGGACGCGCTGAAGGAGGCGCTGGGCGACAAGGTGGAGTTTGAGGTACAGAACGCCGCCGGTGAGCCAAATACCTGCGGTACCATCGTCAATGGTTTTGTATCCGCCAAGGTGGATCTGATCCTGGCTAACGCGACACCTGCCCTGCAGCAGGCGGTGGCCGCCACGGAGGACATCCCTATCCTGGGTACCTCCGTCACGGAATACGGCGTGGCGCTGGGCATTGATAATTTCTCCGGTACCGTGGGCACCAACGTCTCCGGTACCAGCGACCTGGCCCCGCTGGATCAGCAGGCTGCCATGATCCAGGAGTGGTTCCCCGACGCCAAGACCGTGGGCCTGGTCTACTGCTCTGCTGAGGCCAACAGCCAGTATCAGGTGGATACAGTCCAGAGTGAGCTGGAGAAGCTTGGCTACACCTGCCAGCAGTATCCTTTCTCTGACACCAACGATATGGCCTCCGTGGCCCAGAATGCTGCCGACAACAGCGACGTTATCTATGTCCCCACCGACAATACCGTGGCCAACAATACCGGTATTCTGGACAATATCTGTCGGCCTGCGGGCGTCCCTGTCGTTGCCGGTGAGGAAGGTATCTGCGCCGGGTGCGGCGTGGCCACCCTGTCCATCAGCTACTATGATCTGGGTGTTGCAACCGGCAAGATGGCGGCCAGGATCCTGCAGGGGGAGGCGGATGTGTCCGAGATGCCCATCGAGTACGCTCCCCAGTTCACCAAGAAGTACAACGAAGCCATCTGTGCCGACCTGGGGCTGACAGCACCCGACGGCTATGAGGCTATCGAGGCGGAATAACGGGCAATGACCCGAAAAACAGAACAAACCGGCGGAAAAGGGTTTCCTTTTCCGCTGATTTGTGTTACATTACTGTACGCGCATACTTTTCGCGCGAGAGATGAGAGGGAGGAACAGCGATGTTTGACTTTATCAACGCTCTGCCCGGCGCGGTGTCCCAGGGGCTGATCTGGGGCATCATGGCCATCGGTGTTTATATCACCTATAAAATTCTGGAGGTGTCGGATCTGACGGTGGACGGCTCCTTCTGCACCGGTGCCGCCGTGTTTACCATGCTTTTCACCGGCGGGACGAACATCTGGCTGGCGCTGCTGGCGGCGGTGGCCGCGGGTATGCTGGCGGGACTGGTGACAGGCCTTCTGCATACCGCCTGCGGTATCCCCGCCATCCTGGCGGGCATCCTGACCCAGCTGGGACTGTGGTCGGTGAACATGGCCATCATGGGCATGAAGGCCACCGTGGCTATCAACGTTACGGACAAGGCGCTGCTGGACAAGCTGGTGGTGTCGCTGCGCTTTTTGCAGGATGTCGCCAAGGGAGACCGGCCCATTTACCGCCACCCTATTCTGGTGGTGGGTGCCGTTACGGTGGTGATCATCGCGGTGCTGTACTGGTTTTTCGGCACGGAGATGGGCTGCTCCCTGCGCGCCACCGGTGCCAATGTGAACATGGCCCGGGCTCAGGGCATCAACACTGACTTTGCCAAAGTGTTGGGTATCATGGTGTCCAACGGTCTGGTGGCCCTGTCCGGCGCGCTGCTGGCCCAATACAACAGCGCCAGCGAGATCAATATGGGCAGGGGAGCCATCGTCATCGGGCTGGCCGCCGTCATCATCGGTGACGTGCTGTTTTCCAAGGTGTTCCACAATTTTGCTCTGAAGCTGGCGGCGGTGTCCATCGGCGCGATCATCTACTATATCGTGATCCAGGCGGTGCTGGCTATGGGGATGAACCCCAACTATCTGAAGCTGCTCAGCGCTGTGGTGGTGGCGGTGTTCCTGTCCGTCCCCTACTGGAAGAGCAAGCATTTCCATAAGAAGGGGGGCAAGCGCCATGCTTGATGTGAAACATGTCCACAAGACCTTTAACCCCGGCACGGTCAATGAGAAGAAGGCGCTCAACGGGGTGGAGCTGCATTTGAACGAGGGGGATTTTGTCACTGTGATCGGCGGAAACGGCGCAGGCAAGTCCACCATGCTCAATGCCATTGCTGGTGTCTGGGCGATAGACGAGGGCAGCATCACCGTCGGCGGTGTGGATGTGACCGGGATGCCGGAGCACAAGCGGGCCGCCTATATCGGCCGGGTGTTCCAGGACCCCATGATGGGTACTGCCGCCACGATGCAGATCGAAGAGAACCTGGCGCTGGCTGCCCGCCGCGGGCAGAAGCGCGGGCTGAGCGTTGGTATCACCAGGGCTGAGCGGGAGGAGTACCGCGAGAAGCTGAAGCGGCTGGGCCTGGGACTGGAGGACCGGCTGACAGCCAAGGTAGGACTGCTCTCCGGCGGTCAGCGCCAGGCGCTGACGCTGCTGATGGCCTCCCTGAAGAAGCCGAAGCTGCTGCTGCTGGACGAGCATACCGCTGCGCTGGACCCCAAGACGGCCGCCAAGGTGCTGGACACCACGGAGGAGATCGTGGGGCAGGACAAGCTCACGACCCTGATGATTACCCACAACATGGCGGATGCCATCCGGCTGGGCAACCGGCTGGTGATGATGGACGCCGGGCGCATCATCTATGATGTCTCCGGTGAGGAGAAGCAGCGCCTGCAGGTGAAGGACCTGCTGGAAAAATTCCAGGCTGCCGGCGGCACTGCCAGCGACCGTATGATTCTGGGGTGAAAGATGAGAGAGACACTGCCTGTTGTTTATATGAAATGTACCTTCTGCACGGCGAAGATCCACTGCGAGGCCTGCGGTCGGGAGCTGGATGCCATGCTGATGCAGCAGGACGGCATCCAGTCTGCCGTGGTGAACGTGCCGGAGAAAACGGTCCGGCTGGAGCATGAGCTGGACCCGGATACGGTGGAGGAGCTGCTGGAGGATGTCGGCCTGTTTTTGGGCTGACATGGGCTGGATACGTTATGGCGGGCGCGCCGGAGCGGATGCTCCGAGCGCCCGCATCTGCTCTGTGCGGACAAAGGAAAAACGTGCCGGAAAAAGCTTCATGGCGATTTTGCTTGACGAAAATCTGTCGGTGAGATATAGTATAAACTAATGTAACGAAGCAATAGCCAAATAAAGTGAGTGAGTAGGAGGTGACGCTATGCGGCCTGGTCCTTCTCCCAAGGGGCTGCTGATGAAGCGCAAGGTGCTCAGCGCTTCCGCTAAAATGTTTTTGGAAAAAGGGTACGCTGGAACATCCAGCAAGCAGGTGGCAGAGCTGCTGGAGGTGTCCAACGGCTCTCCGTTTTTTCAGTATGGCAACAAGGAGGGCGTGCTGCTGGAGTTAGTCAAGCAGATGTCCAAAGGCCAGTTCAAAACGGCGGAGGATATTCTGGGGGCTGACAGCGATCCATTGCTGCTGTGCTCGGTGGAGACGGCGCTGCAGATGCGCATTTCAGAGCTGAGCGAGCCGCTGCGGGAGCTGTATGTCACAGCGTATACACTGCCCACCACATCCCAGTATATTTATGAGCGGATGTCGGTGAAGCTGCAGTCCTTTTTCCAGGAATTCCTGCCGGAGGCGGAAGCCGAGGAGTTTTTTGAGCTGGAAATGGCCTCGGCAGGTGTGATGCGAAGCTTTTTGGCTCGCCCCTGCGACAGCCGCTTTCCCATGGAGCGCAAGCTCCGCCGGTATCTCGACTGCGTGTTCCGGATCTATGCGGTGCCGCAGGAGCGGTATCAGCCGGTGATCGACGCGGTGGCGGCTATGGACCTGACAGAACACGCGCACCAGATCATCCGGGAAATGACCGAGGATGTGAACAAGGAGTTTGCGGCGGCTATGTCCGCGCGGCCGGAGAGCTGCCGACTGTAAGCTCGGCACAGGAAAAACATGAAGCGGCAAGGAAGCGCGCCCTGAAGTCGAACAGCATGACGCTGTCTGACCGGTGGGCACAGTTCCTTGCCGCTCCTTATTTTGCGCTCTGCGCCGGTGTTACGGCTGGCCGTAGCACTGGGCTGTGTGGAGGTGGTCCTCCTGACAGTCGGGGCCATAGAGCAGATCGAAGTGCTCGTAGTGGTCGGCGGTGTAATAGATCAGGCCGTCGTTGGAGTAGACGATGCGCTCCGCACCCCGGGTATCGTCTCCTACGGTGTCAATATCGCACTCGTAGTATGTCCGGCCCTGAACGGCGGGCAGCAGGCCCTCCTTATTGCCGAAACGGTCGCCGCCGATGGCGTATCCGTCGCCTGCATAATCCTCTACACTGCCGCCGGTCCAGCCAAGATCCTGAGCGTCGTTTTTGGTAATGTAGTTATCCGGCAGCTCGCCGTAGGTGTACAGGTAGAGGGAGACATCCTCTGCGCTGTTATAGGTGCCGTCCTCATCGATAGGGGGGACGGGCAGGGCAGGCTCATCGTAGTCCGGTGTGGAGACGGTGATGCTTGTGGGACCGTCCGCTCCACCGATAATGGCGATGCTCTCACCCTCCAGCAGTGCGTTGGTGATGTTCAGCGCGCTGTCCAGCAGCTCCACGCCGCAGGCGGTCAGCGACAGGGCCAGGACCGTGCCCAGCAGCAGGGCGATCAGCTTTTGTTTCACGTGAAATACCTCCAGGCAGATGTTTTTCCCATTATAGCACAGCGGCGCGGCGGTGACAACAGCGATGCGTTGACAAAACGGCGGGGGTGATGTATTCTTTTAACAAATTAAATGCAAAAAGCAAAGGAGAGACCACTATGAATGACCGCCAGGAGACTATCTGCGTCCATGGGGGCTACCACCCCGGCAACGGTGAGCCCCGCCAGGTCCCCATCATCCAGTCCACTACCTTCAAATACGACACCAGCGAGGACATGGGCAAGCTGTTTGATCTGGAGGCCAGCGGATATTTTTACAGCCGACTGCAAAATCCCACCTGTGACTATGTGGCAGACAAGATCCGGGAGCTGGAGGGCGGCACAGCCGCTATGCTGACCAGTTCCGGCCAGGCTGCCAACTTCTACGCGGTGTTTAACATCGCCTCCTGCGGCGACCATGTGGTGTCCAGCAGCTCCATCTATGGCGGCACCTACAATCTCTTCGCTGTGACCATGAAGAAGATGGGGGTGGAGTTCACCTTCGTGTCTCCCGACTGCTCCGAGGAGGAGCTGGCAGCGGCCTTCCGCCCTAACACCAAGGCGGTGTTCGGCGAGACCATCGCCAACCCCGCGCTGACGGTGCTGGATATTGAAAAATTTGCCCGAGCCGCTCATGCCCATGGCGTGCCCCTCATTGTGGACAACACCTTTGCCACGCCCATCAACTGCCAGCCCTTCCGCTGGGGTGCGGATATCGTGACCCACTCCACCACCAAGTATATGGACGGCCACGCCTCTGCCTTGGGCGGCTGTATCGTGGACAGCGGCAATTTTGACTGGATGGCCCACGCGGAAAAGTTCCCCGGCCTCTGTACGCCGGATGACAGCTACCACGGCATTACCTATGCCCAGCGCTTTGGCAAGGAGGGGGCCTTTATTACCAAGGCTACAGCTCAGCTGATGCGCGACTTCGGCTCTACCCCCTCTCCCCAGAGCGCGTTCCTGCTGAATCTGGGGCTGGAGAGCCTCCATGTCCGGGTGGCCCGCCACTGCGAGAACGCCCAGGCTGTGGCGGAGTATCTGGTGAAGCACCCCAAGATCGCCTGGGTGAAGTACAGCGGTCTGCCCGGCGACAAGTACTATGAGGTGGCGCAGAAGTATCTGCCTCACGGTTCCTGCGGCGTGGTGAGCTTCGGTGTGAAGGGCGGCCGCGCGGCGGCGGAGACCTTCATGAAGAATCTGAAGCTGGGGGCTATCGCCACCCACGTGGCGGATGCCCGCACCTGCTGCCTGCACCCCGCCAGCTCCACGCATCGCCAGATGAACGACGAGGAGCTGCTGGCCGCCGGTGTCAGCGCGGATCTGGTGCGCCTGAGCGTGGGCCTGGAGAGCAGGGAGGATCTGATCGCCGATCTGGAGCAGGCCCTGGAGTGCGTGTGAGCGCCGCGAGGAGAGACTGATTATGCCGATACGGATACCCAATGAGCTGCCTGCGGTCAGAACGCTGACGGAGGAGAACATCTTTGTCATGACGGAGACCCGGGCGCTGACCCAGGACATCCGGCCGCTGCAGATCCTGCTGCTGAACCTGATGCCCACCAAGATCGCCACGGAGACCCAGCTCAGCCGCCTGCTGTCCAACACCCCGCTGCAGGTGGAGCTGGAGCTGATCTGCCCCACCGGCCATGTGTCAAAAAACACGCCGGAGGAGCATATGCTGGCCTTCTATAAGCATTTTGCCGATGTGAAGGGTCGGAATTTCGATGGCCTTATCATTACCGGCGCGCCTCTGGAGCATCTGCCCTTTGAGGAGGTGGAGTACTGGCCGGAGCTGTGCGAGATCATGGAGTGGAGCAAGACCCATGTCCACAGCACATTCCATATCTGCTGGGGCGCCCAGGCGGGG
>CAYSDG010000030.1:0-18947 GCA_964429705.1 uncultured Oscillospiraceae bacterium | reverse complement strand
TGGGGCAGTGGATGATGTTGGTCTTGTCCAGACGGTACTCGACCTTACCAGCCTTTGCCTCAGCAACAGCGTTGGCCACGTTGGGGGTGACGGTGCCGGCCTTGGGGGAGGGCATCAGGCCCTTGGGGCCCAGGACCTTACCCAGACGACCAACCACGCCCATCATGTCAGGGCTGGCGACCACCACGTCGAACTCGAACCAGTTTTCCTTCTGGATCTTCTCGACCATATCCATATCGCCGACATAATCAGCACCGGCAGCGCGGGCAGCGTCAGCCTTGTCGCCCTTGGCAAAGACCAGCACGCGGGCGGTCTTACCGGTACCGTGGGGCAGAACGATGGCGCCGCGGACCTGCTGGTCAGCGTGACGGGAGTCGACACCCAGCTTCACGTGCAGCTCAACGGTCTCGTCGAACTTGGCGGAAGCGGACTTGCACATGATCTCGAAAGCCTCCTGAGCCTCGTACAGGGCGGCCTTGTCGATCAGCTTTGCGTTATTCTGATACTTCTTACCTCTAAACATCTTTCAAGCCCTCCTTATTCGCCAACGATAACGCCCATGCTGCGAGCAGTACCAGCGATCATGCTCATGGCAGACTCCAGGCTGGCAGCGTTCAGGTCAGGCATCTTGGTCTCAGCGATCTTCTGGACGTCAGCCTTGCTGATGGTAGCGACCTTGGTCTTGTTGGGCACACCGGAACCAGACTCGATGTTGCAGGCCTTCTTGATCAGGACAGCAGCGGGAGGAGTCTTGGTGATGAAGGTGAAGGAGCGGTCAGAGTAGACGGTGATGACAACGGGGATGATCATGCCCATGTCATTCTTGGTGCGCTCGTTGAACTCCTTGGTGAAGGCGGCGATGTTAACGCCGTGCTGACCCAGAGCGGGGCCAACAGGGGGAGCGGGGGTTGCTTTGCCTGCAGGGATCTGCAGCTTAACGTATCCTACGACTTTCTGTGCCATGATAAGGCACCTCCTTGATATAATGTGGTGGTGACGGGGCTCGTCCACGCTTGGGATGCCCCTCCCACGGCGCCGCTGTGCGGCTTAAACTCAGTTGTCGATGACCTCGACCTGGTCGAGCTCCAGCTCAACAGGAGTCTCGCGGCCAAACATGGAGACGACGACGCTGACCTTATTCTTCTCCGCGTCGATCTCCTCCACCACGCCGGTGAAGGACTCCAGGGGACCATCGTTGATGCGAACGCGGTCGCCGATGTTGTACATCACAACGATCTCGCGCTTCTCCATACCCAGAGCCAGGACCTCGTCCTCGCTGAGGGGGATAGGCTTGTTGCTGGCCTCGCCCACAAATCCGGTAACACCGCGGACATTGCGGACCAGATGCCAGGTGTCGTCGGTCATGACCATCTTGATGAGAACATAGCCGGGGAACACCTTCCGCTCAACCTCTTTATAGGCGCCGGAATCGGTGACCTCGGTGACCTTCTCCAGAGGGATCTGGATATCCACGATCATATCCTCCAGATGGCGGTTGGTCACAAACTTCTCGATCGTGGTCTTCACGGCATTTTCATAGCCGGAGTAGGTATGAACGACATACCATCTTGCGTTTTCGGCCATCTCTCTGTCCTCTTACGCGAAGATGCTCAGCAGGGTCTTGATGAAGAGACCGGCCACACCGTCGAACACCCAGATGCAGGCGCCGATCAGCAGGGTGTACAGCACCACGATGCCGGTGTTCTGTGCGACCTTCTTGGGAGCGGGCCACACGACCTTCTTCAGCTCGCTTTTCATTTCACGGAACCAGCGGCCCCGATCCTTCTTGACTTTCTTTTCTTCAGCCATGATGAATGTCTCCCTTTCTTACTTGGTCTCGTTGTGGACCGTGTGCTTTCTGCAGAAGGGGCAGTACTTGTTCATCTCCAGACGATCAGGATCATTCTTCTTGTTCTTGACCGTGTTGTAGTTTCTCTGCTTGCACTCGCTGCATCTCAAAGTGATCTTAACGCGCATTCCTAACGGCACCTCCTTATTCATATATCCAGGCTTCAGCCTGTAGATTGCCTCCCTGATGGTGAAACAGTGGCCCGATCTGCGCCGAAAGCGAAAAAGCGCAAAAAGAAAGCCCCATTTCCACAGGTATTTTTTACTGTACCATTTCAAGGGCTTTCTGTCAAGCTATTTTTTTCAATTCTGCTACTTTTTTTTACGGAAGCTATGATGTATAATAAAGAAATATGCGGCTATTTCAGTATACCACCTGCCGCCGAAAAATCAACAAGGAGATCCATTTACTATGCGCATCATGGCTATCGACTACGGAGATGCCCATACGGGCGTTGCCATCTCCGATCTCACCGGCCTTCTGGCGGGATATACCACGGTGATCAACACCAGGAAGCAGGAGGTCGTTCTGGATGAGCTGGGCAAGCTGATCGAGGAATACGCCGTCACCGAGCTTGTGCTGGGCTACCCCAAGAACATGGACGGCACCCTGGGCCCCCGGGCCGAAAAGGCTGAGGGGATGCGGGACGCGCTCACCGCGCGCTTCGGCCTTCCTGTGACACTGTGGGACGAGCGGCGCACCACCATCGATGCCCACAATATCCTGGCGGGCGCGGGGCAGAACGCCAAAAAGCGGAAAAAGACGGTGGACGCTGTGGCCGCCGCCCTGATCCTGGAGGGCTACCTCACCTTCAAGCGTCTCCACAGCTGACCGATCCACATCACAGAAGGAGTGTATAAGAATGAAAGCATTTGTGAAGAAAAACCTGCCTCTCCTGATCCTGCTGGGGCTGACCATCCTGGTGAGCCTGACGGTGATCGCTGGCCGCTGGCAGGTGGAAAACACCAACAAGACCTACGATGTGGTCATCGACTACAACGAGCTGGAGGCACTGGCTGAGCAGAGTGAGCATGACATCAGCTGGTGGCTGCGGGAGTTCCGCTCCATGGGCATCACCCGGGTGGGCCTGACCGAGGAGAGCCTCTCCTCCCTGATGGAGAACTCCCCCATGGATGTTACCGCTGCCATGATGGACACCGTCATCCAGAACGCCAACTGGCGCGAGGCATATCCCCAGGACTTTGTGAACAGCATCGAGTCCCAGGGCTACGACCGCTTCGACATACTGGTGGAGGTCACCGGCGCTGATGCCATCGACTTTGTCCTGCACGCCGTGACGAGCCGCCTGCCTGCCGGCTCCTACTATATTTATGAAGACGCGGAGAGGGCCTGCCTGCTGCTGGATGGCACCGTCAATGACACCCTCTACCGCTCCGGCAGCAGCTACGTCACCACCACCAAAAAGGGCTTCTCCACCCGCCTGGACATCGTCTCCTCCAAGCTGCTCTACATCTCCATGGGACTGGATCCCGACAAGGTGGCCGCCGTGCTGGATGCCGATATGGAGATCGTTCCCCGCACCATCTGCTACACCGGACACAACGACACCCAGTACGCCCAGGCGGTTGTCGCCGGATATGAGCAGTACGGCATCACCCCCACCTATATCATCGCTGGCGGCGAGGCTGCCATCGGCTATGATGACGGCGGCGAGTTCTCCAGAGAGTACATTCTGGACAACGATATTACCATCGGCCTCATCGAGACCAATGAGCAGCGGGAAAACATCATGCAGGCCGGCATCGACGACATCGCTGAGGCCAGCGGCTACAACACCGTCCGCGTGTTCTCCGTGTGGGACTACATCCAGTACCGCTACGGCTACTACGGCTATGAGGGTGCTGAGGAAATCGAGAACACCCTCTTCCGCGCTGTCACCGAGCGCAATATCCGCGTCATCTACTTCAAGCCCATCAAGCAGACCGACAACTCCTTCGCCTACATCACCGATGCCCAGGTCTACCGCGACCTCTTCCAGGGGCTGGAGCAGCGTCTGGCCAGACACGGCCTCTCCATGGGCACCGCCTCCGTGATGGACAATTACCAGATCCCCGCGCTGGCACAGCTGGTCATTGGTCTGGGCGCAGGTCTGGGCGGCGCGCTGCTGCCCTCCATGGTGCTTCCCTTCAAGAAGAAGTGGACCCTCCTGCTGGCCGCCGCCGCGGCGGTGTGTGTGTGCGGCGCATGGTTCATCATGCCCAACACCTTCCGCCTGCTCTCCAGCTTCGCCAGCGCCGTGGTATTCGCCTGCCTGGCCGCCTTCTTCTTCCTGCGCAGCGCCAAGGAACAGAGCGCAGTCCTCCCCGAAAACGCCGGGCTGCGGCGGATCCTCCCCCGCGCCATCGGCATTCTGGTCATCTCCGTGCTGATCTCTCTGGCTGGTGCCATGATGACGGCCGCCCCCCTGTCCTCCACCGACTTTATGCTGGAGCTGGGCATCTTCCGGGGCGTGAAGGTCGCGCAGCTGCTGCCTCTGGCCTTCTTCTGCGTGGTATTTCTTGCCCTGTACGGCATTTTCCAGAAGGAGCGCCAGTGCGATCACCTGCAGCTGCGGGACATCACCGGCGCCCTGCAGTGGACCATCCCCGTCTGGGGGCTGCTGGTGCTGGGCGTTGTCGCTCTGATTGGCTACTACTACCTGGCCCGCACAGGGCATGAGTCCTCCGTCTCCGTCTCCACCGCTGAGCTCATCATGCGCAACACCCTGGAAAATAACCTCCTGGCCCGCCCCCGCACCAAGGAATTTCTGGTGGCCTTCCCCGCCATCATGCTGGCAGTCTACTGCGCTGTGCGCCGTCTGCCCTTCTTCACTGCCCTCTTCGGTCTGGCCGGGACCATCGGCATGACCAGCGTGTGCAACACCTTTATGCATATCCGCACCCCCCTGTATCTGGGCTTCGTCCGCACCGGCTACTCCCTGCTGCTGGGCGCTGTGCTGGGCTGCGTGATGGTTTCGGTGTTCGACGTGCTGGTGCGTGCGGCCCGGCTGCTGCTGAAAAAATACAAGAAAGCGGAAGATAACTGATGTACAACATATTGATCTCAGGCTACTACGGCTTCAACAATATCGGCGACGAATCCATCCTCCGCACTGTCATTGACAACCTGCGGGAGAAGCTGGGAGACGTGGGCATCACCGTGCTCTCCCACGATCCCGCCCAGACCCGGGAAAAATATGGCGTACAGGCCGAACCGCGCATGGACCTGAAGGCCATTTTCCGCGCCGTGCGCCGATGCGACCTGCTGCTCAGCGGCGGCGGCAGCCTGCTGCAGGACGCCACCAGCGCCCGCAGCATCCTCTACTATCTTTTCATCCTGCGTCTGGCTCAGCTGATGGGAAAAAAGACCTTCATCTACAGCCAGGGCGTGGGACCGATCTCCTCCGGGCGCAACCGGCGGCTGACCCGCCATGTGCTGCGCCGCACCAGCGGCATCGTGGTGCGCGACGAGAAGAGCCGCCTGCTTCTGCTGGAGATCGGTGTGCCCGCCTCACTGATCCATGTCACCGCAGACCCGGTGATCCGCGTGAAGAAGGCGGATCCCGCCCTGGGGCTGGAGATCCTGCGGCAGGAGGGCTGCCCCAAGGAGCCGGGCAGACTGACCATCGGCTGGGCGGTCAAAAGCCGCCGCCCCGATCCCGCCTTCTATCAGGAGATCCGCAAGTGCATCCAGTGGCTGAAAGAGGAGTATAACGCAGACTCTGTGCTGATCCCCTTCTTCCACAGTGAGGATCTCTCCGTCTGCGAGGCTATCGCCAGCGAACTGGATGGCCAGGTGGGCTGCCTGCGGCAGAAGTACCTCAGCGAGGAGATGCTCTCCATCATCGGCTCCATGGATATGCTGGTGGGCGTGCGGCTCCACTCCCTGATCTACGCCGCTGTGATGGATGTCCCCATGCTGGGCATCTCCTATGACCCGAAGATCGACTCCTTCCTTGCCTCCATCGACCGCCCCACCCTCTCGGATGTGGAGGACTTCACCCTGGAGAAGTTCCAGGCCGCCTTCCGGGATACTCTGGCTCACCGAAACGAAATCCGCGCCGAGACCGCCCAGCGTCTGGCGGCGCTGATCGCCAAGCTGGACCGCAACGAGGAGCTCATCTGTGAGCTCATGGGCCGATCCCGCTGATAGCTTCCTGTAAAATTGTCTTGGGCACGGCTGCCATTTCGGCTGCCGTGCCCAAGTTTTCTTTTTGCTCCTGACAGCGAATGCATCAACAGGGAGGCTCTGGCATTCTCCGCAGCGGCTGCCGCGGCTTGAGTCCTCCTGTATCGCTGCCTCTTATTGTGTCTTTATCATATGGCAGAATTTTGAAAATAGTATAACGGAGCGGTGAACAATTTGTAAACGATCCACAAAAGTAAGGTTGACACTTGTCGCACAATATGGTAGGATAGTTTTACGAATGTAAAACGTATTTACGGCCTTTGCTGCCGAAAAGGAGGACCTATGCAGGAAAAAAATATCACACTGTCCGCCGGAGAGTGGCAGATCATGGAGAAGCTGTGGGAGCACAGCCCCCAGACCGTGATGGAGCTGGTCCACGCTCTGGCACCGGACACCGGATGGAGCAAGTCCACCATCGTGACCATGGTGGGGCGTCTGGAGACCAAGTGCGCCATCCGCTACGACGCGGGCGGCAAGGCCCGGCTGTACTCCCCCGCCATCACCCGCCGCCAGGCTGCCCTGCGGGAAACGGAATCCCTGCTGAAGCGGATCTACCGGGGCAGTGTGGGGATGCTGGTGAACACCCTGGCGGACGGCCGCGGGCTGTCGCAGTCGGACATTGATGAGCTGGCCGCCATTCTGGAAAAAGCAAAGGAGGACCAGACATGACCGAGATCATCCTCACCTCTTCCGCCCTGATCCTGTTTCTGGCCGCTCTGCGGCAGCTGCTGCGGGGGCACATCCACCCCACCGTGCAGTATGCCCTTTGGCTGCTGGTAGCGGCGCGGCTGTTGATCCCCGGCAGCCTCTTCGCCGCGCCGGTGAGTTTCATGGGCGCCGCGCAGGATCTGCTGACTACAGCCGAGGAGACGGTGCTGCCTGGCGGGACCGCCGTCCCCACCGCTCCTCCGCCATCCATTCCCGCAGTGCCGGCGGTCCCAACTGACACCGTTCTAGCCGGAGCAGCCAGCGCCGCCCCGTCCCAGCCGGTCATCAGCTGGCCGGAAACGATCTGGAGGGCCGGAGCCGTGATCATGGGCGGCATTTTTCTGCTCTCTGACCTCACGTTCTATCTCCACCTGCGAAAAAGGCGGCAGCGCGTTCCCGCGCATCAGCTGCCGCACCCCTGCTCCCTGCGGGTCTATCAGGTCCCGGGGCTGGCCTCCCCCTGCCTCTTTGGTCTGTTCCGGCCCGCCATCTACCTGACAGTCTCCCCCCTGTCTGACCAAGAGCTGACCCATATCCTCACCCATGAGGAGACACATTTCCGCCACGGCGACCACCTCTGGGCCCTGCTGCGGAGCCTGTGTCTGGCCCTTCACTGGTATAACCCTTTGGTCTGGTGGGCCGCTGCGCTGAGCCGCCGGGACTGTGAGCTCAGCTGCGACGCCGCCTCCATCCGCCGACTGGGGGAGGACTGCCGCCTCCAGTACGGTGAGACCCTGCTGCATATGGTGGTCCCCGGCCGTCACCCGGGGCAGCTCCTGCGCACCGCCACCACTATGAGCGGCAGCAAGCGGGCCATGGGTGAGCGCATCCGGCTCATCGCCCAGCGCCCCCGAATGCTGAAGCTAACCCTGGCCGCGGTCCTCCTGCTGATGGGCGGTGCGGCGGTATTCTTCTTCGGCGGCAGCAGCGAAGCACCTCCTGAGGAGGACACGCCGCCCCCCGAGGTGGAAGTACCTGACAGCAGTCAGAGCAGCACCGCCCTTACGAAGGAGCTGGCCCTCCAGCGCTACCGTGAGGCCCGGGAGCTGTGGAACTGGTTCGAGTTGGGTACACTGCCCACCACCAACGAGACGATCCCCAGTGACGAAGGCACCCTGCTGCGGGTAGCTGACTTTAACTCGATCGATGCCCTGCGCCAACGGCTGGAGCAGCTCTTCTCCCCCGCTCTGGCGGACTATCTGCTGACAGGCTTTCTCCCCCTGCGGGAACAGGATGGTAAACTGTTTGTCCTGCCCGGCGGCCGGGGCAGCAGCATCTTCGCCGGCAAGGAGAGCGTCACCGCCTTCGTCTACACCGGTCAGGATGCCGCCCGGCAGGGCGTTGACTGCCATATTTACGCCACCACAGAGGTACTGGATGTCTACGACATCACAAACGTCCTGTACCAGAAGCGCCACGACTGGTTCATGGTCTGGAACGGACAGAACTACATCTTCACCAGCTTTGGTCCCAGCGACGATGTGGACCCCCAGCTGTACGACAACGCCCTGGCTGTGTTGGCGGGCTACAAGGCAGGAGACGCCGTGTCCCAGTGGCTGCCCAGTCTGGCCTATCTGGACTGGAACGCCATGTATTCCGCCTGCCAGACCCAGTACGGAGACACGGAGAAGTGCACGGAACTGCTGGATGCCATCTCCCAGTACGCGGCAAAAGGTGACCTGACCGCAGCGGAGATGCAGCAGATCCTCTCCGCCAACGAGGGGCTGGACGGCGCGTACAGCGAACAGTTCCAGGTCATTGTCTGCCAGCTGTACCAGCGTAATCCCTCCACCTTCGCCTATGCGGCGCTGGAGCTGCTGTCCGGGGCCTGCCAGACCCGGGTGCTGGACTATCTGCGCTATAAAATAGCCCAGCAGGAGGGGGGCAGCGCCATGACAGAGCAGGAGATCACCGCCCTGCTGCGGCAGACGCTGCGCGACGGTCTCTCCGCCGCCCCCACAGAGGTCACCCTGACCCGCCCCGGGGAGACGGCCCAGTTCCTGCCAGTCAACGCCTACGGAAGCTACGCCGCCAGCTACACCTCCTCTGACACCAGCGTAGCTACGGTGGATCAGGAGGGCGTGATCACCGCCGTATCCCCCGGTCAGGCCACCATTACCCTGCACTGCGAGAGCAGCGGCGCTCAGCGGGACTTCACCTGCGCCGTGACCTGCCGCTGGACAGAGGTGCTGGATGCCAGGGAACAGCCCGCCTTCAGCGATATGGAAGCGATGAACGCCATCACCCGTGCCTTCTTCCCCGCCGCATGGGATGTGGGTTCCCCGACGGACATCGTCATCACCCTGTCGGAGGACTGGACTACCGACGGCATCTGCGCCGCCCTGTTCGATGCCGTATCCCAGCGCGTCAGCGGCACCTCGCTGGAGGGATGTCTGTGGAAGATCGAGTTGTCCCCCGCCTTCCAATTCCCGGAAACCATGGCTGATGGGGTCACCATGGCCGTCCCCTTCTTCGCCACCTATCAGCAGGGGGCGGCAACGCTCCCCTCCGGCGCGAGCTTCACCCCCACCGCCCGCAGCGCGGAGGTCACCGCCCAGGTCACACTGGTGGGTGCGGGCATCACAGCCCCCGCAGACGAGGACTTCGCCCAGCAGCAGGCCGACTATCAGCTGCTGCGGGCCTGCGTCCCCATTGAGGGCGACATCCAGGTCTCCGTCACCCAGACGGATTTCGACCTGACCTCCCACATCCGGGATACTGTGGCTGCCCAGCTGAAAAGCGCGGGGCTTTCCGCCCGCTACCAGCTGACCGCCATCAGCACCGGCAGCTACACCATCCCCACCTGGGCCCAGCCGGGCTTTGAGCAGACTGTCTTCTACGACATCACCTTCTCCAGCACAGACGGCGCTGGCATCTCCAGCATCACGATAGACTCCCAGGTACTGGTCACCACCACGGAATAACAAAAATCCCCCGCCGCTGCTTTACGCAGCGGCGGGGGATTTTTTATCTTCGTCAGCACTCCGCAGCAACGGCAGCGGCGCAATTCTCCTGCTCCATCAGCTCCGGATGGCGCAGGAAGCGGTGGAAGGTCTTACAGAACAGTGCGTAGTCGTGACCGGTGCAGATGCGCTCGTCCATCACCACACTGATGGGGATCAGCTTCCGCTCCGGGTCCCCCTCCAGGAAGTTGGGCATGGATTTCCCCACGCTGAGGAACACGCTGGTGGTGCCGAACTCATAGACGTGGTGGTAGATATGGCTGGTGTTGATAGAGGCCAGATTGGTGATGAACATGCTGGTGTGGAAGGGGCTCAGGTCGATGATGAAGCGAGGCAGGAGGCCAAAGCGGTCCATCACCCGCACCAGCGCCATCACCAGATAGGGCAGCAGCGGCAGAGACAGCATAAAGCTGGCAAACTTGTCCGTATTGTTGTTATGCTTGGGCTCACTGTTTTTCTCGATAACATCATTGATACGCTGGTTGATGGTGTAAATATCGTCATCCGGCTCCATAAAGACCTTCACCGTTGTCTCATCCGGCGTACCATCCGCCCGCTTCTTCAGCATAACAAAGCTGACGCAGAAATGGTTGCGGTCAAAGACCTTGCTGTTCATCACGAAGCGGTTGACATAGGGATGGCGCAGCGACGCCAGATAGTAGGCCGCGATGATGACGGACATGCGGCTGAGACGGATCCCCTTCTCTCTCCTGACCCGGCGGATATAGTCCTTGACGACTTCCTCATCGAAGTACTCAGTTACAAAATTCTGCGCATCCACGCGCTTTGGCATAATATGGGGGATCGCCTGCTCAATAGCGGTCAATCCCCTCGCTCTGCGGCCATCTGCTCTCATGTTGGCCCTCCTGTTCACAATTTGGTCACATCTATTATACATACTTTGCAAAACTTTTCAACCGCAAAAGCGTTTTTATGCGCCTCTTGTATTTTTTCCTCAGCTGTGGTATGATTGCCCAGAAAAATACTCAGGAGGTATCCTGTTATGCGGATGCGTAAAAAGAAAAATCTGATCCCGCGGATGGAAAAGTGCGCCGCGGTCCATGTGCAGGACGGCTTCGCCCTGCGGGGCAAATGGGTGGAGACCCTGATGCCCGAGGCCCGGGAGCTGCGACTGGAGCTGGGCTGCGGCAAGGGCCGCTTCACCGTGGAGACAGCCCGGCAAAACCCCGACGTTCTCTTTGTGGCCATTGAGAAGGTCCCCGACGCCATGGTCATCGCCATGGAGCGGGCCGCCGCTCTGGAGCTGAAGAACGTATTCTTTGTGGTGGGTGACGCAGCGCTGGTGCCGGACTATTTTGCTCCCGACGAGGTGGACCTGATCTATGTCAATTTCTGCGATCCCTGGCCCCCGAAGGGTCAGGCCAAGCGCCGACTGACCCACCGCGGCTTTTTGACCACCTACCGCAAGGTGCTGAAGCTGGGCGGTCAGATCCATTTCAAAACCGACAACCAACCCCTCTTCGAGTTCTCTGTGCTGGAATTCCCCGAGGCAGGCTATGCCCTCAGCGAGGTCACGCGGGACCTCCACGGCAGCGGCCCCTGCGGCGTGATGACGGACTACGAGGCAAAATTCTACGCCGACGGCATCACCATCAACCGCTGTGTGGGCACCAAGATCGAGTGGACTGAGCCCGCCCCGGAGAACATTGCTGCGGCACAGCCCCCTGATGAGGCGTGATCCTTTTCCTATAGCTATAAAAAAATATCCGACACATCTGTGTCGGATATTTTTTATGGTCAGCAAAAATCAGGCGTTGGCCTTCTTAGCCATCTCGCACAGCTGGGTGAAAGCAGCCTCGTTGTTGACAGCCAGCTCAGCCAGCATCTTGCGGTTGATCTCCACACCAGCGGTCTTCAGGCCGTGCATGAAGGTGGAGTAGTTCATACCGTTCAGCTTGCAGGCAGCGCTGATACGGGTGATCCACAGCTGACGGAAGTCTCTCTTCTTCAGGCGGCGACCCACGTATGCGTAGGTCAGGGACTTCATCACCTGCTGGTTAGCCATCTTGAAGTGCTTGGACTTGGAACCCCAGTAGCCCTTAGCCATCTTCAGGACCTTGTTTCTTCTCTTACGGGTCATCATTGCGCCCTTAACTCTAGCCATTTGTAAAAGCCTCCTATTCTAAAGCGTATCGTATTTCTTACTTGTAGGGGATCATCTTGCGGATGGTGGCCTCATTGGTCACATCGGCATAACCGCCAGCCCGCAGACGACGAGTACGCTTGGTATCCTTCTTGGTGAGGATGTGGCTCTTAAAGGCCTTAGCGCGCTTCACCTTGCCGCTCTTGGTCAGGTTGAATCTCTTCTTAGCACCACTGTGGGTCTTCAGCTTAGGCATAGTAATAAACTCCTTCCGTATAGTCCCTTAAAGGGGGCAGCTAATTGTGCTCTTGATTTATTTTTTGGGGGAGAGGAACATGGACATGTTCCGGCCCTCCAGCTTCGCGCCCTTATCAACGGCGGCCACCTCGGCGCACTGCTCTGCAAACTTATCCAGGAGCTTCTTGCCGATGTCGGTGTGGGCCATCTCGCGGCCGCGGAAGCGGACAGAGACCTTCACACGGTTCCCATCGGTCAGGAACTTCTGCGCGTTCTTCAGCTTCACGTTGAAATCTCCCACGTCGATGCCGGGAGACATGCGAATCTCCTTGATCTCCACCACGTGCTGGTTCTTGCGAGCCTCTTTCTCACGCTTGCCCTGCTCAAACTTGTACTTGCCGTAGTCCATCAGCTTGCACACAGGGGGAGTGGCCTGAGGGGAGATCTTCACCAGATCCAGCCCCTGCTCATCAGCGATCTTCAGAGCTTCCTCTGCGGACATGATGCCCAGCTGCTCACCACCGCTGCCGATCAGGCGCAGTTCCTTGTCGCGAATTTCCTCATTCAGTTGATGCATTACACTGCTAATAACCGAAGCACCTCCTTCAACAATTTGCGAAAATAATTTTCCTGGCAAAACAAAAACGGATGCCTTCCAGCATCCGCACGACACAATACACCCGTATGATCCGGGCGTTTCGTTCGTTCTTAACCTCTTCACGATGCTGGAGGTGAGGCGGATGCGTCCAACCTACTTTGTTTTACTCGGTGAGTATAGCAGATATTTCTCCTGCTGTCAAGCAGTTTTTTCATTTTTCTTTTGCCTCTTTTCCAGGATCAGGTATAGACCTCCCATTCCCGGTCATACTACCCATACGGCTTCAGAAAGGAGGCGTTTGGCATGAGTAAGGAACAGAACCGCGCGCAGAACCAGACTAAGGATCAGGCCCAGAACATCCAGGGCCAGAACGAGCAGAAGAACAAGAAAGAGCAGAGCAACCAGAATAAGCGCTGACAGCTTTCCGCGGACAGGGCGGCAGGGATCTGAGGATCTCTGCCGCCCTGTCGCGCAAAATTCTCTTGACAGAGCGGCTCCGCTGCTGTATAGTTCACTTCATGAACCATTTGGTTCATAAACTGAACTTTTGGAGCGTACCTTATCCATGGAAACACTGAACGAAGATCTGCTGTCTGCCTGGCTGCGGCTCAGCTCTGTTATCGACAACCAGCGGCTGACGCGGGACATCCCCTTCAACGAGGCTCTGGTCTGCAATCTGCTGGCCCAGGCCGCCCGCCGCGGCGAGACCCTCACCGCCCGCGACCTGTGCGACCAGACCCGCATTCTGAAATCGCAGATGAACGCCATCCTCCTTTCTCTGGAGGAGCACGGCGTGATCGAGCGCTGTCAGTCCCAGCGCGACCGGCGCAAGATCGAACTGCGGCTGCTGCCCCAGGGGATGGAGCGATATACCGCATCCCACGCCGACATTCTGGCCATGATCGACCGCCTGATCGCCCAAATGGGCGCGGAGAAGATCCGCCAGCTGATCCCTCTGCTCCACCAGGTGGTGGACACCTTTGATATGATCCAACAGGAGGCTGCCAAGTAATGGCTATTCGCATCATCACCGATTCCTCATCTGACCTGCTGCCCGCCGCCGCTGCGGCCATGGGCATCCGCATCATTCCCCTCTCCGTCCAGCTGGGAGACATCACCTACTGGGATGGACAGACCATCGACAGGGATACTTTCTACACCATGCTGCAGACCAGTCAGCAGCTTCCGACCACCTCTCAGCCCACCCCTGACGCTTTCCTGCAGCAGTTTCAGCAGGCGAAGGACGCTGGAGACCAGGTGGTGGCCGTCCTCCTCAGCGGTGCGCTCAGCGGCACCGTACAGAGCGCCCTGATTGCAAAAGAACTCTGTCAGTACGACGACATCCACATCGTGGACAGCCGCAGCGCCACAGCCGGGATACAGCTGCTCCTCCACCAGGCCTGCCTGATGCGGGACAGCGGCAGCAGCGCACCAGAGATCGCCGCGTCCCTGGAGGAGCTGAAGCACCGCGTCCGGATCTTTGCCGTTGTCGACACTCTGGAGTACCTGCGCCGGGGCGGCCGCCTCAGCGATCTGGCTGCCAACATCGGTACCGTCACCAAGCTGAAGCCCACCATCACTGTCCGCGACGGAGCGGTAGCTATCGTCGGGAAATCCTTCGGCTCTGCCGCCGCCACCAAGCACCTGCTGAAGCTGCTCCAGGAACACCCGGCAGACAGCCGGTATCCCCTGCACCTGGTCTTTACCGATGACGCCGCCAACGGCGCGCCCCTGGCCGCCAAAATGGCCGAGCTGGGGATCCTCCCCAGTCACCCCCTCTACAGCGGTGTCGGTCCCGCCATCGGCACCCACGTTGGCCCCGGTGCCTTCGGCGCGGCATACATCGAAGCCCTGTAACAGCTCTGAAAAAACTGGTCCCGCGTTCCAAACCGGAACGCGGGACCAGTTTCCATCTCTTATCTCAGTGCGCGCCGCCCTCCTGCATCATGGGCAGCAGTTCTTTTTTGTAAATGTATCGGTGGAACAGGATACACAGCAGCAGCGATACCACCTCTGCCATGGGGAAGGCCCACCACACGGCGATCAGCTGCCCGCTGAGGCTCATCAGCCACGCCAGGGGGAGCAGCACCAGCAGCTGACGCACCAGAGAGACCACCAGACTGCACATACCATGCCCCAGCGCCTGGAACATGGAGGAGGAGATAATATCGAATCCTGCCAGCACAAAGTGGATCGCGATGATCCGCAGCGCGGGCACACCGATCTCCAGCATATGGTCAGATGCCTGGAAGAAGCCCAGCAGGACCTGGGGGATCGCCTCAAACAGCACCACGCCCACCAGCATGATGCCCGTGGCGTACAGGATGCCCAGCTTCACCGTGCTCAGCATCCGCTTGGGCTTGCGTGCGCCAAAATTGTAGGCGATGATAGGCACCATGCCGTTGTTGAGGCCGAAGATCGGCATAAAGATGAAGCTCTGCAGCTTGAAGTACACGCCCAGCACCGCGGTCGCGGTTGTGGTAAAGGCGATGAGGATCTGGTTCAGGCCGAATGTCATCACGGAGCTGATGGAGGACATGATAATGGAGGGGATACCAACGGAATAGATGTTTTTGATGATCGCGCCGTTGGGGCGGAAGCCCTTGATATGCAGCTTGATGTCCTCGTTCTTGGTGTGATTCAGCCAGATGGCCACGCAGGCTGCCACGATCTGCCCCATCACCGTGGCCACGGCAGCGCCCGCCACACCCATATCCAGCACAAAGATGCAGATGGGGTCGAAGATCAGGTTGATCAGCGCACCGGCCAGTTGGGTGAACATCGTGTACAGCGTCCGGCCGGTCGCCTGCAGCAGCCGCTCAAAGGTGATCTGTAGAAAGAGGCCAAAGCTGAAAACGCCGCAGATGGTGATGTACTGCGTGCCGCCCTCCACGATCTCCGCCACATCGGTCTGCACAGCGAAGAAGGGCTTGGCAAAGAGGCCGCACAGCAGCGCGAAGACGATATAGCTGCATACAGCCAGAAACACGCCGTTCACCGCTGTCAGATTAGCCTTCTCATAGCGCTTCTGGCCCAGACTCTTGCTCAGCAGCGCATTGATACCCACGCCGGTACCGGTGGACACAGCGATCATCAGGTTCTGCACCGGGAATGCCAGCGACACCGCGTTCAGCGCGTTTTCGCTGACCCGGGCCACGAACACACTGTCCACCACATTATATAACGCCTGCACCAGCATGGAGATCATGATAGGCACAGACATCGACAGCAGCAGCTAATTGACCGGCAAAACACCCATTTTGTTTTCCGGCTGCTTGATTTCTTTTTCTTCCATAGTATTCCTTTCTCGGATAAAATATCGTTCTTGCAAAAAAGCCGAATGGCATGATAACAAATTATCAATGTCTTGTCAATGTTTCATCTGGGAAAATTCCCGAAGGCGTGCAGATTCAGGGTTGTTCTTTCCGAAAAAATGTGATATAACTGCTATACTGTTGTATTATACACTTTTGTTGTCCGCCCGCTCCGGCGGACTTTGCGCTGAAAAGGTGGTCATCTATGAAAAAACAAAAGCAAGGCTACAATATTGACATGCTCAACGGCCCGCTGTGGGGCAAGATCCTGCTCTTTGCCCTGCCGCTGATGCTCTCCAGCATCCTGCAGCTGCTGTTCAACGCCGCCGATGTGGTGGTGGTGGGCCGCTTCGCCGGTAAGGAGGCTCTGGCTGCGGTGGGCTCCACCGGCTCCCTCATCAACCTGCTGGTCGGACTGTTCATCGGCTTCTCCGTGGGCGCCAATGTTGTTGTTGCCCGCGACCTGGGTGGCGGTCGGGACGAGGATGTGAGCCGCAGCGTCCACACCACCATCGCCCTGGCCGCCGTCAGCGGCGTGCTGCTGACGGTTGTGGGCGTGGCCCTTTGCCGCCAGATGCTGGAGCTGATGAGCTCCCCCACCGACGTTATCGACCTCTCCACCCTGTATCTGCGGATCTACTTCTGCGGCATGCCCGCCAATATGCTCTATAACTTCGGCTCCGCGATCCTGCGGGCCCAGGGTGACACCCGCCGCCCCCTGTATTTCCTGACGCTGGCGGGCATCATCAACGTCGCGCTGAACCTGTTTTTCGTCATCTGCCTGCACATGAGCGTGGACGGCGTAGCGCTGGCCACCATCATTTCCCAGTATGTCTCCGCTATTCTGGTCCTTGTCACCCTGATGCGGGATACCGGTCCCCTGCGGCTGGATCTGCGCCGCCTGTGCCTGGACGCCCGGGTGATCCGCCGCATTCTGCAGGTGGGTCTGCCTGCCGGGTTCCAGAGCGTGGTGTTCTCCCTGTCCAACGTGGTTATCCAGTCCGCTATCAACTCCTTCAACTCCACCGCCATCGTGGCCGGCAGCTCCACCTCCTCCAACATTGAGGGCTTTGTCTATGCCGCCATGAACGCCTTCTACCAGACCGCCCTCACCTTCACCAGTCAGAACTACGGTGCGGGCAAGTGCAAGCGGGTGGACCACACCCTGCTCTGGTGTATGCTGTACGCCGCCTCCGCCGGTTTGATCCTGGGCAATCTGGCCTACTTCTTTGGTCACCCCCTGGCCTCCATCTATGTCCCCGGCGAGGAGGAGGTCATCGCCCAGGCGCTGGATCGCCTGCAGATCGTCTGCGTCACCTATTTTCTCTGCGGGCTGATGGATGTCCCGGTGGGTGTTCTCCGCGGCATCGGCTACTCCGTTGTCCCCATGATCACCTCGCTGGTGGGCAGCTGCACGCTGCGCCTGCTGTGGGTGGCCTTCATCTTCCCCATAGCCCCCTCCCCCCAGCTGCTGTATATCTCCTATCCCATCTCCTGGACCATCACTGCCCTGGCCCACTACCTGTTCTTCCTGCGCATCCGCAAGCACGCCTACAGCAAAGCTGCCGGGTTTTTGGCGGTCCAGTCCCAGCACTGATCCCCGCGACCTGATCTTATCATTGTGAGGTTTCTGTCATGTCTGATGTTACGCTTCATTTAGATAAGGCCGTTCAGGCCTTCCCCTATCCTGCTCCCGTTGCCAAGGTCTGCACCATCAGCGAAGGCCATGTCAACAGCACCTTCTGCGTCCACACGGAGGACGGCTCCCGCTTCGTGCTGCAGCGCATCAATTCTGTTGCCTTCCACCACCCTGACGAGGTCATGGAGAACGCCCTGCGTATCACCGACCATCTGAGCCGTCAGCTGGAGCTGGAGGGGGGCGACCGCCAGCGCGGCACCCTGCACTTCCTGCGCACCAAAGACGGTCACAGCTTCTATACCGATCCCGACGGCGAGGTCTGGCGCATCTACGCCTTTGTGGACCGCACCGTGAGCCCCCAGCAGGCGGCCACCCCCGAGCTGTTTGCCGCTGCCGCCCGGGCCTTCGGCAAATTCCAGCGAATGCTCAGCACCTTTCCCGCGGACACCCTCCACGAGACCATCCCCCGTTTCCACGACACACCGGACCGTCTCCGCCTTCTGAAGGAGGCTGTTGCCGCCGACAAGCTGGGCCGCGCTGCGCTGGTGCAGTCAGAGGTGGATTTCGCCCTGCGGCGGGAGCCAGACTGCTCCATCGCCATGGATGCTCTGCGGGAGGGCCGTCTGCCCCTGCGGGTCACCCACAACGACACCAAGCTTAACAACGTCCTGCTGGACGCGGATACCGGCGAGGGAGTCTGCGTCATCGACCTGGACACTGTGATGCCCGGTCTCTCCATCAACGACTTTGGCGACGCGATCCGCTTCGGTGCCAACCACTGCGCCGAGGACGAGCCGGATCTCAGCAAGGTCAACTTCGACCTGTCCCTTTTCGAGGTATACACCAAGGGCTTCCTGGAGGGTACCGGCAACAGCCTCACCGAGGCGGAGCTGGAGTATCTGCCCTGGGGCGCAAAGCTGATGACCCTGGAGTGCGGGATGCGCTTTCTGACCGACTACCTCAACGGCGACGTCTATTTCCACACCACATACCCCCAGCAGAATCTGGACCGCTGCCGCACCCAGTTCAAGCTGGTGGCGGATATGGAGCAGGTCTGGAACGAGATGCAGGATATTGTCCGGAAGTATAAATAAGCAAATACCTGGCACTGCCCGTGCCAGGTGTTTATTTTTGGGGGATATTGGGACCGCCGTCCCATTTTTCTCCGGTACCGTCTACCTGCCGCCCGGGGGCGGCTTCTTCGCTCCTATTTGCATAAAACAGGCAAAAAAGTACCGGAAACCAGATTTTCATCTGATTTCCGGTACTTGGCGCGGAAGAGAGGATTTGAACCTCCGCGGCGCTTTTTACACGCCCTACTCCCTTAGCAGGGGAGCCCCTTCGGCC
>CAYSDG010000029.1:0-19411 GCA_964429705.1 uncultured Oscillospiraceae bacterium | reverse complement strand
TGGTACTTCCAGTGTTTCCAGCCGGAGGGCAGATTATACCTGCCGCCTGCCCTCCTCCGGCGGCAGATAGAGACAGATGGCGCTGCAATCGTCGCTGCCCTGCCGCCGCTGGGCGCATTCCCGCAGCACCAGGCTCACCAGCACATTGGGGTCCTCACCCCGCCAGCCCGCCAGCAGATCCTGCAGCCACTGGTCGTCGCTGCTGTCGGCCACGCCATCGCTGATCATCAGCAGGAAGGAGCCGCTTTCCAGGGGGAATTTGTCGGGAGCCGGAACGGCGTTGGGGTCCTGCAACCCCGCCGGCAGGCTGCTGCCGGTGAGACGGCGGACACTGCCGCCCCGCTTGATATAGGTGGGAGCCGCGCCGTACTTGAAAAGAGCCGCCTGCCCCCTGCTGAGATCCAGGGACAGCAGATCGATGGTGGTGAAGCTGCCCTGGTCGTCGCTGCGCAGCTGCAGAGCGGCGTTCAGCGTGCGCAGTGCTGGTTCCGGCTGGATCCCCGCAGCAAGAAACTGCTCCATCAGGCGCACGGTCAACTGGCTCTCCCGCCGCGCCTCGCGGCCGCTGCCCATGCCGTCGCTGAGCAGCAGATACAGGGCGCTGCCCTCCCCCCGGAAGTAGGTCACGCTGTCGCCGCACATCCGCTGGCCGCTCTTGGGCTGGGAACCAAGGGCAACATCGAAGGGCCTCTCCTTTCCTGTCGGCGGGAGCGGCTCCGGGGCAGCCATGGCCTGGGCCACCAGTTCGGTCAGATGGGCATACTGTCCCCGGGTGTGGCTGCGCTCCTGCTCCAGCTGACGGCGGTATTGCCGCCGCAGCAGCAGGGCTGTGACCTCGGTGTTGATGGCGGCGATCAGCTGCGGAAGGTGGATGCACCGGGTAGAAAAATGGGGGGCAAAGTCCCGCAGCTCCGCCCGCCCCCTCTCCAGGATCGCCGGTGTAGCATCGTTGAAGGCGTTGAAGGTGGAGATATACTCCTTGTTCCAGCATATCTCCCGCAGGGCGCAGCCCCGGCACACCACCTCCGCCGCCCGGTCGAAGATGACTGCGGGGTTCTCCTCCCGACGGGGCGCAGGAACACCGAAGCTCTCGCAGAGGGAGCGCAGCGCCTGGGCGCTCAGCTGTAAACGGCGGCGCAGAGCCTCGCTCTCGCGGCTGGTCTTATGCCGGGGGATAGCAGTCTCCCGCAGCAACAGGGCGCAGTAGTGGCTCAGAAGCCCCGCCATCACTGTGGAGGCTAACAGCCGCACCAGCGCGGGAGCGGTGAGTCCCAGTCGGATCGCATAGGCCAGTTCCACCGACAGCGTAGCGCCTGCGGCGGTGAGGGGACGGAAGAAGCTGTGCCGGTACCAGATCGTGTCCCGAAAGGCGGAGAGAATACTGGCAATCAGGATCAGAATGCCGCAGCACCGCAGGACCTGACCGAAGCTGAGTACAGAAAAGCATCCGAGGGAAGCGCCCACAAGGGCAGCCAGCATCCCGCCGCCTGGCCGCAGCGCGGAGAGAAAGCCCGCCGCCAGGGGCGTGCGGCCATCCAGCGTGCATAATGCCGCTAAAAATCCCAGGAGCAGATGCCCTCCCAGCCGAATAAGTCTTCTGCATGACGGCTGCTGTGTAAGATCGGTCAATTTCATAGCCTGTCCCCTTTCCGGTAGATCGTATGTCGGGGACTATTGTAGCAGGCAGTCGGGGAGAAGCCTGTCGGGAAATTAAAGGGCCGGCGTTAAGTATGAAACATGCTGTTCCCATCATAGCGTCTCAAATGCCCTCTTGACTCTTACGCCGCGTCATAGTGTATGGTAAACGCGACACGGAGGTGGGTTGACCAGTTCACGAAGTCAGCCGGCTGGCGGCAAGGGGGCAACGGAATTCACGCGCAGCGCCATCCGGGTATACTGTGGGACGTAACTCCGCCCCTTTTGCATCATCCAGACCGGATCCTGCACAGCAAAAGCGCTCCCCGCCACGCAAGGCGGGGAGCGCTTTTGCCCCTATAACCGGCCGCAGACATGCCCCGCGGCCGTTTTTTTTGAATTTTACTCAAACTGCGCCGCATACAGCCGATAATAGCTGCCCTGGCAGGCCATCAGTTCCTGGTGGGTGCCCTGCTCCACCACGCGGCCCTGCTCCAGCACCAGGATCTTATCGGCATGCTGGATGGTACTGAGCCGGTGGGCGATGACAAAGCAGGTCTTGTCCGCCATCAGCTCCCGCATAGCCCGCTGGATATGCCGCTCCGTGGTGGTATCCACATTGGAGGTAGCCTCGTCCAGGATCAGCATCCTGGCATTGTACAGCATGGCCCGGGCAATGGTCAGCAGCTGCTTCTGTCCCTTGGAGATGTTGCCGCCGTCCTCGCTGATGACGGTGTCATAGCCCTGGGGCAGCTGCATGATGTAGGGGTGGATGCGGGCGGCCTTGGCCGCCGCCACCACCTCCTCCATGGTGGCCCCCTCCTTGCCGTAGGCGATGTTCTCATAGATCGTGCCCCGGAAGAGCCAAGTATCCTGCAGCACCATGGCATAGGCCCGGCGCAGGCTCTCCCGTGTCAGGTCAAAGACATCGCTGCCGTCCACCTGACAGCGGCCATCGGCAATGTCGTAAAAGCGCATCAGGAGGTTGATAATGGTGGTCTTTCCCGCGCCGGTGGGACCCACCACGGCGATCATCTGCCCCGGCTTTGCCCACAGGTCCAGATCCCGCAGCACGATGCGTTCCGCCTCGTAGCCAAAGGACACATCCTCTAACCGCACCTCGCCCTGCACATCGGTCAGCGCATGGGCGGTGGGTGCGTCGGCAGTCTCCTCCTCCTCGTCCAGCAGGCGGAACACCCGCTCCGCCGCGGCCAGAGCGGAGTAGATCTCGCTGGTGATGTTGGCCACCTCGTTGATGGGGCCGGAGAACTTGCGGGAGTATAGCACGAAGGAGGAGATCTTCTCCAGGTCGGCGTAGCCTCCCAAAAACAGCAGCGAGCCCACCATGCCCACCAGAGACAGGCTGAGGTTGTTGATAAAGCCCACCGTGGGGCCCACCCGCTTGGCCATGCAGGTGGCATCGTTATAGGCATCTGCGGCGGTCTTGTTGTAGGCGAAAAACTCCTGGGCAACGTGATCCTCCCGGGCATAGGCCTGGATGGTCCGCAGTCCGGAGAACTTCTCCTCCACGAAGCCGTTCATCCGGCCATAGGAGGCGGAGCGGCGGGAGAAGAGGGGCCGGGTGATGCCGTTCATCTTCTTTGTGTAGTAGATGGAGAGAGGCACCGTGACCAGGGTGATCGCCGCCAGGGGCGGGCTGATGAGCACCATCATCACCACCGAGCCCGCCACCGTGACCACGCTGGTCAGGATCTGCACGATGTCCGCAGAGATGGAGGTGCTGATCACATCAATATCGTAGGAAACACGGCTGATGATGTCACCGGCCTGGTTGCGGTCAAAGTAGCTGACCGGCAGCTCCATCAGCTTAAAAAACACGTCGTTGCGCATCTTCTGTCCGATGAGCCGACCGGTGCGCATCATAGTAATATTCACTACGAAGCTGACCACCGAGGAGCCGAGATAGCACACCAGCATCCACCCGGCATAGTAGAATACCCGGTCAAAGTTCACCAGGCCCTTGCCGACGGAGGCCTCGCCCACCGCCTTACCCGCCAGTGAGGGACCCAGCAGCGCCAGGCCGTTGCTCAGCAGGCTCAGCAGCAGCACCAGGAGGATCGCCCCCCGGTAGTCCGCTACATAGCGCAGAAGGCGCAGAAGGGTCCTCTTCGCGTCCCGCGGACGCTCTTTTTTTTCAGGTCTTGCCATGATCGTCCCCCTCCTTTCACGCCAGGTCGCCCATCTGGGACTGGTAAATGTCACTGTAAACAGAGCAGCTCTGCAAAAGTTCCTCATGCTTGCCGCAGCCAATGATGCACCCGGCGTCCAGCACCAGGATCTGGTCGGCATTCATAATGGAACTGACACGCTGGGCCACGATGATCAGCGCCGCATCGGCCCGGCGGGCGCGGATATTGCGGCGCAGTGCCGCGTCGGTCTTGTAGTCCAGTGCGGAGGAGCTGTCGTCCAGGATCAGGATCTCCGGCTCCGCCACCAGCGCGCGGGTGATGAACAGCCGCTGCTTCTGGCCGCCGGAGAGGTTGGCTCCCTTGATGTCAGCCATATAGTCCAGCTGACCGGGCTTTTCCCGCATGTAACCGGCAGCCATGGCGTCCTCCGCCGCCTGCCAGATAGCTTCATCGCTCAGACTGCGGCCCATGCTCACATTGTCCCGCAGGGACTCGGCGAAAACGCAGTCATTCTGGAACACCACGCCGAATTTTTCCCGCAGTGTCTGCTTGGGATAGGTCCGCACATCCCGGCCGTCCACCAGCACCCGCCCCTCGTCCGCATCGTAAAAGCGCATCAGCAGGTTGACGATGGTGGTTTTCCCCGCGCCGGTGGCGCCGATGATGCCCAGCGTCTGTCCGGGATACAGGGCGAAGTTGATGTCCTCCAGGCACTTGGCCCGCGCCTCCCCGGCAAAAGCACCGTTTTCATCGGTGGCATGGGCGGCGTGGGTAAAGGAGACATGGTCGAATTCCAGCACCGCGCCGTCCTCCTTCGTCAGCTCCTCCTTCACCGGCAGAACGGGCTGGTCCTCCTCTGTCTCCAGCACCGCGCCGATACGGCGGGCGGAAGCAGATGCCTTACTGGTCAGAATAAACATGCGGTTCAGCGCCAGAATACTGTTGATGATCATGGTGATATAGGTGAGGAAGGCCAGAATAACCCCCGGCTCCATCGCTCCGCTGTTGACCCGGTAGGCACCCAGCACCACCACCAGCACCAGACCGATGTTCAGGCACATCTGCACCGCGGGACCGGGAATGGCCATGATGATGCTGGCCCGCAGGTCGCTTTCGGTCATGCGGCGGTTGCCCTCCCGGAAGCGCTCCTTCTCATAGCTGCTCTTGCTCAGCGCCTTCACCACCCGGATACCGGTGATGTTCTCCCGCATGATGCGCACCACATCGTCCAGCCGCTGCTGCACCACGTCGTACATGGGGATACCGTGGTAGGAGATGACGATGACGCAGGCGATGAGGATCGGTGTCATCACGCACAGCACAGAGGCCAGCGCAGCGTCCATGGTCAGCGTGACAACAATGCCGCCCACCAGCATGATGGGCTGCCGGATGCCCATGCTGAGCAGTGTGCTGATAAAATTCTGGATATTGTAGGAGTCCGAGGTCATGCGGGAGATCAGCGACGGCAGGCCCAGCTCGTCGATCTGGCTGCCGCTGAGATGCTGCGTACGGACAAAGAGATCCTGCCGCATCTCCTGGATGCAGTCCTTGGCCACCTTCACCGACAGCGTGTTGCCAAAGATATTGCTCCAGCGCACCACCAGCGCCGTCAGGATCATCAGCACGCCCCAAAAAATAACGGGCCGGAAGTCCCCCTCCGGCACCACATGGTCGATGACATGCTCCAGGATATAGGGGATCATCAACTCGCCGATGGTAGCCGCCGTCTTGGCCGCCACCCCCAGCAAGGATGCTCCCGGATACTTTTTCATGTAGTGAAATATATGTCTCACAGCCCTGTTCTTCCCCCTCAACAATTTCATATGAAACTATTATACGCTTTTGTCTGATATTGTCAATACAGCTTCCCCTTTCCCAGTGCAAAGCGCCGCATTTCCGATAGAAAAAGTCGCCGCGGGATAAATCCCGCGGCGACTTTTCGTCATATTTTGTCGATTTATTACGTTTTGTTGTCTTTTTCAGGCAGCTCTATCATTTTTTCCGCCACAGATCCGGGAAGAGCAGCAGCAGCAGGGGCAGGATCTCCAGTCTGCCCAGCAGCATATTAGCCGATAGGAACAGCAAACTGACATTGGAGAGTATGCTGAAATTCCCCGTAGGACCCAGCACACCGAAGCCGGGGCCGACATTGCTGATGCATGTCAGGGAAGCGCCCAGCGCGGCATCCAGCCCCACATTGTCCCAGCTGACCACCAGCATACCCAGCAAAAACAGGAAGATATACGCGAAGAAGAAGAGGGAGATGCTGGACAGCGTGCTCTCATCCACCCGCTCCCCGTCGCTCTTGATAACAGTGATCTGGCGGGGGCGGAGGATGCGCTGCACATCCCGCCGCAGGTTCTTAAAGAGCATCAGCACCCGGATGTGCTTCACGCCGCCTGCGGTGGACCCGGCGCAGCCACCCATGAACATCACAATGACCAGCACCATCTGGGCAAAGGCTGGCCACAGTACATAGTCCGCCGTCATATAGCCCGTAGTGGTCATCAGGGTCACCACCTGGAATACCGAGTCGGTGATGGTCTCAAAATTCAGGACGCAGCCCGCCTGCACCACCAGATTCACGACGATAAGGGCCGAGGCCACAACTGTCACCAGGGCATACAGCTTCAGCTCCTCGCTCTCCAGCACAGCCTTGAAGTTACGCAGCAGCGCATAGTACAGCAGGCTGAAATTGACACCGGACAGGAAGCAGAAGATGGTGATGATCCACTCGATAGTCAGGCTGTTATAGGCGGCAATACTGGCGTTTTTTACCGAGAAGCCGCCGGTGGAGATGGAGGTAAAGGCATGGATAACAGCATCATACAGCGGCATACCGGCCAGGCGCAGGCAAACGACCTCCGCCGCCGTCAGACCAATGTAGATGATGTACAGGATCTTGGCAGTGTCGTTGATCCGGGGGGTGAGCTTGCTCTTGATGGGTCCCGGGGATTCCGCCCGCATCAGGTACACGCTGCCCTCCCCCAGCTTGGGGAACAGGGCCAGCACCAGCACCAGAACGCCCATGCCGCCCATCCACTGGGTCTGGGCGCGCCAGAACATCACACCCCGGGGCTGTCCCTCCATAAAGGTCAGCACCGTGGCACCGGTGGTGGTAAAGCCGGACACCGTCTCAAAGAAGGCGGCAAAGTAGTTGGGGATCACCCCGCTGAACACATAGGGAAGCGCTCCGAACATAGACAGCACGATCCACGTCAGCGCCACGGCGGCATAGCCGTCGCGGGCCTGCATCTGTGCCCCCCTTCTGGGGAACAGGGTCAGCAGCTGTCCCACCGCAAGGGTCAGCACTGCGGAGATAAGAAACGCCTTTGCGTCGCCGTCGCCGGTGACGAGGGCGATGACCATGGAGGGAAGCATCAGCACCGCCTCCACCCGAAGTATCAGGCCCAGAATATGAAATACCAGCTTATGATTCATGGTGTCCTCCTCCGGCTCACTGCAGGATATCGTTGAGGTCCTTCAGCCCCTTGCTGGTGGAGGCCACGATGACCCGGTCACCAGCCTGGATGATGGTGTTGCCGTCCGGCACGATGGGTCTGCCCTCCCGGGCGATGGCGGCGATCAGGATGCCCTCCCGCAGGCTCATGGGGGTCTTGCTGTGGGGGTTGAGCTCCTTCAGCGGGATGTCCAGGAACCGGGTGGCGGCGGTGGCCGTAAACTCCACTGCCTCGATGGCCCCGCCCAGCAGCTTGTAGAGATGCTCTACGTTGTTGCCCTTGTCGTTGTCCATGGTACGGACATAGGCCGAGATCTGGTTTGCCGTGATGTCCTTGGGACTGAAAATGCTGTCCAGCCCAAACTCGCGGGTCATGTCGATGTAGTTTGGCCGGTTCATCTTGGCCACGACCTTGTGGACTCCGGCCCGCTGCGCGGTCATGGCAATCAGGAGGTTTTCCTCGTCCCGGCTGGTCAGCGCCACAAAGGCATCGGTCTCCATCAGATTCTCAGAATCGATGACCGTAGTGTCGGTGCCGTCTCCGTGGATGATGGTGGCGTTGGGCAGCTTGTCCGCCAGCTCCAGGCACTTACTCTCATCCTGCTCCACGATGCGCACCTTCATCCCCACTTTTTCCACCGCCCAGGTGAGATAGGTAGCGATCTTGCTGCCGCCCAGCACCGTGACGCTGCGGATAGGCGCATGCTCCCGGCCAATGACCCGGAAGAATTTGGCGGTCTCCGGCTGGCTGCCGATGATATAGGCCAGGTCGCCCACCTGGGGGACGAATCGGCCGTTGGGGACGATGACCTCCTTCCCCCGGACCACGGCACACATCAGAACGCCGTTGGGATTGCGCCTGTTATACTCAAAGAGAGACACGCCGGCGATGCCGTCGCTCTCCTGGATGGGAAAGCCGATCATCTCCACCAGGCCACGGGCAAACACCTCCACGCTGAAGGCGGAGGGCACACGCAGCAGCCGGGAGATCTCCTGCGCCGCGGCGTACTCGGGGTTGATGATCATGTTCACCCCGATCTCCTTCTTCAGCAGGTTTGCCTCCCGGTAGTACTCCGGACTGCGGACGCGGGCCACCGTGCGCTTGGCCCCCAGCTTCTTGGCAATGAGACTGCATACGATGTTCAGCTCATCGCTCCCGGTGACGGCCACGGTGAGGTCCGCGTCCCGGACTCCGGCGGCCAGCAGCACCTGGATAGACGCACCGCTGCCCTCCATACACATCACATCCAGCACACCGTCAGCGTTGCGCAGGGCCTCATAGTCCTTGTCAATAAGCACCAGTTCATGGTCCTCGCCGCTGAGCTGCTTGGCCAGGGTGTAGCCCACCTTACCGTTGCCGATAATGATGATTTTCATAGCGTTCTCCTTTCAGAGGTGTCAAAAGCGCCGTGCGATGCGGCGTGAGATATTTTTTGTTGTTTGCGGATAGATAACTGTCCGCCTGCCTGTTGTATCGCCGTCACGGGCTGTCAGACGAAGCGCCGGGAGATGGCGCTTCCGCCAAACAAATTATTTCCTCATCGCCCGCAGGGTATCATTGACCTCTGCTCCCATAATGAGTACGATGGCCGTCATATACAGCCACACCATCAGGATGATGACCGTTCCCAGCGCGCCATAGATCAGGGAATAATTGGCAAAATGCTCCACATAGAAGGAAAATCCGGCGGACATGGCCAGCCACGCCGCCAGGGCGGCCACCGCACCCGGCAGGATACAGCGGCCACGCTGGGGGGCATCCTGGGCCATAGCGTACAGCAGCCCTACAGCGCCGAATATCAGCACACCCAGCAGACCGAAGCGCAGCAGGTTCCACCCCTCCGACAACACCTGGGGCAGGGTGATGGGCAACAGCCGCTGGACAAGCCCCAGCGCTCTGCGGCCCACGGTGGCCAGCACCAGGTTGGCCACGATGGTCACCAGCAGCGTCACCGTGTACAGCAGGATCTTCAGGTTGTACCACAGCCGGTTCCTCACCTCGCCCAGATGATAGGCCTGGCGCACCGAGCCCATCAGGCTGCGCACCGCGCGCATGGGGAACCACAAGGTAAACACCAGACTGAACCACAGCAGCGCCGGGCTGGAGGTCTCCTCCACATAGCTGAGATAGGTCTCCACCAGGTTCAGCACCTGCTCCGGCAGCAGATGGCGCAGCTGCCCCAGCAGCCCCATGGCGCTGAACTGGAATCGGCCCAGCAGATTATGCAGAAAAATCAGGAAGGGAAAGAGGGTAAAGAGCAGGTAGTAGGCCAGCGCCGCCGCCTGCCGCCCCACATCGTGGGCAAAATACCGCTCTGCCAACCCCGTTAAAAACCGGCCCAGCCGGGTACGTGGCTGTCGATATTGCTTTTTCACTGCGGATGTCTCCTTTCCTTCGGTGTATTCGCATCTCTCCACCGAGCATCCGCAGTATAGCACACCAGTGCGGGTGAAGCAGGCATTTTTTGTCGCCGCCTGTCTCAGGGATTGACCACATGGATCGGCTCACCCGCCAAAAATGCCTGCAAATTGGCGACCGCCGTATCCATCAGGCGGCGGCGGGCCTCCAGCGGCGCCCAGCTGATGTGTGGAGTGATGATGCAGTTTTTCGCGCCCAGCAGAGGGCTTGCAGGGTCCATGGGCTCCGCGTCTGCCACGTCCACACCGGCAGCATACAGCTTGCCGCTGTTGAGCGCGTCCACCACATCCTGCTCCACGATGAGGGGGCCGCGGCTGTTGTTGAGCAGAATGGCCCCATCCTTCATGATCGCGATGCTGTCCCGGTTGATCATGCCCCGGGTCTCCGGCAGCAGGGGACAGTGGAGGCTCACCACGTCGCTGCGGCGCAGCAGCTCCTCCAGCGGGACATATTTTGCCTCGGCCGAGCCGTCAGCCCAGGGGGTGCGGCCGGTGGCAATGACCTCCATGCCCAGGGCCGCCGCGATGCGGCCCACCGCCCGGCCGATCTTGCCGTAGCCCACGATGCCCATGGTCTTGCCCGCCAGCTCAATGAGGGGGTAATCCCAGAAGCAGTAGTCCGGGCAGCGGCACCAGGCCCCGTCGTGGACAGCCTGATCGTGATGGCCCACATGGTGGCAGATCTCCAGCAGCAATGCGATGGCAAACTGGGCCACGGACTGGGTGCCGTAGGTGGGCACATTGCACACAGGGATGCCCCGCTCCCGGGCGGCGGCAGTGTCCACCACGTTGAAGCCGGTGGCCAGAATGCCGATATAGCGCAACTGGGGGCAGCGGCTCAGCACAGCCCGGGAGAGAGGGGTCTTGTTGGTCAGAACGATCTCCGCACCATCGATGCGGCGCAGGATCTCCTCCTCGTCATCCAGCGGCGTGCGGTCATATACTGTCAGCTCCCCCAGCGCCTCAAAGCCCTGCCAACTCAGGTCGCCGGGATTCAGCCGGTATCCATCCAAAACAACGATCTTCATAAATTGATAACCTCCCTTGGAGCCTGATATAGATATAGTTGATTGTATATTTTACACCTTTGCGCTGCTTCGTGCAAGTGTCCCCATACTGCGGCGACGTTCATTTTTCGTGAAACCTGTGAGGATAGCGTAAAGAGCCGCCCGCTCGCCGCAGGCTGACCGCGCAGCGCATCAAAAAAAATGCCCCTGCGCATAGGCGCAGAGGCATGGCAGGATTCAGAATATATCCAGGTCCTTCCCATTGACCACCGGGCCCTGGTAGCCGCCCTGGCGGATCTCCTCCAGGATCGCCGCGTCCCGCCGGGCCATCTCCCCCGGCAGATCAATCCGGTTGTCCTGGATGTTCATGTGGTAAATGCGGTGATACGTCACCAGCAGTCCCGGCTGGGCTGTTTGCGCCACCCGCGCCAGATCCGTACTCAGGGTATGGACCTCCCGGTGGTACTTCTGCCACTTGGGCTCCCGGCAGGAGATCCCTGCCGCATATTCCACCTCGTGGAGCAGAATGTCGCAGCCCTTTGCCTTCTCCGCTACCAGCTCCAGGGGCGCTGTGTCGCCGCTGATAACGATGGTGCGGTCCGCTGTCACGAACTTATATCCGTAGCACTCCAGTGTCCCGTGGCTGACCGGAAACGCCTCCACCTGCACCCGATCATCCTGGTAGATGATCCCGGGCTGGATCTCCGTCACATCCACCTGATAGCCCACCTCGTTAGCCCGCTCAAAGCCGTGGAGCCGGAAGTCGATGTCCGTCTCATAAGCCCGGAGGATATGCTCTGTCATATGGCGCATCCCCCTGGGGCCGAATACCCGCAGCGGCTGCGCCCGCTCCAGCACCCAGGGCGTGAAGATCAGGTCCGGATAGCCCGCGGTGTGGTCGGTGTGCAGGTGGGTGCAGAAGGCGGTACACAGCAGATCAGGCCGCAGAGCGTCGATCCCCTTGAAATAGGCCGCCGAGGCCTGCCGCACCACACCCGGCCCAAAATCCACCAGATAGGCCCGGTCTCCCACTACCACCGCCGAGGCGGGGCCGCACGCATTGGGACAGGCGTTGGGGGTCCCGGTCCCCAAAAGGATCAGCTTGGTCTGCATATCGCACTCTCACTTCCGTGTTTTCTCTACTGCCCGCGCCGACGACACTTCGATACTTTAAATGCAAAAAGGTGCGGGCCATGTCTATTATACGGCCCCGGGAGAAAAAAGCAAGTCCTTTCGCCAAAATCAGATCGGCCAACCAATGCTTTTCCACGGACCTTTGTTGACCTTTCCCGGAAGAACTGGTACAATGTATTTCACTGAATATTTATATATAGGAGGACTCCCCACATGAAAACCGTCATCGCCACCAACAAGGCACCCGCCGCCATCGGCCCCTATTCCCAGGGTATCCAGGCCTGCAATCTGGTCATCACCTCCGGTCAGCTGCCCGTGGACCCCGCCACCGGTGCCTTTGCCGAGGGCGGCATCGCCGCGCAGACCCGCCAGTCCCTGCTGAACGTCCAGGCCGTTCTGGCCGAGGCCGGTCTCACCATGGAGAACATCATCAAGACCACCGTCTTCCTCAGCGACATGAACAACTTTGCCGCTATGAACGAGGTCTATGCAACCTTCTTCTCCGCCGAGCCCCCCGCCCGCAGCGCCGTTGAGGTGGCTCGTCTGCCCAAGGACGCCCTCGTGGAGATCGAGGCCATCGCCTGCAAATAAGTTCTGACAGGCAAGAGGACCGCGGCGCTGCCGCGGTCCTTTTTTGTTTCGGTAGACGTTCTGCCAGTCCGCTCGCCGCCCGCTGCAGGCCGGGAGTTCCCGCTCCTGCCAAAAGAGCCGGGAGGCCCTAAAATTTCCCCTTGCATTCCTGTCCGCAATCATGTATAATATGTCCTGCACTATGGAATACCCTCCGCAAGCATTCGTGTTGAGGTTCCGGTCTCGCGCAATGGATGCCTGTGAACCATGTCAGGCGGGGAACCGAGCAGCATTAAGCGGGAGGAAATGTGCCGCGAGGGTGCCGGTTCGGAGCGGATGCTTGCGGAGAGTATTCCATGGTGTCTTTTTATCTTTATCGACATTTCGGGAAAAAGGAGGCAGCGCCATGTATCAGGCACTCTACCGCAAGTGGCGGCCCCGGGCCTTTGCCGATGTGGTGGGGCAGGAACACATCACCGAGACCCTGCGCCGTCAGGTGGAGCAGGGCCGGCTCAGCCACGCCTACCTTTTCACCGGCACCAGGGGCACCGGCAAGACCACCTGCGCCAAGATCCTGGCCAAGGCGGTGAACTGCCACCACCCGGTGAACGGCGACCCCTGCAACCAGTGCCCCGCCTGTCTGGGCATCGACAACGGCAGCCTGCTGGATGTGCTGGAGCTGGACGCCGCCTCCAACAACGGCGTGGACCATGTCCGCGCCCTGCGGGACGAGGCCATCTACTCCCCCGCTCAGGTGAAGTACCGGGTGTACATCATCGATGAGGTCCACATGCTGTCCACCGCCGCCTTCAACGCCCTGCTGAAGATCCTGGAGGAACCTCCGGCCCATCTGATCTTCATCCTGGCCACCACGGAGCTGAACAAGGTCCCCGCCACCATTCTGTCCCGCTGCCAGCGTTTTGCTTTCAAGCGTATCCAGCCCGGTGACATCGCCGGGCGGCTGACCTATGTGGCCAGCCAGGAGGGGCTCACCCTCCTGCCTGACGCGGCCGAGCTGCTCTCCCGTCTGTCCGATGGGGCGATGCGGGACGCGCTGAGCCTTCTGGATCAGTGCTCCGCCGCAGGAGGCGACATCGATTCCGACCGGGTGCTGGACGTGCTGGGTCTGGTGGGCAACGTGCAGACTGCCCAGCTGCTGGAACACATCCTCCGCCGGGATGCCCAGTCTGCTCTCCTGCAGCTGCACCAGCTCTACAGCGGCGGTAAGGACGTAGGCGCTCTGCTGGGCGAGCTGGCGGCCCTGACCCGGGACCTGCTGATCCGCATGACCGCCCCGCAGGGTGGCGAAGCCCTGCTTACCGGCGGCTTCAGCGCCCCGGTGATGGATGCGCTGTCCGGTCTCGCCACCCCTACCCGGCTCATCTATATGTCCACTACCCTGCAGAGCGTCACCGCCGGTCTCCCCCTCAGCGCCAACCGGCGCACGGACGCGGAGCTGTGCGTGATGCGCCTGTGCGATGAGAGTCTCTGCGGCGACGTGACAGCCCTGGCCGCCCGTCTGGAGCGGCTGGAGGCAGGCGGCGTCCCCCAGACATCTGCCCCGCCCCCGCCCCGGCAGACACAGACGGCAGCGCAGCCCGCCCCGGTCCAACGCGCCAGCACTCCGGCCCGGAAGGCACCGCCTCAGGAACCGCGACCGGTCCGCCCGGTCCAGCAGGACCCGCCCCCCTGGGAGGAATCTGCGCCCCTGCCTGATGCCCCGCCCTGGGAGGAACCGGCCCCCATCCCCATGGACTACGATGCCCCGCCGCCCTACGGCGAGCCGGTAATGCAGCGGCCTGTCAAGGCCGTTTCCCGTCCCGCCGCCCCCGCAGCGGCTGCCCCCCCTGCCGCCAAGGCCGCCCCGGCGGGCGGCACCGAGCTCTGGCACGAGCTGCTGGAGCGGTATAAGGAGCGGCTGACCCCTATGTACTGGTTCATGCTGGACGATGCGGAGGGAACCATGGACGGCGACATGCTGGTGGTCCACTGCGGCGACGATCTGACCATGGACACCCTGAATGTAGACACTGTCACCGATGTGCTGAAGGCTGTCACCAGCGAAAAGCTGGGCCGTGCTGTCGGTGTGCGCTACACGCTGGAGAAGCCCTCCGCCGCGGCCCAGGCCCCCCGGGACCGGATGGAGGATCTGATCCAGACCGGCAGTAAATTTGAAACATTTGTCGTCAAATGACGAGCGATCTATCAACAAGTAAGGAGATTAGAACAATGGCAAAAGGTGGATTTCCCCGCGGCATGGGCGGCGGCAACATGATGAAGCAGCAGATGGCCATGCAGCAGAAGATCAAGAAGATGCAGCAGGACATCGAGAAGGCACAGGCCGAGGTGGAGGCTTCTCTCTTCACCGCCACCGTGGGCGGCGGCGCTGTGAAGGCCGTGTGCAACGGCAAGAAGGAGCTGACGGAGCTGACCCTGAGCCCCGATGTGCTGAACCCCGATGATGTGGAGGCCGTGCAGGACATGATCCTGTCCGCTGTCAACGAGGCCCTGCGCCAGGCGGACGACACCATGACCAAGACCATGGACGGCATCAGCGGCGGCCTGAATCTGGGTGCCTTCGGCCTGTAAGCGTTTTCCTTTCCATCAGACAAGCCCTCCCGGCAGCGCATCTGCTGCCGGGAGGGCTTATTTTATGCCGCACTGTTCAGTTTTTCCGCAATGAGCGAGATCTGCTCCGCTGTCAGCTCCCAGCCGGTCCACACGCACAGCAGCTGGTCGCCGCAGTCCAGCAGGTAACTGCCGCCCTCCGGCGTGGCATACCCTGCCTGCGTGCCCCAGAGGGAGAGGGCCGCGGGCTCCATAGGCACATAATCCGCCTCCTCCAGCAGCCACGCCAGGCACTGCCGGTACAGCCCGCCCCACCGGGTGGTCAGCCGGTGGATCGTCAGGGCAGGCAGGTCGCTGTCCTCTCCATAGGCCTGCTGCCGGTAGATAGTGCGCTCCAGCAGAAGAGAGGACTGTACCTCCGCCTCATAGGAGCAGTGGTCGCTCTCCGCCACGGAAAAGCCCAGCTCCTCCAGGGTAACGGGCAGTGGGTCACGGTAGACAGAGCGCGAAATCTCCATGCTGCCGTAGTGGACGGTGTAGATATAGGCCACATCCGGGCTTTTTGCCCAGTCGGCTTCCGACAGAGAGCTGGCGAAGGGGATGGCCAGCCCGGCGTAGAGGAACGACAACGCCACCACAAGGCCGATGAAGACAGCCCGGGTGGTCTCCCGGGAGCAGCCCCGCCGCTTCATCAGAACCAGCGTCCCCTGGACCAGGGCGATGACCAGCGCCAGGCCGCCGAAGGCGTAGAGCCAGGTTGCCGCATCCCCGGCGTCGGAGATGCCCGCCAGTCGGCTCAGAACCGCTGCCGCGCAGAACGCCAGCAGTACATAGCCGCCCCAGAGCCGGGCGCGGGTGTGAGGCTCCAGACAGCACCCGCCCCGCGCCACCGCCCGCTTCGAGCGGACATACCAGATGAAATAGTCCGCCAGCACCGCCGCCAGATATACCAGCAGCGCGCACACCAGCAGCAGATCGGCCAGCACTCCATTGTCACTGAGGACAGACAGGGGCGCACGGCGCAGGTCGCTTAGCCGGGTGGAGAGACCCAGCAGATTGCTGCCAAGCAGCAGGACATACCCCAGCACCCAGGTCTTCAGCACGGATCGATGGATGGCGCGCAGCTTCTCCCCCTCGTCCGTCTCAATGGGGACGGGGTCGGGCCGGGTGGAACGGAAAAACTGCATGGGGCCGTAGGCGCTGACAAAGGCCCAGCCCGCCGCGGCGCAGTAGTCGGCGTAGGTCTCCTGTCCATCAGTGGGGCCGCTGTCGTAGACGGAGGCATCCGGGAAATAGGTCACGGCGTATTTGACCGCCTGGGGCTCCGCCCGGCGGTAGTGCCAGCCCCAGTTGCTGACACGCTCCAGCAGCCATCCTTTTGCCGCCATGCGCTCCAGCTTGCGCTCCATGGCAGCAATGTCGTTGGCCTGGTACCAGATCAGCCGAAATTTCTTATGTCTCATGGGGCACGTCCTCCTTCCAGCGGCGGTAGTCCTCCGCCTGCCGCATGATGCGGTGATACTCCTCCTCCAGCCGCAGCTGGCCCCGCTCTGTCAGAAGATAACTGCGGCGGCGGCCCTCCACCCGGGTCTCCCGGATGAATCCCTCGGCGATAAAGCTCTCCAACAGGCTGTACAGCGTACCGGGGCCGATGACTACCCGGCCGCCCGTCATGTCTGCCGCCCGGGCCATAATGTCCACCCCGCAGCACTCCTTCTGCAAACACAGAAGGATATAAAACATCTGCTCTGTCAGAGTCTGGAATTTTTCACGGGCCATTGGACTCACCTCTTAATATCGAATATCCTTATTTCTGCCTACAGTATAATATTGATATTCGATATTGTCAAGGGGCAATATCAGGTGCGGCTCCTTTTGTCGCCAGCTGCTGTTGTATCGTTCCACGGCTTGCATTCGACGAGCTGCCTCTGCCCGCTAAAAAGAAACAAGGCGCCGAAGCGGAAGGAGATCGCCCTTTCCGCTTCGGCGCTTTCGCGTATTTTACATATGAATGAATCATTTGCCGAAAAACAGCACGGCTCTTTTACCCCTTTAAAATATCCGTATTCCGATACTGCACCGCCTCCGCCAGATGCACCGCTGAGATCTGCTCCGCCCCCTCCAGGTCCGCGATGGTGCGGGCCACCCGCAGGATGCGGTCGTGGCTGCGGGCAGTGAGGCCCATGCGGTCGAATGCCCCCTTCATGATCCGCTCCCCAGCGGCATCCAGCTGACAGTAGGTCCCCACCATAGCCGGGGTCATCTGGCCGTTGCAGGAGACATCCGTCCCGGCATAGCGGGCGGACTGGATAGCCCGGGCGGCATCCACCCGCGCCTTCACCACCGATGAGCTCTCCGGCATCTCCTTGCGGCGCATGGCCTCGAACTCCACCGAGGGCACCTGTACATGGAGATCCATCCGGTCCAGCAGCGGGCCGGAGATGCGGCTGACATATTTTTCCACCATAGCGTCGGTGCAGGTGCAGCGGCCCGATGGGTGGCCCCGCCAGCCGCAGCGGCAGGGGTTCATGGCGCACACCAGCATAAAGCGGCTGGGCAGCTTCACCGAGCCGTTGACCCGGGTGATGGTCACCTCGCCATCCTCGATGGGCTGGCGCAGCACCTCCAGCGCGTCCTTCTGAAACTCCGGCAGCTCGTCCAGAAACAGCACACCGTTGTGGGCCAGGCTAATCTCCCCCGGCCGCGGGAAGGCCCCTCCTCCGGCCAGCGCCACAGGGGAGATAGTATGGTGGGGACTGCGGAAGGGGCGGCGGCTCAGCAGCGGGCGGCTGCGGTCCGTCATGCCTGCCACGGACCAGATCTCCGTGGCCTCCAGCGCCTCCTGCCGGGTCATGTCCGGCAGGATGGAGGGCAGCCGACGGGCCAGCATACTCTTGCCCGCGCCGGGGGACCCGATGAGCAGGATGTTATGACCGCCGGCAGCGGAGATCTCCAGCGCCCGCTTCACATTTTCCTGGCCCATGACCTCACTGAAGTCCGGCCCGCCCACATCGCACTCCTCCATCTGCCACGGCTCGGCGCTGGGCAGTCTGGTCTCCCCCCGCAGGTGGCTCACCAGCGCGGCCACATCGCTCACCGGGTACACCGTCAGGCCCTCCGCCAGCGTGGCCTCGGCGGCGTTCTCCGCCGGGACATACAGCTCCTTCACACCGCTGCGGGCGGCGGCCATGGCCATGGGCAGCGTGCCGGTGACCGGGCGCAGCGCCCCTGTCAGGCTCAGCTCCCCCAGGAAGGCGGCGGAGGCCGCCGGGGGATCGATGTCCCCCTGGGCCGCCAGGATCCCCAGCAGGATGGGCAGATCGTAGATCGTCCCCTCCTTGCGCAGGGCCGCCGGAGCCAGATTGATGGTGATGCGGCTGACCGGGAACTTGGCCCCGCAGCTCTTGATGGCGGCCCGGACCCGCTCCCGCGACTCCTTTACCGCCGCGTCCGGCAGGCCCACCACATCGAAGGCGGGCAGTCCCCCGCTGAGGGCACACTCCACCGTCACATCATAGCCTCGGATCCCCTGCAGACCCAGTGAGCGGACTGTAACCACCATAGCAAGCTCTCCTCTCCGGGAACGGACGTCAGTCCGTTCCGCAAACACAAATATTTTTTCTATTATATCACATCCGTTCCCTGATTTTCTCCTGCAAAAAGCGACAAAACCACCCCTGATTTTTGTAACAAACCGCAGAAAAAGAAATTTTTCAAAAAATGGTTAAAACATAACATTTACTTCCTTCAAAATTCGTGTTATAGTTCTAATGTATGAATACCGTCGGTTGACAAGGGCGAATGCTGGCAAGACAAGCGGCTGTTTTTGCCGCTGGGACATGTGTTCGCCCTTGCCAACCGATGGTAACATGCTCTGCGCGCGATCCCCCAGCAGAGCAGTATAATATTCAGGAGGAGCTATTATGGCAAGAAAGTTTAAGTCCATGGACGGTAACAACGCAGCCGCTCACGTTTCCTACGCGTTTTCCGAGGTTGCTGCGATCTACCCCATCACTCCGTCCAGCCCCATGGCCGATCTGGTGGACCAGTGGTCCGCTAACGGCCTGAAGAACATCTTCGGCACCCAGGTCAAGGTCGTCGAGATGCAGTCCGAGGCCGGCGCTGCCGGCGCTGTCCACGGTTCTCTGGGCGCCGGTGCTCTGACCAGCACCTACACCGCTTCCCAGGGTCTGCTGCTGATGATCCCCAACATGTACAAGATCGCCGGCGAGCAGCTGCCCACCGTGTTCCACGTCTCCGCACGTACCGTTTCCAGCCACGCCCTGAACATCTTCGGCGATCACTCCGACGTCATGGCCTGCCGCCAGACCGGTTTCGCCATGCTGGCTGAGGGCAACGTCCAGGAGGTCATGGACCTGAGCCCCGTCGCTCACCTGGCTGCTATCAGCGGCAAGGTTCCCTTCATCAACTTCTTCGACGGTTTCCGTACCTCCCACGAGATCCAGAAG
>CAYSDG010000028.1:0-19584 GCA_964429705.1 uncultured Oscillospiraceae bacterium | reverse complement strand
GTCAGCAGAAGAAAACTGCATGACCGAGAATGCCCGGTCACTTCGTTCCGTCAAGTTGGCTCCTTCTCGCCTGTCGGTTCGGTCAGCGCTTCAAAATGCGCTGCATTTTGAGGTTGCCACCGGCAACCCGCATCCCCTTGCACCGCTAAAGCGGCGATCCTCTGTGGACTTGCCGTCCGCAAACGGTTTTGACAAACTGTTTGCCGCCAGCAAGTTTGCATATAGATATGAAAATCCGACCTATGATTGTAATTATAGGTCGGATTAACTGTTTTATGGCCACCCAACAATCAAGCGGCTGCAGCTTTTCTGTTTTTTGGCGTATTTCGTTCCGTCTCCAAGTTCTTCGCCGCAGAACCGCTGACCGCAAAAGCTGTTCTCACAGCATTTTTAATATCTTCAGCAGAGTATGGGCCGAGCGGATATTGTAATTGGCACAGGCGTAGACGCCCCGGCCCTCCCGGTCCACCGCCACCGCCAGAGGCAGACGGTAATCTCCCACGCCCATAGCCCGCTGGACAGCAAAGCGCTCATCCGGCGCGCACAGGGCGCAGCTGCTGGCAGGCAGAGCCGCCAGCACCTCCCGGAGCCGTGGGTCCTCCGCCTGATCCGGCCGCTCCAGCAGCAGTTGGACAGGCCACTCTCCCGCCCGATATGCCTCCCGCAGCTCCAGAAGCTCCAGCAGGAGATGCTCCGTGGGCTCCGCGCCGGGCTGGGCGAAGATCAGCAGGCCAGGCGCACCCGGTTTTTCCAAATTATCTGTTATATCAACACCAGTCAAGCTTTTTCGCTTCACAGCAGGAAGGGTCGTTTTTTGCAGCATGGCCGCCGTCTCATCCGGCTGGAGCGCCAGAGTGACTGTCCGATCCTCCCGTAAGGGAAAGCTATAGGCCTTTACACTAGCTGTGCCGTCGATCTGTCGGCGGTTTGTCATCAGCCGGTAGCTGCCGGGGCAGAGGGCAAGGCCGCAGCGGGCCGACAGGATGTTCTCCGGCAGGGCCAGCGTCTGATAGCACTCCCCTGTCCAGCGGGCCAGGGTGAAATGCTCCCGATAGGTCAGCGGCTCCCCCGCTGTCTCCAGCCGCAGCCAGACGGGCTGCTCCCGCTCAGCGGGGCAGTACGCCACGCTCTCCCCCATCAGCAGCACTGCGCCGTCCTCCTGCCGCAGCCGGGCCGGGATCCCCAGCGCGCGGCACAGCTGCACCGCCAGGATGTTCCACTCCGCCCGGGGGCACACCCGGTTTCTCACATAGGCCGCCCCGCTGCCACGGCGGTCCGTGAGACCGTGGTCATCCAGGGGGCGGAGCTGCCGCTCCATCCAGCCCAGCACCGCCTCGCCGGAGTCAAGCTCCTCCCCGGCCAGCAGCTGGCGCAGCTCCTGCCGGATGGGCAGCAGCGTCTCATGCTCCACCCGGGGCGCCAGGATCCATTTCTCCCAGACCGACCGGGAATAGCGCTCCCGCCAGGGCAGCGCACCGGCCAGCGCATCCGCCAGGGCGGCGCAGGTAACGTCGGCAAAGTCCTTGTCCGTCAGCGTCCCCAGAAGCGCGGCCTTGTCCTCATCGCTGAACGCCTCCAGCGCCAGGAAGCGCTCCAGCTCCGCCCGGTTGCCCCGGGCCTTCTCCAGCCACGGGCTGTCATTCCCCCGGGAATAGGCGGCCACCTTCTCCGCCCGCAGCGCCTCGCAGCGGCGCAGCCGCTGCTGGTGCGTCCCGCTGCTGGGGCTGGGCGCAGGCACCCGCTCCGCCGGAGGGCACAGCCGCCAAGTTTCCTGCCGCTCCTCCCGGCAGGGATCGAAGCCCTCCTCCCAGAGGAGGGTCACATCCCGCTGCGTCCGGACATCCACAAGCTGCTCCATCAGGCGGCCCTCCCACCAGGCGGACACCACCAGGCAGCCCAGGCCGGTCTCAAAGGAGGCGGCCCCCGCCGCGTCCGTATCGCAGGCATAGAGCGTGTGCAGCTGGCTGTCGTTGACCAGCTGGAAGCCTACGCTCACGCCGGGTACCCCCTGACCATCCCGGGTCACACGCACCCGCAGCATGGCGGTGTCGGCATAGCGGCTCAGTGTGTTCACCACCTGATAGCCCTGCTCCGTGGGCGCGGGTGCAATGGCGCGCACCAGCATAGCCCGGGAGGCGGCAGAGATGAACCATCCCTCGTCCGCCACCGGCTCCGGCTCGCAGGCACCCAGATAGTGCCAGCCGTCCTCCGCCCAGAACTCCACCCAGGCGTGGTTATCATCGCAGTGGGCCCAGCGGGGGGAGTAGACCTGCCGAGCAGGGATACCCGCCGCCCGCAGCGCCGCCACCGCCAGGGTGGACTCCTCCCCGCACCGGCCAAAGGCCCGGCGGCACATGCCCATGGGGCCGATGGTGCGGTCATCCGTGCTCTGATAGGTGGCCTGCTGGCAGCACCACAGGTTCACCTCCAGCGCCGCATCCAGCAAGGTCCCCCCCTTTACACAGCCTGCTATTTCGTGGAACAGCCACTCCCTGCTGCCGTCCAGCTTCTCGTTGTTCACTCTGGGGTACAGCACATAGGGCACAAACAGCTCCTCCGGCACCGCAGCGGTATAGTCCAGCGTTGCCCGGGCCTGGAGAGATGCCCGGACATAGCCCAGCAGCGTCTCCGGCTCCACGCTCACCAGATCCCGGACCTCCAGCAGCGCCCAGATCGTCTCCAGACAGCGGACCTCCTCCGCTGTCAGAGCGGGCAGCAGCCGCTCCAGCCGCTCCGCCGCGCCGGGATAGGCCCGGCGGCGCTCCGTCAGTCTCTCTTGCAGCTTCTCCATGGCTCACTCCCCCTTCAGCGCCCGGACCGCGGCGCGCACCGCGTCCTCATCGGTGCGCCAAACCTGAAATTCGCTGATGCCCGGCAAGCCCATATTGACCTCACTGTTGCGGTACGCCATACCGCTGTCCAGCACCCGCTTGCCGGAGAGGTGGAAGGCGCAGGCGGTGGGATACGCCCGCCGCAGATCCTGGATGACCTGCGCATTGACGCCGCCGCCCACCAGGATCTGGAGCCGGTCTCCCGCCCGCTCCAGAAGCCGGGCGATGGTCTCCCGCCCCTGCCAGGCGCTGGCCCTTCCGCCGGAGGTCAGGATCGTGTCTACCCCCAGGGCGGCAGCCGTCTCCAGCGTCTCCTCCAGGTCCCGGCTCACATCCATGGCCCGGTGCAGGGTGACGCGGCAGTCACCGGCGGCGGCGATGAGCCCCCGCATCCGCTCCCCGTCCAGGCTGCCGTCGGCCCGCAGCGCGCCGATGACCACGGCGTTGGCCCCCCGCCGAGAAAATGCCTCCACCTCCCGACACATCACGTCGTACTCCGCCTGGGTGTACAGAAAATCGCCGAACCGGGGGCGGATCAGCACGTTGACCGGCAGCCCTGCGGCATCGCGCACCGCGTCGAACAGCGCCGTGGTGGGCGTGGTGCCGCCGATGATCAGATTCGCGCACAGCTCCAGCCGGTCCGCTCCCCCCGCTTTCGCTGCCAGGGCGGACTCCACCGAGTCCACGCATACCTCAATGACCTTCTTTTGTTCCATCGCCATGGACCTCCTCGCTTTTTGATGGTATTCTATCATGCCAGCGGAGCGGTCGGCAATGGTCCGGCAGAAAAAATGCGCGCTTCTGCTGGCTTTTTTCTCAAAAAAGAGGTATGCTGTTTATACTCTGTTCACACCAACTGTCTATAGTGGTCTCATTCCACCAAACGAAAAGGAGCGTCTCTCTATGAGCCTGACCACTGCCAGCCGGACCTTCCAGCTGCTCAGCCGCATTCTGGACCCCACGGTCCCCACCGAGCCCTTTCTGCCGCCGGAGCAGGGCAAGCCCTCGCTCCCGCTCGCTCCGGTGGCGCAGCCGCTGCCCCGGGCCACGCCGGAGTCAGAGGGCATCTCCTCCGACCACATCCGCCGCTTTCTGGAAGAACTGGGCCAGGGCGGCGACCTTTTCATGCAGGATGTACTGATACTGCGCCGCGGCAAGGTCCTGTGCGCCGCTGCCTACCATGGTCAGCGGCTGGAGGCGGCCAAGTACACCTTCTCCGCCTGCAAATCTATCACCAGCCTGGCCATCGGCCTGCTGCTGGACGACGAAAAGCTGCATCTGACGGACAAGGTGGCGGATATTCTGGGCGAGAGCGTCCCCTCCAACCGCCGCCGCATCCGGGAGCTGACGGTGGAGGACCTGCTGACCATGCGCAGCGGCGTGCTGTTCACCGAGGCGGAGGCTCTGACCGAAAGCGACTGGGTGCGCCGCTTCCTCAACGCCCCGATCCACGGCGAGCCGGGGGCAGAGTTCCGCTACAACAGTCTGAACACCTATATGCTGTCCGCCATCGTCTGCCGCGTCACCGGCGGCAGTATGCTGGATTTTTTGCAGCAGCGGCTTTTTGATCCCATGGGCATCACCGGCGTCCACTGGGAGACCTGTCCCGCCGGATACGAAAAGGGCGGCTGGGGGCTCTACATCCGCCCCGAGGACATGGCCAAGCTGGGCCAGCTGGTGCTGGACGGCGGTCTTTTGCAGGGGCGGCAGCTGATCTCCCGGGAATATCTCCGTGCTGCCACCACAGCCCACGCCGCACCGCCGCCGGAGATCGGCGATTTTGACTACGGCTACCAGATCTGGGTGGGCCGCCGGGAGCACAGCTTCCTCTTCAACGGGATGCTGGGCCAAAATATGCTATGCTACCCGGACAGCGGCCTGATCATCGTCACCAACGCCGGAGCGGACACCGACTATCAGGAGAGCCGCTACTTCTCCATCGTCAGCCGCTACTTCGGCTGCGCCTTCCCGGACCGTCTGCCCGAGGACCCCTCCGCCCGGCAGCAGCTGGAGAGCACGGTGGCCGCGCTGAGCGACTACACCCGGCCCGCGGATCCCCCCGGCCAGCTGGCTGCCCCCTTCCTGTACCGGGATTTCATCGCCAATGACCCCGGCAGCCCCAGCGTGGGGCTGCTGCCTCTGACGCTGCAGGCCCTCCACAACAGCTATACCCAGGGCGTGCAGTCGGTATCGATCAATCTTGTCGGTGAGACCCCGGAGCTGATCTACCGGGAGGCCGACGCCACCTATCGCGTCCCCGTGGGGCTTGGCAGGCCCCTGGTGACAGAGCTGACCTTCCAGGGCAGCCGATACCATGTGGCCGTTCTGGGCCGGTTCACCCACGATGAGGAGGAGCGCCCCGTCTTCTATCTGCGTCTGGAATTTCTGGAGACCCCCTGCGTGCGCATTTTAAAGCTGGTACGGACGGAGGACGGCCTTCTTCTGAAGCAGGAGGAGACCCCCGGCGTCCCCTACGTGATGAACAAGGTCCGCACCGCCGCAGGCTCCGCCCTGACCCGTCCCCTGCTGCTGGTGGCCTTCGGCTGCGGCGACGAGGCCTACTGGCACTACCGGGTCCGGCAGCTGCTGTACCCGCAGCTCCATATGAAGGAAGCATAACCGAAAACAAATCAGGGAGGATATTACTATGATCAACGCAAAGGACCTGTGGAACCAGTGCGTGGCCTTTCACGGCCACAGCTGCGGCGGTCTGGCCATCGGCTTCAAGGCGGCGCTGTACGCCATGGATCTGCTGGATTTCGAATTTTCCGACAACGAGCAGATCGTCTGTGTTGCGGAAAATGACAGCTGCAGCATTGATGCCATTCAGGTCGTCACCGGCTGCAGCGTAGGCAAGGGCAACCTGCTCTTCCACATGACCGGCAAGCAGGCCTACACCTTCTTCAGCCGGGCCGACGGCAAGGCGGTGCGAATCGTGCTGCGCCCCATCCCGGAGACGATCAGCCGGGCAGAGTCCATGGTCTACTACCAGATGAAGGAACCGGAGGAACTCTTTGACATCAAGCCGGTGACGCTGCAGCTGCCGGTCAACGCCCGGATCTTCCGGAACGTCACCTGCGAGCTCTGCGGCGAGTCCACCGCCGAGCACTATATCCGCCTGCAAAATGGCAAACAGGTATGCCCGGACTGCTGGAAACCCTACGACCGCTTCCATGTGTAACAGCGACAAAAAGGCAGAGCGCCGCGGCGCTCTGCCTTTTTTGCTGTTTGTGAACGCTATCCGAATGTTTTTCCTGTGAGACAAATCATCTCAGCAGGGCCTCCGCGCTGCGGTGGGCGATCTGCGCCCTCTCCGCCTCCGTCAGCGGCGCGTTCTCAATAAACGGCACCGCCCCCTCGTTGCCGATAAAGGGGAAATCCACGCTGTGGAGGATGCGGTCAGCTCCCAGTACCTCCACGCAGAACTTCAGCTGCGGCTCATCAAAAATGCCGCTGGGCGTGACATAGATATGCTGCCGGAAGGTCTCTGTAATGGTACGGCTCAGCTTTGTCACCGACTGCGGCAGCGCCTGGTCCAGTCTGGAGAGGAAAAACGGCACCATCTCTCCCCAATGTCCGGCGATCAGCTGCAAGCCGGGGAACTTTTCAAAAGCACCCGACAGGATCATACGCAGCAGCTGGATACCCGTCTCATGATGCCACCCCCAGCCATAGAGGGACAGTCTGGCACTGAGCTGGTCTCCCAGTCCGTCGTAATAACACTTCTGCACAGCACTCATAGGCGGCGCCGGATGGATATAGAGCGGCGCACGCAGCGCCTCGGCTGCCTCCAGAATGGGGGTAAACCGCGCATCATCCAGAAACGCGTCCTTCCCGGTGGGGCGGCCCGCCAGGATTGCCCCCTGAAAGCCGAGTTCCGTCACAGCGCGCTCCAGCTCTCTGGCGGCAGCATCCGGCGCCGACCACGGCAGGACCGCAAACGCGCCGAAGCGGTCGGGATGCTGGCCTACGATCTGCGCCAGCTCATCATTCGCCTCCCGCACCACCGCCGCTGCCTCCTCTTTCGGCAAAAGCCCGGAGCAGACCGGAGCCGACAGGATCTGCCTGGTGATCCCATATCTGTCCATATCGGCAAGCCGCGCGTCAATGTCGCAATACAGCTTCATATCCGGGAAATAGGGCAGCCCCGGAGAACCGGCGCAGCTGGTGCGGACAGCATCCTCAGCGGGATACCTCGCCAGCGCCTGATTCAGTGTTTTCAGGGAGACATGCTCCTCCACTGTGATGATATTCATCCTATCGTCTCTCCCCTCACCCAGATTTTCCGGATTGCACTGCTATCGGTGATCTGCCGATCCGGTCTGCCGTCCACGAGCAGCATGGTGGCCGGCTGACCGGGGGCGAGCCTGCCCGCCTTCAGATCAAATGCCGCCGCGCTTTGACTGGTCGCCGCCCGCAGCGCCTCCGTCGGTATCAGGCCAGCGCTTACCAGCAGCGCCAGCTCCCGGTGCAGCGTGCTGCCATATCCCACAGCAGGGGCAAACGAGCCGGGATTTGCATCCGTGGCTGCCAGGATCGGAACGCCGTGTCGGCGCAGCAGCCCCACCGCGTGTTCCGCGTTTTGGTAGTGCGCCGGCTCATAGCCGTTCCGCCCACTGTGGGCAAAGGTCTCCATCATCACCAGCGTCGGCGCTACAGCCATGCCCTTTTCCGCGATCTCCGCCGCCAGCTCCTCCGGGAACACTTCCTTCATCGGAACATGGAGCAGAATATCCGCCCCGGCCTCTGCCGCCTGCCGGACGGTCGCAAGCTCAGTCGCATGGACGGCGACCCGCAGGCCCTTCTCGTGCGCGGCATGGACGATGCCCCGCAGGGCAGGCTTTCCAATGGAAAGCGCGTTGAACAGCAGCACCTTGATATATCTCGCGCCGCTGACAGCCGCCTTTTGTACATACCCTTCTGGATGCATGACCATCCCCATGGCCATTCCAGCGGAGCTGACGATCGAGAGCTGCCTGGAGGATCGTATCAGCTCCGCGGATGCGCTGACATCACAAGCGGTGGTGACACCGCCGCGGAGCAGCTCCTCCACATGGGCGGGCGTCTCCATATGCACATGGGCATCGATCAGGCCGGGCAGCAAAAAGCCATGGCCGCATGCCGCCGGATCGCATTCCCGCACCGAGGTGATCACGCCGTTTTCTACCGCGACGGCGGCGCCTTCCCACACCCTCTCTCCGTCAAAGAGGGGATAGCACAGCTCAGTCATGGGCCTTCTCCACGCTCACCAGCTCGCTGTGCTTCATCACCACGCCGAACCAGTTGCTGAAAACCAGATAATTTGCCCGTACCGTCACCCTGTCCCCGACAGATACCTTGCTGTAATGCGCGTCTGTGGGGAAGATCGTCAAGGCGCAGGTCTCCCCGCCCGTACAGTCGGAAAGTTCAATAGAGGGCTTGTTGTGGACATCCGGCCCAACCTTGACGGCGATGCCGGTGACCTCGAAGCGCTTGTCCTCATAGCTCGCCAGAGCGCCCCGCAGATCTTTCCGGAACGCCTCACAGAGGGGCTTCACGTCAAAGGGGGCCTCCTGGGCCAGGAGCGGCATGGGCGTGGTCTCGATCTGATGGGTCTTCGCATCCGAGGGATGCGCGGGATAAAAAGTCAACGGTTCCTTCATGGTCAGCTTCTCCTTTTTTAAGCCAGGGACATCCGGCCGTCGGTAAATACAAAGTTGCGCATTCCCTTGCCGCCGACCTTATCCGCATCCAGCGCAGCCTCCATGCGGGCGATGTCCGCAGCGGACAGGTCGATCTTCAGCGCGTCGATGGCGTCCTGCAGGTGCTCGGGGCTGGTGGTGCCGATGAGGCTCTGCACGTGGTCGTACTTGGCAAGGCTCCAGGCCAGCGCCAGCTGGGACAGGGTGACGCCCTTCTCGTCAGCGATCTCCTTGACCTTTCGGATCATGGCAAGGTTGTTCTCCCGGTGCTCCGGCGCCAGCATGCCCCAGGTCCTGCCGGGCTTCGCGGGAGCGGTCAGGACATCGTCCCGCAGAAGGCCGTGTCCCACTGTGCCGAAGGCCAGGACCCTGACACCCAGCTCCTCCGCCGCGGCGATCAGCTCCTTCTCAATGCTTCGCTCCACAAGGGAGTACTCCATCTCCACCGTGTGGATGGGATGCACCTTGCAGGCGCGGCGCAGGGTCTCCGCATCCACCATGGAAAGGCCGATGTGCTTGACATAGCCCGCCTGCACCTGCTCAGCGATGGCCCCCACCAGGTCCTCCACCGGAATAGTGGTATCCTGCCGGGCAGGCTGATAGAGGTCGATGTAGTCCAGCCCCAGGCGGCGCAGGGAGTAGGTCAGGTGGCCCTTTACATTGTGGGGCCGCACATCCAGGCCATAAATGCCACCCTCAGGAGAGGGCAGAACGCCGAACTTGACAGACAGGAAATACTTGTCGCGATCCACGCCCTTCAGGGCCTGTCCGACCACCAGTTCACTTTCACTGGCGTTGTAAAACTCACCGGTATTGAACAGGGTGATGCCCGCATCCAGCGCGGCATGGATGGTTTTAACGGAATTTTCGGGGTTGCGCACGATGGACATACCCATGGTGCCAAGCCCAAGGCGGTTCAGTTCTTTCATGGTCCTTCCTCCTGATAAAAAATTATGAGATCAGTTTTTCCAGCAGCGCGCCCAGCTGGTCGCACTCCTCCGCTGTCAGCTTCGCGGTCATCTGCTGCTCCAGACTGTCCGCCAGCGCCAGCAGCTCGTCCTTCATGGCCGCAGCCCGCTCTGTCAGCACCAGCACCTTGCTGCGCCGATCCCCGGGATGCGGCACCCGCCTGACAAGCCCCTTGGCCTCCAGCTTCTGCACCAGGCCGGTGACGGTGGGGTTCGTCATGGAGAACTTCGCCTCAATGTCGGCCTGCCGCACGCTGTCCCCCGGCGCATGGTACAGCACCATCAGGATCTTGAACTGACTGCTGGTCAGCTCGTAGGGGGCCAGCAGCTGGTTGGACAGCTTATCGAAGACCAGCGCGGATCTTTTGATGAAAAGTGATATTCTTCGTTTTCCCATGGTCTCCTCCGCAAATAATGATAGCTTCCTATGTATTATAACATAGGAAGCTATGGAAATCAACCAATTGTTTCGCCAGCACCGCGTATCAGCGGCGGCCCTTCAGGGATGCGCTTCTGCAGCTCACTTTTCTTTGTGCCGATCTGGAACTTGTCCAGCAGGATATTGGCTGCCATAACTTCCGTGTACGGCTCTCCCCCATAGGCACTGTCGATCGTTGTCAGGAGATCCATTCCCGGCGTCATATCGATCTTGTGACAAAGGAAGGTGCCTGCCGGCACTTTCAGCGCAAACGGATCGGCGGTATCCTTATCCATGACCTCAAAAAAGGCCTTCGTCTGAAGCTCCCCCTGCACATTTTGAATGAGCAGGCCTGCCGGGAAAACGGGATAGAGCTGCTCCTGCGCATAGCTGTACAGCTGGGCCAAGGTCAGTTCGATTTTTCGAATATCTGTCAGTTCTCCGTGATACGCCATAGCAACAAGGGTCCTGTCGGGTATTGCTCTTTGATAGGCCCCTTCCACTTCGCTGTACTGCTGGTTGCTCTGCAAATATCGCTGTGTATATTCGATTTTCTCCAGCTCCATCCGGGCCTTGTGGAGCCGCTTTTGGGCGATCTGCTTTCCTATTGCAAACAATTCGCTGTTATTGATAAACTTGTCATCGCTGATATAGGCCCTCAGCTCCTTCAGCGGCATTCCAAAATCCAGGCAAAGAAGGATCACGTCAAGGATCGGGAGCTGGTCCGGAGAATAGTAGCGATAGCCGGTCTGTTCATCCACATGGTGCGGCTTCAAAATGCCGATCTTCTCATAGTAGCGCAGCGAGTTGATGTTGACATTGCGCAATTTTCCGCGTCTACACCATGCTCCTTTACAACACGCTCCGCTCTGTCCGAAAGCTCGCCGCAGATGAACACATGCAAGCAGTCCTCCCGGTCGGGCAGAATATAATCCGCGCTTCTGCCGACGATAACACAGGGACCCTCCTCTGTCACTTCCTTGATGTAATCGGTCTGATACGCGTTGACCAGATCCCGCATGAGCATATGATCCTTACCGGAAACATTATAAGCGCTGATCCCGCGGGTTGCAATGTTAAAAAGCAAGCTGGTGGTGGAGTACTCCCCCTCTTTTTCCACGGTCTCCTCTGTCAGACCGCTTCTCGCGGATACCTCTTTGATGATCTCTTTGTCGTAAAATGCCCAGCCCAGCCGCTCAGCAACCAGCTTTCCTATGGTGTGACCACCGCTGCCGCACTGACGACCAATGGTAATGATCTTCTTCATCCCTTCAGCTCCTTTTTGTAAAAGATTTTTTCCAATACAGTCCCACCGCCAGCACGATGGTCATGATGGGGAGAATGACGTTGGTCGCGGCATTGCCCAGATAGCCGACGCCGTTGCCAATAAAGATCTGGGCGACCATGTTATAAAGAGAGTTGACCACCAGAGAAATGATGCTGGGAACACCAAAGCGGACCAGCAATTTACTGATCCGCTCCGTACCCAGCGGATTCGATACTGTTTGTTCCATTTTTGAACCTCCATTGTACGCATAATTTCGGTACAAGGATAAACTCTGTTAGAATAACAGTGTCAATAGGTTCCTGCAAAATTTGTGAATTTTTCAGGCAGCGCCGGGCTGCCAGTTTTTACAAATTGTTCATATGCCCGGCATTGACATTGCGGTACTCTCACTGTATAATCTATTTTCGCTAACCCGGTTAGCAATCCGGAGAGAGGACGGCCCAAAATGGCAACGCAAAAGCAGATCGAAACCTTGCTGGAGGCGCTGCACAAAGCGCCTCCGGCGGAACACCTTCAAAAAATAGATATAAGCTCCGTTGGGATCCGGGCAATTTTAAAATACCTCAGTGAGTGCAGTGTGCAGGCAACCGCCGGTGAGATCAGCAAAGCACTGGAGATCAGCACTGCCAGAGTAGCAGTGCTTCTGAAAAAGATGGTGGCGAAGGGGCTGCTGGAGAAGCAAAGCGACCCAACAGACGGTCGGCTGGTGGTTATCCGGCTTTCTCAGCTGGGCAAAGACACTGCCGCAGAACTTCGCCGCAAAATGCACGCCCAGCTCGGCGTATTGATCGATGAGATCGGCATGGAGCGTATGCTGGAGTTTGCAGCGATCTCCTCTGAGATCCACTCTGTTCTGAAAAAAGCAGAGAAAAACTGAATATCTAAGGTAAAACAGATTAGCGGTCTGTTTTATCTTTTCAGATATTATCTAACCGGGTTAGAATTTTAGACAAAGGAGAAGGTTTCATGTTTAAACTACTGAAGAAGCTGCCGGGACGTGACTGGCTCTATGTTGTGATCTGCATTGCCCTGATCGCAGCACAGGTGTGGCTGGACATCACCATGCCGGGGTACATGAACGAGATCACAGTTCTGGTGGAGACCCCGGGCAGCGTTATGTCCGAGGTACTGGAGGCAGGCGGTATGATGCTGCTGTGCGCACTGGGCAGTCTGCTGGCTGCCGTTATCACATCGGTGTTCTCCTCCCGGATCGGCAGCGATCTGGCCTACAGCCTGCGCAGCGCCATGTTCTACAAGGTGCAGAACTTTTCCATGGAGGAGATCGGCAAGTTCTCCACGGCCAGCCTCATTACCCGCTCCACCAACGACATTCAGCAGGTGCTGATGTTCATCGTCATGGGCCTGCAAATGCTCATCAAAGCGCCGCTCACCGCCGGATGGGCCATTGTCAAGATCGCTGACAAAGAGTGGCAGTGGACGATCTCCGTGGCTGCCGCCGTGGCGATCCTGCTGGTAGTCGTGGCGGTCTGCATCTCGCTGACCATGCCCCGCTTCAAGAAAGTACAGAAGCTGACCGACGACCTGAACCGTGTGACCCGCGAGAACCTGAACGGTCTGCGGGTGGTGCGCGCCTACAATGCCGAGGGATACCAGGAGGCAAAGTTTGAAGGTGCCAACGACGCTCTGACCCGCACCCAGCTCTTTACCCAGCGGACGATGGCGTTTATGATGCCCTCCATGCAGCTCATCATGAGCGGCCTCTCTCTGGCGGTCTACTGGATCGGCGCCCACCTGCTGGGACAGGCAGCAGACCCCGCCGCAAGAATTACGCTGTTTGGCGATATGATGGTCTTTACCCAATACGGTATGCAGGTCGTCATGTCCTTCATGATGCTGGTCATGGTGTTTATGATCCTGCCCCGCTCCTCTGTCTCCGCAAAGCGTATCAATGAGGTGCTGGATACCGAGCCGACGATCCACAACGGAACCAAAACCGACGGCAAAGCAGGTGTGACCGGCGAGATCGAATTCAGAAATGTGACCTTCCGCTATCCCGATGCCGAGGAAGCAGTCCTGCGTGACATTTCCTTTACCGCGAAAAAGGGCGAAACGGTGGCGTTTATCGGTTCCACCGGATGCGGCAAGAGTACGGTGATCAATCTGGTGCCCCGCTTCTACGACGCGACGGAAGGACAGATCCTGGTTGACGGCGTTGATGTGCGCGAGTATGACGAGCATGCGCTGCGCAACAAGATCGCCTACGTTTCCCAGCGGGCAACTCTGTTCTCCGGCTCCATCCGCTCCAACATCGCCTATGGTGACAATGGGAAGCCCGCTCCCACCACCCAGGAGATCGCCGAAGCTGTGGAAACGGCTCAGGCAAAGGACTTTGTGGAGAAGCTGGAGCACACCTATGACGGCTTTGTGGCCCAGGGCGGCACAAACTTCTCCGGCGGCCAGAAGCAGCGCCTGTCCATCGCCCGTGCCATTGCGCGCAGTGCAGAAATTCTCATCTTCGATGACTCCTTCTCTGCTCTGGACTATAAAACCGACCGCACACTGCGGAAAGCCCTCGACAGCTCCTGCGGCGATACCACACGGCTGATCGTAGCCCAGCGGATCGGCACCATCCGGGATGCGGACAAGATCATCGTTCTGGATGAGGGATGTATCGTGGGCATGGGTACACACAACGAGCTGATGCAGAACTGTGAGGTCTACCAGCAGATCGCCCTCTCTCAGCTCAGTAAGGAGGAACTTGCGTAATGGAACGAAAAGAATATGAATTCGGTCAGGCACAGCAGCGCCCCATGCGCCGTGGCCCCGGCGGAAGAATGGGCGGCGGCGAAAAGGCCAAGGATTTTGTCGGTACATGGAAAAAGCTGCTGCTCTACTGCAAACAGTATGCGTCCATTTTTGCGGTCGCCATCGTGTGCGCCATTGGCGGAACTATTTTGCAGCTGCTGGGACCGGATAAGCTGTCTGAGATCGCAGGTCATCTGGAAAAAGGACTCATCAGCGGCAGCATTGATCTGGAACCCATCGCAAATACCGCTGTCGTCCTGATCTGCTTCTATGTGGCCAGCTGGCTTCTCTCTCTGGCGCAGCACTGGATCATGGCAACTCTGACCCAGCGGGTCTCCAAGACCATGCGCAAGGACATCTCCCACAAAATCAACCGGCTGCCCATGTGGTACTACAACCGGCATTCTACCGGCGACGTGCTCTCCCGGGTGACCAACGATGTGGACACCATCGGCCAGTCTCTGAACCAGAGCGTCGGCAACCTGGTCTCTCAGTGCGTTCTGTTTGTGGGCAGTCTGGTCATGATGCTGCTGACCAACTGGATCATGGCGCTGACCGCCGTGGCCGCCACGCTGATCGGCTTCATTCTTATGATGCTCATCATGAGCCGCAGCCAGAAATATTTCACCCGCCAGCAGAGATGCCTGGGCGCCATCAACGGCCATATCGAGGAGATTTTCTCCGGCCACACCGTGATGCGGGCCTATAACGGTGAGCGGCAGGCCGCCGAAACCTTTGACCAGCTCAACGGCGAGCTGCGAAGCAGCGCTTTCCGGGCGCACTGCCTTTCCGGTCTGATGATGCCTCTGATGACCTTCATCGGCAACTTCGCCTATGTAGCGGTCTGCATCGTGGGCGGCGCGCTGGCTATGAACGGCAGCATTGAGTTTTCCATCATCGTCGCCTTCGTGATGTATGTACGCTACTTTACCCAGCCTCTCAGCCAGATCTCCCAGTCCATGCAGAATATGCAGTCCGCAGCCGCAGCCGGCGAGCGTGTCTTTGAGTTTCTGGAAGCGGAAGAAATGGAGGATGAGCACCACAAGACAGCCACATTGGCTGCCGCCAAGGGTCATGTGGAATTTGACCATGTCAGATTTGGCTATGAGGATACCGACAAGACCATTATCAACGATTTCTCCGCCGTGGCAAAGCCCGGTCAGAAGATCGCCATTGTCGGCCCCACCGGTGCCGGTAAGACCACTATGGTCAACCTGCTGATGCGATTCCATGAGCTGCAGGGCGGCGAGATCCGCATCGACGGCGTCCCCACCAGTGAACTGACCCGCGAGGCCGTCCACGATCAGTTCTGCATGGTGCTGCAGGATACCTGGCTGTTTGAAGGCACGATCCGGGAAAATCTGGTCTATAATACCCGCGGCGTCACAGAGGAAAAAATGCGTCAGGCCTGCAAGGCAGTCGGTCTGGACCACTTTATCCGCACCCTGTCCCACGGCTATGAGACCGTGCTGAACGATCAGGTGAACCTCTCCCAGGGCCAGAAGCAGCAGCTGACCATTGCCCGCGCCATGATCGCGGATAAACCCATGCTGATCCTGGATGAGGCTACCTCCTCCGTGGATACCCGCACCGAGCTTCTGATCCAGAACGCTATGGATACGCTGATGCACGGCAGGACCTCCTTCGTCATTGCTCACCGCCTGTCCACCATCAAGAACGCGGATTTGATCCTCGTGATGAATAACGGCGACATCATCGAAAGCGGTACCCATGAGGACCTGCTGGCAAAGGGCGGCTTCTACGCTGAGCTGTACAACAGCCAGTTTGAGCAGGCATCCTGAGGCGGAATCTTCCAAAATGGGCTCCCCCGCCCTCTGTCAACAGCAAAAAGCGACGCCTGGTTGTGAAACCAGGCGTCGTCTTTTTTTATTCTTCTTGCGGCTCTGCTCAGCCATTAAAACCGCAGGGACAGGCAGCTGAGTCCGCCGTCCAGCTTGCGGTACTCGGAGGTGTCCACCAGCAGGACCTTGTAGCCCATCTCCCGGACAGCTTTCTCCACCGCGGGATAGCCCTTGGGGACGATGACCGTACCGTTGACCCAAATGCAGTTGGCGGCATAGGCCTCCTCCTGGGGGATCTCAAAGCGGTTATACTTCTGGAACTCCGGCTTGGTCACAAACTCACCGGACACCAGCATATTGTTGTTCTCCAGATAGTTGACACCGGTCTTCAGGTGCAGCACCTCCTCCAGCTTCACCTCAGAGCCGGTGAGACCGTGCTTCTCCAGGATCGCGATGAACTGACGGATACCCTCCTCGTTGGTGCGGGCGGAGCGGCCCACATAGAAGTGGTCCCCCACCATCATGACATCGCCGCCCTCCAGCGTACCGGGGGCCTGGATGTACTCGATCTGGTCATCGGAGAAGAACTTTTTGATGGCGCCCACGATCTCGTCCTTCTCCCCGTTGCGGGAAGGAGCGCCGGGATTGGTGATGATGGCGCACTTGCTGGTGATAACGGCGGGGTCCTCCACAAAGCAGGAGTCGGGATAGCGCTCGTCAGCAGGCAGAACCGTGACATCCACACCGCACTGCTCCAGGGCGGCGATATAGTCGTCGTGCTGCTGCAGGGCCAGGGCGTGATCGGGCTTGCCCAGCTCCGGCGCGGAGGTGATGCCCTCCACCATTGCCTTGCAGGGCCGTCTGACGATAACATGCTTAAACATAGGTATGATCCTCTCTAAAATAATATTTATGCATGTAGTATAGTATAATATTTACACATCGTCAAGACCTCTGCCGCAATTGCGTCAAAATTTTTTCTACCGCCGGAATACTCACCGCTCCAGTGACAGCACGGTGATATGGTCGTTGACCAGCGGAGACCGATCGGCCGCGGCCCGGATACAGGCGTGGAGATTTTCCTCCACCGCAGGGCTGCTGCCCATGATCTCATCCGCCCAGGCGGTGTCTTCCGGCTCCTCGGAGAGCACTGCGAACTGGCAGACATGGGGAGACTCCATCCTCCCCCGGCTCTCGCTGACCTGGCCGCCGATGCGGCGGATGGCGTAGATGCCGAAAGCGCCGCTGCTGGTAAGACCGGCCACCACGATCTGAGCATCCACCATGGGGTCCCCTTGATCCTTCCGGATGGCCAGCTCACAGCCGGCAGCCAGCATATCCGCGGTCTCCGCCGCGCCTATGAGGCGCACAAAGTCCATTCCCTGGTCGATGGCGGCAGTGCAAACCGCGCTGTCCCCTGCATATCCCACCAGGATCTGGTCCGTCACCCGCCTGACCTTGGGCAGGTCCTCCTCATATACCACCAGCTCGCCCTGCGGATCTCTGACGGCACATCTGCCGTCAGCGGCCAGCCATAGCTTCATACTGTTGCCTGCGGCGATCACGATACCCATGCGCGTATCCTCCTGTCTGTTTTTTCCGGAGGCACTCCCCCGGACAACTGTATCATCAGTATACTACAGTTTCTCCCCCGGAACAAGGCGGCAAAAATATCCCCCGTCCACAGGGCCGGCTGCTGCGCAAAAAATTGGCGGAAAGTAAAAATTCTACTTGAAATTTCGCTTCGTTAATGGTAAACTACCTCTTTGTATGAGGGAGTAATTCCGCACAGCGGCCCGCTGTGTGAAGCGCAACCGTCATCCCGGCCGCAAGGCCCGGTGTGCTAGTAAGAATGAGACTCATGCACCGCTCAGCAAGAGCAGTGCATGAGTCTCTTTTATTATTTAAAGGAGTGTCAACTATGAAGAAGATCTACACGCAGTCCGCGGAAGAAGTTCTGCGGGACCTTGGCGTGGGCGCTGAGGGGCTGACCACCGGTCAGGCTCAGGAGCGTCTGTCCAAGTACGGCCCCAACAAGCTGAAGGAGGCAGAAAAGCCCACCCTGCTCCAGCGCTTTCTGGCGCAGCTGAAGGACCCCATGCTCATCATCCTGATGGCCGCCGCCGTGGTGTCCGCCGTCACCAATCTGATGGCCGGTCACGACGAGATGGCCGAGGTCGTCATCATCCTGGCCGTGGTGCTGCTCAACGCCGTGCTGGGTGTGTTCCAGGAGAGCAAGGCCGAGGCCGCCATCGAAGCGCTCCAGACCATGACCGCCGCCACCTGCAAGGTCATGCGCGACGGCAAGGTGGTGACGCTCCACTCCGATGAGCTGGTGCCCGGTGATGTGGTGCTGCTGGAGGCTGGCGATGCCGTCCCCGCTGATGGCCGTATCATTGAAAACGCCTCTCTGAAGATCGAGGAGGCCGCCCTGACCGGCGAGTCCGTCCCCGTCACCAAGATCCTGGAGACACTGGGGCTGCACGAGGGACAGAACGACATTCCTCTGGGCGACCGCAAGAATATGTGCTACATGGGCTCCACCGTGGTCTACGGCCGCGGCAAGGCCGTCATCACCACCACCGGTATGGATACCGAGATGGGTAAGATTGCCGGCGCTCTGGCCGCCGCGGTGGACGAGCAGACCCCCCTGCAGCGCAAGCTGGACGAGCTGGGCAAGACCCTCTCCAAGCTGGTGCTGGGCATCTGCGTGTTCATCTTCATCTTCAATCTGCTGATGGCTGGTGACTTCCATCTGGAGGTCATTCTGGAGACCTTCATGACCGCCGTCTCCCTGGCTGTCGCCGCCATTCCCGAGGGTCTGGCCACCGTGGTCACCGTGGTGCTGTCCATCGGCGTGACCAAGATGAGCCAGCGCAACGCCGTGATCCGCCGTCTGACCGCCGTGGAGACGCTGGGCTGCACCCAGGTCATCTGCTCCGACAAGACCGGCACGCTGACCCAGAACAAGATGACCGTGGTGGACCACCTGGGTGACACCCAGCTGGTGGCTGCCGCCATGGCCCTGTGCTCCGATGCCCACCTGAACGACGAGGACAAGGCCGAGGGTGAGCCCACCGAGTGCGCCCTGGTGAATTTCGCCTGCTCCGTGGGTCTGAAGAAGCAGGATCTGGAGAAGGCCGCTCCCCGTGTGGACGAAGCTCCCTTCGACTCCGGCCGCAAGATGATGTCCACCGTCCACGCCCTGAACGGCACCTTTGTCCAGTACACCAAGGGCGGCCCCGACGTTGTGCTGTCCCGCTGCACCTGCTACTATGAAAACGGCGAGAGCAAGCCCATGACCGACGAGAAGCGTCAGGAGATCATGGCCGCCAACAAGGCCATGGCTGACAAGGCGCTGCGCGTTCTGGCCGTTGCCAAGCGCGACTGGAATACCAGGCCTGAGAGCAACGCTCCCGAGTTTTTGGAGCAGGAGCTGGTATTCCTGGGCCTGACGGGCATGATCGACCCCGTCCGCCCCGAGGTCAAGGACGCCATCGACCAGTGCCGCTCCGCCGGTATCCGGGCTGTGATGATCACCGGCGACCACAAGGACACCGCCGTGGCCATCGCCAAGGAACTGGGCATCATCACCGATGCCTCCCAGGCCATCACCGGCGCTGAGCTGGACGCTATCCCCGACGATCAGATCGGCGAGTTCGTGAAGAATTACGGCGTGTACGCCCGCGTTCAGCCCGAGCATAAGGTCCGCATCGTCAACGCCTGGAAGAGCAACGGCGCTATCTCCGCCATGACCGGCGACGGCGTCAACGACGCCCCCTCCATCAAGTCCGCCGACATCGGCGTGGGCATGGGCATCACCGGCACCG
>CAYSDG010000027.1:0-19807 GCA_964429705.1 uncultured Oscillospiraceae bacterium | reverse complement strand
TATTGCCCACGCCGGTGAGGTACATGACCATCCGCTCGAAGCCCAGGCCGAAGCCGGCGTGCTTGCACCCGCCGTAGCGGCGCAGGTCCAGGTACCACCAGTAGTCCTTGGGGTCCATGCCCAGCTCCTTGATGCGGTTCTCCAGAATGTCCAGCCGCTCCTCACGCTGGGAGCCGCCGATGATCTCGCCGATGCCGGGCACCAGGCAGTCGGCAGCGGCCACGGTCTTTCCGTCGTCGTTCAGGCGCATATAGAATGCCTTGATGTCCTTGGGGTAGTCGGTGACGAACACGGGGCGCTTGTAGATCTGCTCGGTGAGGAAGCGCTCGTGCTCAGTCTGCAGGTCGCAGCCCCACTCCACCTTGTAGTCGAACTTATCGTTGTTCGCCTTCAGAATCTCCACCGCCTCGGTGTAGGTCACACGGCCAAAGTCGGACCCGGCCACATGCTCCAGCCGCTCCTTCAGCCCCTTATCTACAAAGGAGTTGAAGAAGTTCATCTCGTCGGGGCACTTGTCCATGACGTAGTTGATGATATACTTGATCATATCCTCCGCCAGGTCCATATCATCGTTCAGGTCGGCGAAGGCAATCTCCGGCTCCACCATCCAGAACTCAGCGGCGTGGCGCTGGGTGTTGGAGTTCTCAGCCCGGAAGGTGGGGCCGAAGGTGTATATGTCGCCGAAGGCCATGGCAAAGTTCTCGCCGTTGAGCTGACCGGAGACAGTCAGGTTTGCCTTCTTGCCGAAGAAATCCTGGCTGTAGTCCACAGAGCCGTCGTCCAGCCGGGGAGGATTGGCCATATCCAGGGTGGTCACCTGGAACATCTCGCCCGCGCCCTCGCAGTCGCTGGCGGTGATGATGGGGGTATGGACATAGACGAAGCCGCGGTCCTGGAAGAAGCAGTGGATGGCGTGGGCCGCCACGGAGCGGACGCGGAACGCCGCGGAGAACAGGTTGGTGCGGGGGCGCAGATGCTGGATGGTGCGCAGATACTCCACACTGTGGCGCTTCTTCTGCAGGGGGTAGTCCGGGGAGGAGACGCCCTCCACCTCGATGGCGCTGGCCTTTACCTCCAGAGGCTGCTTGGCCTCGGGAGTCAGCACCACGGTACCCTTGACAATGAGGGCCGCGCCCACGTTCTGAGAGGCGATCTCCTTATAATTTTCCACAACGCCGGCATCCATAACGACCTGCAGATTCTTAAAGCAGGAGCCGTCGTTGAGTTCGATAAAGCCAAAGGTCTTCATGTCGCGGATGGTGCGCGCCCAGCCGCATACGGTGATCTCCTGGCCGCTCAGCTTCTCGCTGTCGGCAAAAATCGCCGCGATCTTGATTCTCTCCATATGTTTTCACCTACATTTCGCAAAATTTGGTGCGTAGATACAGTTTAAGAAATATTATACCTCTCCCGCCGTTGTTTTACAAGAGGTTTTCCGATTTCCGCTCCGTTTCTCTCTCCGGCATTTCCCACAAACTTTTCCGGAAAACCCAACTCTCTCTTGACAGTCTCTCCTCTGCGCTCCAAAATATGGCCATCCATTCCTATCAAAGGAGAGCTTACTGCTATGAGCACATTTTTTCTGCCCCAGGCGCAAGGCGACACCCTCTGGACTGCGGTCAGCCCCCTGTGGCTGGCGCTGCTGATCTATCTGCTGCTGATCAACCTCATCGCCTTTCTGATGATGGGCGCGGACAAGCGCCGCTCCAGGCGTGAGGGCGCCCGCCGCATTCCGGAAAAGCGGCTGTTTCTGGCCGCCGCGCTGGGGGGCAGTCTGGGCGCCATACTGGGAATGCGGGCGTTCCGCCACAAGACCCGGCACTGGTATTTTGTCTGGGGAATGCCCGCCATCCTCCTGCTCCAGCTGGCGCTGGGCGTGTTCCTGTTCTGGAAATTGGTGCGATAGGCGCGGCGAAAAATTAGCCATGACCATTGCCTACACTCCGTTGAAGTGGTATATTGAATTTGCAAATAATTGTTTCCAGTGAAAATTTGTGTGTGAGGAGAGTACATATGAGACGGATCATGAGCGGAAAACAGGTGCTGAGCGGACTGCTGACGACTGTCTGTCTGCTCCTGCTGCTGGGGCTGCTGACAGTGCGGGCCAGCGCGGCGGAACCCGTGGCCAGCGGCACTTGCGGCGACGGGGACGGCACCAATCTCACCTGGACCCTGGACAGCGAGGGGACCCTCACCATCAGCGGCACGGGTCCAATGAAGAGTTATTACTCTTCTTCCATGCCGCCATGGTACAGCTATCAAAGCGACCTGAAGGCGCTGGTCATTAAGAGCGGCGTGACGTGCATCGGCGAGCGCGCATTTCAGAATTGCGCCGGCTTCTCAGGCAATCTTGTGATCCCGGACAGCGTGATCACAATTGGCAGCTCTGCGTTTTCCGGATGCACCGGCTTCACAGGCGACCTTGTGATCCCGGACAGCGTGACCGAAATTAACAACTCTGCGTTTTCCGGATGTACCGGCTTTACAGGCGACCTTGTGATCCCGGACAGCGTGACCGAAATCAGCAACTCTGCATTTTCCGGATGTACCGGCTTCTCAGGCGGTTTGACGATCAGCGACCATGTTGCCCACATCGGCCAGCGTGCATTTGAAAATTGCAGCGGTTTCAAGGGTAAGCTGACCATTGGCAGCGGGACCGTGACCATCGGTTCCTATGCGTTTTCCGGGTGCAGTGGCTTTACGGGCAGTCTGACCATTCCGGACGGCGTGATGACAATAGCTGACCACGCGTTTTATGGCTGTAAAGGCTTCGGCGGAGGACTGATCGTTCCAGCCAGTGTGACGTATATCTACGATTATGCTTTTTACGAGTGCAGCGGCCTTAGCGGTGTATATTTCAGAGGAAACCGCCCGCGGCAGATATACACACGCTCCTATCCGGAAAGCTCGGTCCTTCACTATATTCCGGGGATGAGCGGCTGGCCGACCGGAGACACCTATATGAGCGGCTATGAGCTGGCTACCTGGGACGGTTACCGCCAGATCACCACAGCGATAGCAGAAAAGTTCCCCGCCGGGAAGTACGGTATTCTGGTTCTGGACAATGCCGGGCTGCCCATTCAGGGGGCAGCAGTCACCTTTGGCAGCGAGACCAATACCACCGACAAAAACGGTCTGGCGGTCTTTGATGCGTTTACCATTGGCCAGCCGTCCATCACCGTTACCTGTGCGGGGTACCGGGACTGGTCCAACACAAACACCAACTATACCAAAAGCGCGGACGGTTATGATATTGTTATCCTCTACACGGAGGAGGAGTCAGAGCTGACGCTGGCCCACGCCTATTATACGACCACCACAGAGGGTGAAAAGGCCCTGTCCGCCATCGACCTGCTGAGCAAAACCAAACGTCTGAGCATGAGCAGTAAAAACGGGACCTTCACCCTGACCTGCGAGGCCATGGATGTCAGCAGTGCCACAGGTTACGCTCTGTATCAGGGCTCATCGGTGATCCAGTACAATACGGCCGGTGTGTTCGATCTGTCCATCCGCAAATTTTCCGAAGGCGGCGATGTGTTCGTCCGGGTCTACGGCGGGTCGGAGCGTGTGGTGGATACCCCCATCAATCTCAGCTTTGTGGATGATGCCACAAACGAGTATGAAAACAGCATCAACCTGGGAGGCGATAAGCTGTCCCTTACCGTCAATAAGGACTATCCCTTTGTGGGCGGCAGTGAGCTGACCTTTGACATACCGGCTCTGCCGCTGGACATTGTATACAGCGAAGATACAGTCCATGTTGGGATCAACGTAAAGCTGAATCAGAACAGCATTTCCGAGGATTTCGAAGAAGGTCTGGAGGACATCAAGAAGACGATGGACCAGCTGAAGGATCTGAGGGGGATCAATGTCAACAAGAATCTCCAGAAGCAGCTGGACGCGTTTACCTCCTTCCATGAAATGAACGTACCTGTGGCAGGGAAGGTGAAGGCAAACTTCATCGGCTATGGTGAGGGCAAGCTGGACGAAGCTGGTCTGGCCGAGGTGAAGGTCGATCTGTATATCCTTGTCAAGGCCAGCGTAACGGTCCAGGGTCCGACCTATGTTGTTGTAGTGGTGCCGGTGACGTTCAGCATCAAGGTGGGGGTGGACGGCAAGCTTGGTACCTCTGCGTCCTATGACCTGCAGACCAGCACCCTGAACGGCGACGTCAAGTTTACCCTGACCCCCAATCTGGAGGCCTTCGGCGGCGTTGGCGTGGGCAAGCTGGTGGGTGCAGGGGCCTTCGGCTCGGCAAATCTCCCCATTGAGATCCAGCTCATCGGCACCAGCCAGACCCCCGGCGTGAACTACATCGACCTCACCGGCTCCCTGGGATTGAAGGCATATGTGTCCATTTTTGAGTATAAAAAGGATTTCGCCTACAGTACCTGGCACATCTACACCCACACAGCCCACACTGCTTCGGCCTATACTCTCCAGAGCGAGAGCTGGCTGGCGGGTCTGTACGATGAGAATGCCTACACGGCGGCGGACCTGAGCTATCTGGCTGGCGAGTCCGGCTGGCTGGACAGCGGTATCTCCCCGGTCAACCTGGACGGCGACACCACCGGTGCCAGCCAGCTGACGCCCCTGCAAACCGGCACTTACCGCAACATGCAGCCGGTGCTGGGCAGCGCGGACGGCACACCGGTGCTGGTGTGGGTGCGGGCCAACATGGAGCGCGGGGCGTATGACTATCCCCAGCTGGTGTACTCCTGCTTCACCGGCGGCAGCTGGACGGAGCCCCAGCCTGTGGACGCGGATAATTTGACCGCCGATGCCGCCCCCACCCTGGCCACCGCGCCGGACGGGACGCTGTACCTGGCCTATCAAAGCTCCGCCCAGCCTATGACGGAGAGCGGTACTCTGGCGGACTACGCCGCCAGCCAGACCATCGTGATCGCCCGCTTTGACGGGGAGGCCGGTAAATTCACGGACTTTGTCACCGTGTCTGAGGACGGCGTATTCAGCCGCAGCCCTGTCATCACCGCCGCAGGCGGTACACCTCTGGTGGCCTGGGTGTCCAACAGCGACAGCAGCGACTATTTTATGCAAAATTCCACTGGCAGCATCTGCTGCGCCCAGCTGGTAAACGGTGTGTGGCAGCGCAGCGTTCTGGCGGAAAATTGCAGCACCGTCACTGACCTGGCGGCGGGTCTGCTGGGCGGTCAGCCCACCGTGGCGGCGTTGCTGGACGGCGACGCTGACCTGACCACCACCGGGGACAGCGTATTGTGGTGCTATCCCCTGACAGGGGCCGCCGCGCCGGTGGCCTCCGGTGACATCGGCGGCATCAACCTGGCGCAGCTGCCGGGCAGCGGGAGCGACGCGCTGTTGTGGTTCAGCGATACGGCGCTGTACAGCTACGATGGTGCGGCCACCGCGACAGTCTTTGAGACAGGGGCAGCGCCCAGCGGCTTCACCGTCCTGTCTGACCGCATTCTCTTCAACGCCGCCTCCGGCGAGGAAAATTCCAATCTGTACGCCTTCGTGTACAGCGACGGCAGGTGGAGCGATGCGGTGCAGGTGACGGCGCAGGGGAGCTATCTCCAGTCCTATGCCGCATCCGAGATCAGCGGAACCACCTATCTGACTGCTGTTCAGGCGGATGTGACCATCAGCGATGGTGCTGTGGAGGAAAATTGCACCCTTGCCTGGGGCATCCTGGACGGGGTCACCGATCTGGCGGTCTATGCCCTTAGCGTTGACCACAGCCAGGAGACCCCTGGCGGGGCGCTCCCGATCAGCGTGGATATTCAGAATCTGGGCGACCGCACCGTGAATGCCTTTACCGTGACGATCACCGATGCAAGCGGTACAACGGTCGGGGAACAGAGCTTCCTCCTGCCCCTTGCTCCCGCCGAAGTGGAAACCGTTTCACTGGACATGACTCTGAGCGGGACCGTTACCACCCAGGAATACACCGTCACCGTTTCCGCCGCAGGGGATCAGAACACCGACAATGACTCCGCCGGGCTGACAGCGGGCCTCGGCGACCTGTCCGTGTCCGCCTCGCTGGTGCAGGTGGGCGACAGCAGCAGGGTGATGCTGCGGGTAGTCAACAACGGTGCGGCCTCTATGGGCGGACAGATGATCATTCGCTGCGGCAGCGAGACGCTGCAGCAGGTGCAGCTGGCGACGCTGGCCCAGGGCGAGAGCAGCCTCTACGAGGTGGAGATCACCAGAGAGGCTCTGGGCGGCGGGCTGTCGGGCATCATCTGCGCGGAGCTCACACCGGACAGCATGGACAGCAGCAGCTTCAACGACCATGCCGAGGTGTTCGTAGCCCTTCCCTACACCGAGAGCGTGGAGATCCAGTCGGTATCTGCGGAAGGTGTGGCACTGCGGGTACAGAATGCGAAGAATGCGTATGTTGGCGTGGCGCTGTACGCTGAAAACGGCCAGCTTCTTCTGGTGAGCGGGCAGGAGCTGGCAGCTGAAGCGGGTGAGGTGACGATCCCGCTGGATGCCGCCGCTCTCTCCAACGCTGCACAGGTGAAGGCATTTCTCCTTGACAGCAGCGGCAGGCCGCTATTGCCCTGCGCGCAGACCGGCGGCCTGTGACCTCCGGGCGCGTGTCCTCATATCCACCAACATAGCGCAGCCGTTTTTGACAGCCTAAAGGGTCTGTCTCACTGTATGGGTGAGACAGACCCTTGCTGTTTATAAAATATGGATCTGACCGAAGCCGGGCAGGGGCCGTTCGACTCCCTGCAGAGCATTGATCAGGCTGATGAGCCAGCAGGCGATGCAGAAAATCGTGCCGATCAGGCCGATGGCCCAGCCCAGCAGCGGCACGCTAAACACCAGCTTGGCGGCGAAAAACGCCAGATGGAGCAGCAGAGCCTGATTCAGATGGAAATGGCTCGCCATCCGGTCTCCCAGAAAGTAGGCAAGCGCCAGACCGGGCCAGCCCAGATAGGCCACCAGATCGGTACCTCGTTTGTTCAGCATGAATGTCGTTCCTTTTCTTTTAAGATTGCATTACAGGCGGCGCAGGACCAGGCTGCCGCTGACGGTTTCAATGTTCATAGCGCAGCTGCCGCCATCCAGGTACATCGCCTCCCGGCAGCGGGAGGCCAGAGAGCCTACCAGGTCGAAATCCGTCCGCAGATTTCCGCTGATGGTGCGGTGGCGCAGGCTGAAGCCCAGGCCGTCAGGGATGCGGATCTCGCAGTCGCCGGACTTGGTGGAGGCGTCCAGCGTCTGGGGCAGGGCGCTCAGGTACAGGTCCACATCGCCGCTGGCGGTGGAGCAGGAGATGCTTTGGGCGCAGCCTCGCAGGTCCACGTCACCGCTGGCGGTCCGGGCGCTCATCTCGGCGTAGTTGCCCTTCAGCTCCACATCACCGCTGGCGGTGGAAAGCTGGACAGGACCGCTTACCCCGCACAGGTCCACATCGCCGCTGGCGGTGGTTATAGAGAGCTGGGCCGCGTCGATGGAGTCGTGCACCTCCACGTCGCCGCTGGCGGTGGTGATACTTATGCTGTCCCAGCGGCGGGCCGGAAGCAGCAGCTCCACATCGGTGGACAGCAGGCCGCGGGTGGAAAAGAAGGCGGCGGAGGCGGTCCGGTCATCGGGGCTGATGGCGAGAACGCCGTCCTCCCGCAGGCGGACATTTAACTGTTGGGTATTGCCGGAAAGGATCACCTGCGCATCGGGATCCGGGATAACGCGGATGTCCACATCGCCGTTGACCAGGTGAATATCCAGCCCGGTCAGCCCTTCGGCGGGGATGACCGTGTCCTCGGCGGGCGCACCGCAGGCGGAGAAGTCCTTGACACCGTGGGGATAGCGCTCCTTCAGCTTGTGGGCCACATCCCGCACGATGTCCTTGGCCTGGTCCACAGCGTCTCTGGTCTGGGAGATAGTCTCCCGGACGATGTCCTCCGCGCCCCGCATCATGTTGTCGAAATCAAAGCTGGAGCCGGTGCGCTCGCCGTCCTGGCGGGGCTGCTGGCTGTCGGGCTCCAGTGTGCGCAGATACTCCAGCAGCTCCTCCACATCGCCCAGCTCCTCCAGAGCTTTGGTATAGGCGGCGCTCTCCTCCATGCCGGAGGCAGCCAGGTCCAGATAGCGCTGGTAGAGGTTCTCGCTGAGTTCCTCGATCAGATCCGTGCGCGCGTCGCTGTCGGCAGCGGCACTCAGCCGGTTAGTCACGGCAATGATAAGTTTGGTTTTGATGCGATCCATAGTCATACCTCCTCTAAAGTGATCAGGGCGTTCAGGAGCGCCCTGGTAGATTCCCATTCCCGGCAGTTGGCCTCCCACTGCAGGCGGCCCGCCTCGGTGATGGAGTAGTATCGGCGGCGCGCGCCGGGGCCGTCCTCCCCCCAGTAGGAGGTGATGAGACCGTTCTGCTCCAGCCGCTTGAAGGCGGTGTACAGGGTGGCTTCCTTGAAGCCGTACTGGCCGCCGGTGCGCTGCTGAATAGTCTTGTTGATCTCGTAGCCGTAGTTGTCTCCCCGCATCAGCTGCGTCAGGATGATGGTATCCGTGTGGCCGCGCAGGGTATCCGCTGAAATTGACATATCCATAACTCCTTTCCTGTGATACGGAGCGACTGTGCTCTGCGTTGAAAGAATAGTATCACGATATACTTCGCCTGTCAAGGTATATTTGTAGAAAAAGTATTAAGTTTTAATTAAGTATAGGTGCAAAATTTCATGAAACTTTTTGAGGGTGCAAAAATAGGAATAATTAAATTTTAGGACAAAAAGGTGACGGATCTGAAAAAAACAAGTTTGTTTGTTAATTTTATAACACAAAAAGGCCTCTGAGCGATTTGACGAACCGGAAAAAATGGCGATTTGATTTTTGGGTGCTAGTGTGATAAAGTGCATATATCAACTATAATGGAGGGGAATTCGATGTACTCTGATATCTATTTCAATCGTTTTATCCTGCCCGACGATCTCCACGATGCCCTGGCCAAGTGCCGCACCATCGCCTATATTGAGACGCAGGAGGAATTGGATGAGCTGGCCTTCGGTCCCACCCATACCTCCCAGTACGACGTGGTGTACAACATTGCAGGCCGCGGTACGGTGAAGGAGGCGGAGGTCATTCGCTGCAAGAATGGCGCTGTCGTCAACTTCATGGAGGACTATATGCGCCGCCGTGACCCGGATTCCATGGTCATTGGCGACGATCTGCCCAGCGACAAGCCCAAGTTCCGCGAGCGCTTCGGCTACGAGTTCGCCGATATGCGCCGGGAGACCATGGAGTGGTTCAGCGACCGCAAGCTGATCCTGCTGCCCTTTAAGGCTGGCGACCCCCAGTTTGGCTACGATTGCCTGATGGTCTGTCCCCTGAACGCGGCCTTCTTCGCCCTGGCTCTGGCCAACATGCAGGGCTTCGTCTCCATCAACGATGTCCCTGAAAACTATAAGCCCCGCGCCATCCTCTATGTCGCGCCGCCCTTCCGCCACACCCACTTCAACGGCAAGCAGGTGGTGGTCCACAACCGCAGTGAGGAGCTTCACGAGGTCTTCGCCTACAACCTGTACCCCGGTCCCTCCGCCAAGAAGGGCGTATACTCCGTGCTGCTGGACATCGGCGAGCAGGAGGGCTGGGTCTGCTGCCACGCCAGCGCGGCCATGGTGGAGACCCCCTATGAGAACGAGGTCGTATTCATGCACGAGGGCGCCAGCGGCGGCGGCAAGAGCGAGATGCTGGAGGATTTCCAGCGCGAGGAGGACGACCGCCTGCTTCTGGGCACCCACATCATCACCGGTGAGAAATATTACCTGGCGCTGAACGAGAGCTGCGACATCAGCCCCATCGCCGACGATATGGCCCTTTGCCACACGGGCTATCAGGACAACTCCGGCAAGCTGAGCATCGTGGACGCGGAGCATGGCTGGTTCCTGCGCATGGACGGCCTGCACGCCTACGGCAACAACCCCATCTATGAAAAGGTCTCCATCCATCCCAGCCGCCCCCTGCTGTTCTTCAATATGGACAGCGTTCCCGGCGCGACCTGCCTGATCTGGGAGCATGTCATGGACTCCACCGGCAAGCCCTGCCCCAACCCCCGTGTCATCATCCCCCGCGATATGATCGAGAACATCCATCCCCGCACCCCCGAGCAGGTGGATGTGCGCAGCTTCGGCGTGCGTATGCCCCCCTCCACGGCAGATTCTCCCAACTACGGCGTCATGGGTATGCTCCATGTGATCCCCCCCGCGCTGGCCTGGCTGTGGCGTCTGGTGGCCCCCCGCGGCTTTAAGAACCCCAGCATCGTGGACGGCGGCGGCAAGATGAAGAGCGAGGGCGTCGGCTCCTACTGGCCCTTCGCCACCGGCAAGAAGGTGGTGCAGGCCAACCTGCTGCTGCGCCAGATCATGGCCAACCCCAACACTTTGAATGTCCTGATCCCCAACCAGCACATCGGCGCCTACAACGTGGGCTTTATGTCCGAGTGGATCAGCCGCGAGTATCTGGCCCGCCACAACGGCACCGTCCGCGCCAAGCACCTAACCCCCGCCCGCTGCCCTCTGTTCGGCTACGCTCTGCTGGACATGAAGCTGGATAACCAGTACATCCGCCAGACCTTCCTGCGGCCTGAGACCCAGTCCAAGCTGGGCGAGGAGGGCTACGACGCCGGTGCGAAGATCCTGGTGGACTTCTTCAAGGAGGAGATCAAGCAGTTCCTCACCGACGAGCTGGATCCCCTGGGCCGCCAGATCATCGAGTGCTGCCTCAACGATGGCACACTGGAGGACTATTTGGCTCTGACCCCCATGACCCTGCGCTGATCCGCAGAAAGCGACATCATAATCGTATGTCAAATATGTAAAGCGCCGCCCCTGCCATATGGCAGGGGCGGCTTCGCTGTGTGGTTCTATTTTTCCAGCCAGATCATCAGTGCCGCCATATCAGCGGGACTGACGCCGCTGATGCGCCCGGCCTGACCCAGGTTCAGCGGACGGATGGCGCTGAGCTTCTCCCGTGCTTCCAGGCGCAGACCATGGATGGCATGGTAGTCCAGCTCCGCCGGGAGCGGGCGGCTCTCCATGCGCCGCAGTTCCTCCACATCCTGGAGCTGACGCTGGATATATCCCTCGTATTTTACGGAGATCTCCACCTGCTCGGAGACCTCGGCAGGGAGATCCGGCATATCGCTGTCGAACTGCCGCAGATCCTCGTAGTGGATCTCCGGGCGGCGCAGCAGGGCGATGAGAGGCGCACCATCGGAGACAGGGGTGGTGCCACGCTCCTCCAAAAAGGCGTTCAGCGCCGGGGTAGGCGGAAGCCCCCGGCCCTTCAGCCGCCGGACCTCCCGGCGGACAGCGGCGTACTTCTCCTCCACCCGCTTCAGCCGCTCATCGCTGATAAGACCGATAGCGTAGCCGATGGGGGTGAGCCGCTCGTCGGCGTTGTCCTGACGCAGCAGCAGACGGTACTCGCTGCGGCTGGTCATCATGCGGTAGGGCTCGTCAGTGCCCTTGGTCACCAGATCATCAATAAGGGTGCCGATATAGGACTGCCCCCGGGACAGGGTAAAGGGCGGCTCGCCCCGCAGCTTGCGGGCAGCGTTGACACCGGCGACAAAGCCCTGCACCGCCGCCTCCTCATAGCCGGAGGAGCCGCAGAACTGCCCCGCACCGTACAGCCCGGGAACGGCTTTGCACTCCAGTGTGGGCCACAGCTGGGTGGGATCCACGCAGTCGTATTCAATGGCGTAGGCCGGGCGCATGATCTGGGCATGCTCCAGCCCGGGAATGGTGTGCAGCATCTCCGTCTGCACGTCCTCCGGCATGGCGGAGGACAGTCCCTGGATATACAGTTCCTCGGTGTCCAGCCCCATGGGCTCAATGAAGAGCTGGTGGCGGGGCTTGTCCGCGAAGCGGGTGATTTTGGACTCGATGGAGGGGCAGTACCGGGGCCCTACGCCCTCGATGACGCCGGAGTGCATGGGGGATTGGTCCAGATGCTCCCGGATGATGCGGTGGGTGTTCTCGTTGGTGTAGGTGAGGTAGCACACGGCCCGGTTTTCCGGCGGGGCGGCTGTCTCAAAGGAGAAGGGCATGGTCTTCTCATCCCCCGGCTGCAGCTCCATTTTACTGAAGTCCACCGTTCTGGCATTGACCCGGGGCGGGGTGCCGGTCTTGAACCGGCGCAGGGACAGCCCCAGCCCCACCAGGCAGTCGGTGAGACGGGTGGCGGCAAACATGCCGTCCGGCCCGCCTTCCCGCACACATTCGCCCACGATGGTGCGGCCGTTGAGATAGGTACCGGAGCAGATGATGGCGGCCTTCACGGCAAAAACGGCTCCGGTCTCCAGCTCCACATGGCTGACGCAGCCGTTGGTGAGGTGCAGCGCAGTCACCTCACCCTGGCGCAGGGTCAGGTGCGGCTGCTCCTCCAGCGTGTGCTTCATCACCTGCTGGTACAGGCGGCGGTCCGCCTGTGCCCGCAGGGAGTGGACCGCGGGGCCCTTCCCCCGGTTCAGCAGGCGATATTGGATGCAGGCTTTGTCGGCGGCCCGCCCCATCTCGCCCCCCAGGGCATCCAGCTCCCGGACCAGGTGGCCCTTGCCGGTGCCGCCGATGGCGGGATTGCAGGGCATATTGCCCACCGCGTCCAAGTTGATGGTGAAGCAGATGGTCTCCAGCCCCAGACGGGCGGCAGCCAGCGCGGCCTCGATACCGGCATGTCCCGCGCCGATGACGGCAATATCAAATGCTCCCGCGTCAAAGGTCCTCATGTTTCATTCCTCCCTCTCCAGGGTCAAAACCGCCACCTGAGGGCGGTTGAACAGGCGAAAGGTACGGCCGGAGTTGCCCAGCCCCCGGGACACGAACAGATCCGTTCCGTTTTTCTCATAGAAGCCAGCCGTATAGCCGGGAAACAGGTTGCGCTCCACGCCCACCAGCCCGTCTGTGAAGGGCAGGCGGATCAGTCCGCCGTGGGCGTGGCCGCTGATGACCAGGTCGGCCCCCAGCAGACTGTAGTGGTTCTCAAAAAAGTTATTGCGGTGTGCCAGCAGCAGCCAGAAGCCGTCCCCCCAGGTCTCCCGCACCTCCTGGGCCAGCTCCTCCGGCGTCTTCTGATCGGCAAAGCCGTTGGGGTCGTCGATGCCCGCCAGGAGAATGCTGTCTCCGCCCCGCTCCAGTGTGACGAACTGGTTGGTCAGGACGGTGGTCCCGGTGTCACGGATAGCGGACTTCAGCTCCCGGATGCCAGGCAGCGCCCACTCGTGATTGCCGGTGACAAAATAGGTGGGTGCGATCTCCATCAGCTGTCGGCAGAGGCTGACAGCGTAGCTCTGGGGTGTCTCCCGAAAGCGGTCCAGCAGATCGCCGGTGAGGAAGATATAGTCCACAGCCTGCAGCAGGTCGGCGTTATTCTCCCCAAATTCCGCGCCGTGGAGGTCGCTGAGCTGGACGATGGTGCAGCCGCCGAATCCGGCAGGCAGATGGGAGGAGGTATAGGTGAAGCGCTCCACCTGTAAGCTGGTGTTGCTCCAGCGGAGGAAAAGCAGGGCAAACACTGCCAGCAGCAGCAAAAGCAGCAGACGTGGCAGGCGGCTGCGCCTGCGCCGCCGCCGTCTGGGATGTGATGTTGACATAGAAACCGGTCCTTTGCAAGTGATCTAACAATTTAGTATACCACGGCTGGTTTCAAATACCAAGGGGCGCGGGAAAAATATTCCCGCCGCACCGCTGCCAGCTGTGGAAATTTCCAGATCCCTGTGGTATACTTTTCCCAAGGAAACGCCGACTCGGTGGTCTGCGGCGCTTGCCGAAGCCTCTGCCGCGGCTGCGCACTCCCGGGATCACCCTGCGGAATCGACAACAAGGAGTTATTTTTTTATGAGATCATTACTGGCTATCATCGTCTGCAAGCTGCTGCGCTTCGTGGGCAAGCTGGTGGGCAAGGGCAGCTCCCTTCCCGGCAAATACGCTCTGAAGCTCTGCCCCGATGTGCTGCGCCGGGTACAGCTGCCTCCCTATATCATCGCCGTCACCGGCAGCAACGGCAAAACCTCCACGGTGGAGATGATCGCCGCCATCCTGCGCCAGAGCGGCAAGACCGTTATCTACAACGAGGAGGGTTCCAACCAGATCGAAGGGGTCACCACCCTGATCCTGAACAACTGCTCCCTGTCCGGCAAAATGCGCGGCGATGTGCTGCTGCTGGAGAGCGACGAGCGCTATGCCCGGCACACCTTCAAGTGGTTCCACCCAACCCATCTGGTCATCACCAACCTGTACCGGGATCAGCTGACCCGCAACGGCCACCCCGAGTGGGTCTACGACGCCATTCTCCCCGCCATCCACGACGACACCACTCTGGTGCTCAATGCCGACGATCCTCTGGTCAGCTGCTTCGCCCAGGGCCATGAAAAGGTGAAGTGGTTCGGTCTGGAGAAGTGCGCCATCAGCACCGATACCCCCTCCGGTGCCTACGACGACAGCCGCCGCTGCCCCGCCTGCAAGGGCCGCATGGTCTACGACTACTATCACTATCATCACATCGGCTCCTACCACTGCGAAAGCTGCGGCCACCACCGCCATACCCCCGACTTCGCCGTGACCGACCTGGACCTGGAGCAGGGCCATCTGACGCTGGACGGCGACACCCGCATCGACCTGGCCTTCCGCAGCATCTACAATGTCTACAATATCCTGGCCGCATGGTCCGTCTGCTCTCTGGCCGGAGCGGACAAGCCCGCTATGGCCGCGGTCATCAACAACTATATTCTGAAAAATGGCCGCATGGTGCAGTTCCGGCTGGGCCGCCACCACGGTACGCTCCTCACCAGCAAGCACGAGAACTCCGTGGCCTACGACACTAATCTGGACTATATCCGTCGATGGGGCCGCGGCTGCACCGTTCTGGTCATTGTGGATGCCATCAGCCGCAAATACTTCACCGGCGAGACCAGCTGGCTGTGGGACGTCGACTTTGGCCAGCTGGATGCCGATAATATCAAGCGTGTAGTGCTGTGCGGCAAGTATGTCCACGATCTGGCACTGCGCTTTGACTACACCGGCATCCCCGGCGAGAAGGTGCTGTGCTTTGACACCGTTGCCCAGGCCGCCGAGGCCCTGCGGGCCGACGGCGAAGAGGAGCTCTTTGTGGTGACCTGCTTCTCCGACCGGGACAAGCTGCTGGCCCTGACAGAGCGGGAGCCGTGAGAAAAGGAGACAACGACATGGAACTGAACATTTTGCATCTCTACCCCGACAGCATGAATCTCTACGGCGAATACGCCAATCTGGCGGTGCTGCGCCGCCATCTGGAGGCTATGGATGTAGCCGTCACAGTGACGGCGTGTACCTGCGAGGATGTTCCCGATTTCTCCAGGGCTGACCTGATCTACATGGGTGCCGGCACGGAGCGCAGCCAGAAGGCTGTGCTGCTGGGTCTGGTCCGCCACGCCGCCGCTTTCCAGGCCGCCATTGACCGTGGCGCTGTGGTCCTCTTCACCGGAAACGCCATGGAGACCTTGGGTACCTCCGTCACTGATGCCGCCGGTAAGGTCTGGTCCGCCCTAGGTGCGGCGGACTTCACCACCGTGGAAACCGACAAACGCACCCCCGAGGACGTGATCGCCGCCCCCACGCTGTGGGAATCCCCCCTGGTGGGCTTCATGAACAAGTGCTCCACAACCTCCGGCGTGACCTCTCCCCTGTTCAGCGCCCTGCCCCTGGGCTTCGGCAATGACCAGCGGGGCGGCGCTGAGGGCTACACCAGCGGCAATGTCTTCGCCACCCACATCACCGGCCCGGTGCTGGTGAAGAATCCGGACTTCCTGGATCTGATCCTCCGCCGCATCTTCCAGCAGAAGGGCTGGGTGCTGCCGGAGCGTCTGCCGGTCTTTCCCCACGAGCGGGAGGCCTATGCCGTGACCCTGCGGGAGCTGCAGGCACGGTGCAAATAAAAAGAGCGTAAACAGCGCAAAAAGCCCGCACGGTGATCCGTGCGGGCTTTCAGCTGTGCTGCGTTCAGAACTCAAGGATGGATGCCGCGGTTCTCATCGCCAGCCTCATTGGAGCCGAACTCGTAGTCGTTGCCGGGGAGGATGGCGTTGAGGGCGATACCGGCAATAGCGGCGATTGCCAGAGAGGTCAGGGTGATGGCAGCGCCGCCGACCTGGAAGGTCAGGCCGTTGGAGAAGCCCAGGCCGCAGACCAGAATGACAGCAGCAATGATCAGGTTGCGGGAGTTGGTCAGGTCCACCTGATTTTCCACCACATTGCGCACACCGATGGCGGAGATCATACCGTACAGGATGAAACTGATGCCGCCGATGATAGCGGAGGGGATAGAGCTGATGATGGCCTCAAAGGCGGGGCTGAAGGACAGCACCACTGCGTAGACAGCGGCCAGGCGGATGACCCGGGGATCATAGACGCCGGACAGGACCAGAACGCCGGTGTTCTCACCGTAGGTGGTGTCGGCGGGGCCGCCGAACAGGCCAGAGAGGGAGGTAGCCAGACCGTCGCCGATCAGGGTGCGGTGCAGACCGGGATCCTCGATGAAGTTCTTGCCGACAGTGGCGGAGATGGCGGACATATCGCCGATATGCTCCATCATGGCGGCGACGGCAATGGGGGCCATGACCAGGATGGCGTTGATGTCAAACTTGGCGATGGCAAAGGGCTGCAGACCCACGATGTCCGCGGAGGCCACACCGGAGAAGTCGATCATCGGCACAGCCGCGCCGGTGGCATCAAGAACCGTTGCGCCGCAGGCGTTGGCAATGACAGCCACGATATAGGAGCCGACCACGCCCAGCAGGATGGGGATGATCTTGATCATGCCCTTGCCCCAGATGTTAGCCACGATGATAATGCCCATGGACACGATTGCCAGCCACCAGCAGGTGGATGCGTTGCTGACAGCAGAGGGAGCCAGGTTCAGACCGATCAGGATGATGATGGGACCGGTGACCACAGGGGGCAGGAAGCGCATAACCTTCTTCACACCCACCAGCTTGATGATCAGAGCCAGTACCAGATACAGCAGACCGGCCACAACGATGCCGCCCAGCGCATAGGACAGCTTGGTCTGGGGATCGACGCCCTCGTACGCGGGCAGGTTGGCCACCGTAGAGAAGCCGCCCAGGAAGGCGAACGAGGAACCCAGGAAGGCGGGTACCTTCAGCTTGGTGCAGAGATGGAAGAACAGAGTGCCGATGCCGGCAAAGAACAGGGTCGTCTGGATAGACAGGGGCAGGCCGTAGTTATTGACCAGAATGGGGACCAGCACGGTGGCACCGAACATGGCGAACATATGCTGCAGGCCGAGGACCAGCATCTTGGGGACGCCGAGTTCCCTTGCGTCGGTGATCACTTTGTTGGTTGCGTTGGATTGGTTCATAAGCGCTTCCTCCTATTTGTTTTTCCGTCCCATTATAGGTGCATTCCTCGACAATTGCAAGGGCAACTTTGACAAAAAACGAACTGTGCATCCAATCGCACATTGGCGCAGCATCCGCCCCCGGACGCTGCGCCGCTTTTCCTGTATTCCGTTCCCGTGAAAAACCTCGAACCGGTTCACTCCCGGTAGAGAAACAGGCTGAACCAGGTGACGATATTGCCGCCGGCCTGGAAGTCGATGCCGTACCGCTCCGCCAGCTCCGTCACCAAAATGCCGTGGCTCTCCACACAGGGGAACATCTTATCCGGACAGCGGCAGGGACCGTCAGGGTAGGCACAGTGGTCACAGATGGCGCAGGACTCCGTGGAGAGGACATAGCTCTCCACCCCCTGGCTGTCCAGCATGGCCTTCACCTGGTGGGTGATGGCCTCGTGCTCCGGGCGGGTGGCCAGCGTCTCGTCGATATTGGCAATGTCGCTGACCTCCGTCATGGTGGTGATGAGCAGCGCGTTGGGATAGCGCAGACATTTCTCCCGGCACTCCTCCACCGTCCCCACACCGGGGGGACAGGCCCAGCTCTTGCCATACTGCCCGCACTCCTTCTGACAGATGTAGCGGACCTTCTCGGTAAAGACCAGCTCCTCCGTCCGGAAATATTCATACTGCACGATGGGCAGCTCCAGCATCTGCTGCTCCAGCAGTTCTCGATCCATAGCGCGCTTCCTCCGCTTTCTCATTTTTTCAGGTCCTATCATAGCACACGCCTTGCCCGCTGGCAAGAAAAAGCCTTTTCTCCGCCGCAGGCGCTTGACACGACCGCGGCTCGCTGATAATATAATAAAAGTGAGATGACCACGATGAACGGAAAGAGTATCGGCGTGGAGCACACAGAGAGGGGCCGTCACCGGCTGTAAGCGGCCCTGTGCGAAGCGGTGGGAACGTGCGTCCGGGAGTGGGAGGGGCAATGCCCTCCGTCTGAGCCGCGATACTGGCTCGCTGAGCGAAACAGGAGAGTGGGACCGCGCACCGCGCCTCTCCGTCCACTGGTGGACGGCAGGGGGCGCTTTTTTATTTCCTCCCAGCCCCGTTCGCTCGATGGAACCCTACAGGAAGGGAGCTTTTCGTCCATGCTCATCGAAACGCTCAACGCCTACCAGCGGCGGGACCCTGCCGCCCGCAGCAAGCTGGAGATCCTGCTGCTCTATCCCGGTGTCCACGCCACGCTGTACCACCGCCTGGCCCACTGGCTGTACCGGCGGCAGCTTCGCTTCCTGGCCCGGTGCATCTCACAGTGGTGCAAATTCTGGACAGACATCGAGATCCACCCCGGCGCCACCATTGGTCGGCGGCTTGTCATCGACCACGGCACCGGCATCGTCATCGGCGAGACCACAGAGATCGGCGACGATGTCCTGCTCTACCAGCAGGTGACCCTGGGCGGCACCGGAAAGGACACCGGCAAGCGCCACCCCACCCTGGGCAGCAACGTCCTTGTGGGTGCGGGGGCCAAGGTCCTGGGGCCTATCCACATCCACAACAACGCCCGTATCGCCGCCGGAGCGGTGGTATTGCAGGAGGTGCCGGAAAACGCCACCGCCGTGGGCGTCCCCGCCCAGATCGTCCGGGTCAACGGCCGCCGGGTCATGCACTACGCTGACGAGGTGGACCAGACCACCGTGTCAGACCCCACTCTGCAAAAATTCTGTATGCTGACCGGCCGCATCGAGGCTCTCTCCCGCCGGATCGAGGAGCTGGAGCAGCTGCTTCCGGCCGACCAGCACGAAAAACACCGTAATTCAAACCTTAAAGGAGAATAGATATGTACCTGTACAACTCTGCCACCCGCAAAAAGGCGGAATTTTCCACCCATACGCCGAACCATGTGGAAATGTACACCTGCGGCCCCACCGTCTACCACTTCGCCCACATCGGCAACCTGCGCTCCTATATCATGGAGGATGTGCTGGAGAAGGCCCTGCGCTATGAGGGCTACGACGTCAACCGCGTTATGAACATCACCGACGTGGGCCATCTGGCCAGCGACGCCGACACCGGCGAGGACAAGATGCTCAAGGGTGCCAAGCGGGAGAACAAGTCCGTGATGGACATCGCCAAGTTCTACACCGACGCGTTCTTTGACGACTGCCGCAAGCTGAACATCAAGCGCCCCGACGTGGTGCAGCCCGCCACCGGCTGTATCGACGAGTATATCAAGATCGTCTCCGCCCTGGTCGAGAAGGGCTGCGCCTATGTCGCCGGCGGCAACGTCTACTTCGACACCAGCAAGCTGGACCGCTACTATATCTTCAACGACCACGACGAGGAGGATCTGGCCGTGGGCGTGCGCGAGGGCGTGGAGGAGGATACCAACAAGCGCAACCGCAACGACTTCGTCCTGTGGTTCACCAAGAGCAAGTTCGAGGATCAGGCTCTGAAGTGGGACTCCCCCTGGGGCGTGGGCTATCCC